>JBFYSV010000062.1:0-13323 GCA_041301185.1 Anaerolineae bacterium
TCGCCCTATGCCATCGGCTACTTCGGCTTCGCCTACTACAACGAGAACAAGGACCTGCTCACGGCCCTCTCCGTCGATGGCGTTGCACCCACCGCCGAAACTGCCGAAGACAACTCTTACCCGCTCTCCCGCCCGCTCTTCATCTACTCCGACCCGGCGATCATGCAGAGCAAACCCCAGGTTGGCGCCTTCATCAACTTCTACCTGACCTTCGTCAACGACGAGATCATCGATGTCGGTTACTTCCCCGCCAGCGTTGAAGCCTGGGATGCCGCCAAGCAGGCCTGGCTGGACGCAGCGGGACAATAAATGAACTTGCTTACGGGTATCCAGATTACTTCACCAAGACAGCAACAATAATCTGGCTTAGGGGAACCCAGTGAAAACAGTCGTGTATTTCGGGTAATTCATCCCGCAATACAAGACACTGCGTGTTAAAAAAAGGTATCATTTATCAAGTGTCTAAACTCCAGAAATCCTCCCTGTATCCTACGAGAGGAATAATAAAATGGCAACTATTCCCGCCAGCCCAAAAGAAAATCTGATCTCAGTTCCCAAAATGAGCTTGCGTCGTAAACCCCGCCTGGGGGAGAACACCATTGAGGTGGTACTCTTCATCAGTGCTGCCACGTCCATCCTGACTACGATCGGCATTGTCTACGAACTCTTTAAAGAATCACTTCTGTTCTTCAGTGAAGTGTCGGTAATTGAATTCTTAACCGGCACCAAATGGCAACCACAGATCGAGGCCTATGGTGTTCTGCCCCTGGTCACAGCCACCCTGATGACGACTTTCATTGGCATGCTGATCGCCCTGCCTTTGGGTTTATTTGTAGCCATTTACCTGAGCGAATACGCCTCCACCCGAGCGCGCAGCATCATCAAGCCGGTGTTGGAAGTGCTGGCGGGCATCCCCACCGTGGTCTACGGCTTCTTTGCCCTGACATTTATCACCCCGTTACTGCGTTCATTGCTTGGTAAAGACGTGGTCGAAGTCTATAACACGGCTGCCGCTGGAATCGCGCTGGGCATTCTGATCCTGCCCACGATTGCCACGATGAGCGAAGATGCTCTGAATGCGGTACCGGATGCCCTGCGCCAGGCAGCCTACGGGCTGGGCGCCACCCGCCTGGAGACTGCCCTGCGGATTGTTGTCCCGGCAGCCATCTCTGGTCTTGCCGCAGCGTTCATCATCGGTATCTCGCGTGCCATCGGTGAGACGATGATCGTGGCCCTGGCAGCTGGCGCCGGACCTAACCTGACCCTCAATCCGTTCAAGCCGGCCGAGACGATGACCGGCTATATCGTACGCATTAGCGGCGGCGACCTGAGTTATGACTCGATCGATTACAACAGCATCTTTGCGATTGGTTTGCTGCTTTTCTTCATCACCCTGACCTTGAACATCATCAGCCAGCGGATTGTGCGCCGCTTCCGGGAGGAGTACGAATGAGCGCCAAACCAGCCGGGCAAGGACCCGGAGCCAAGAGATCAAAATATCGGGCTGGATTACTGACTACCAGCCCGGGTGAAACCAGCAACTTACCTGCACGCCACCGTGTGGGCACGATCTGGATGGTGATCTTTCAAGCATCTACGATCATTGGCATCATTGCCCTGATGACTCTGCTATTCAAGGTCATCAACGACTCGTTTGGTTACGCGATCATTTCTTACAAGACGGAACCTGCCACCCTGGTGGAATCGGCTACCCCGATCGAGGAACTGACCCAGAATGATTTGATCGCAATTTTGCAAGTCAATCTTACCAGCGGGCGTTATCAAACTATCTTTAAAGAAATCGCAGCCGAGGACTTAAGCCAGGAAGAGCTAGTGGATTTAGTCATCACTGAAGTAGCCAAGCCGCAAGTGGCAGCAACTTTCACCTTACTTGAGTCGATATTCGAAAAAGAAGAGATCTATCAATACGCCATCGATAACTTCCCGGGTGGGTTTCTGACCTTTCGCAACTGGGTATCGCTCGATTTCGTCACCTCACCCCAAAGCAGCAACCCACTTGTCGCCGGGGTGCGCAATGCGATTCTGGGATCTCTGTTCACCATTTTTATAGCAATGATATTTTCTTTGCCATTGGGAGTCATGTCGGCTATCTATCTCGAAGAGTACGCCCGGGATAATTGGATCAACCGCGTTATCCGTACCAATATCAACAACCTGGCGGGTGTGCCTTCAATCATTTATGGTATCCTGGGATTGGCTGTTTTCGTGCGTGTGCTGGAGCCGGTCACCAGCGGGGCAATGTTTGGAATTGGCGACTCCTCCTCCACCGCGAACGGGCGTACCATCCTCTCCGCTGGGCTAACCCTGGGGTTGCTCGTTCTGCCGCTGGTGATCATCAACGCCCAGGAGGCGATACGATCTGTGCCGCGCTCGCTGCGCGAAGCCAGCTTGGGGTTAGGCGGCACCAAGTGGCAAACGGTATGGTATCACGTACTGCCCAATGCGATCCCGGGAACATTGACCGGCAGCATCCTGGCGATGTCACGGGCAATCGGCGAGACCGCCCCCCTGGTGGTGATCGGGGCATCCACCTTTATCACCTATGACCCAAACAGCCCGTTTTCCAAATTCACTACCCTTCCCATCCAGATCTACCAGTGGACCGCCCGTCCTCAGGATGTATGGCGCAACCTGGCAGCTGCGGCGATCATCGTACTGCTGATATTGCTGCTGGCGATGAATGCCATTGCGATCTACCTGCGCAATCGCTACACGCGGAGATTAGCATGAACACCACCCGACCTGAAATCAACCAGAGCATTTCTCTCTTGGACAGAAGCATGGACCAAAAAGAACAAAACGCCATTGAAGTCAATAACTTGAGCATCTATTATGGCAGCTTCCGGGCAGTGAAAAACATCACCCTGGAAGTACCGCCCCGCAAGATCACCGCCATTATCGGACCTTCCGGCTGCGGGAAGAGCACCATGCTGCGCTCATTCAATCGCATGAACGAGCTGGTGCCCACCGCCTGGGCGGAGGGTGAGGTGTTCTTTCAAGGGCAAAACTTGTATGCCCCGGATGTGGACCCGGTGGAAGTGCGCCGGCGGATTGGGATGGTTTTCCAGAAGCCCAACCCCTTCCCCAAGAGCATCTTCGACAATATCGCCTGGGGGGCGAAAATTAATGGCTTTAAAGGCAAGAAATCTGAGCTGGACGAATTGGTCACTGAATCATTGAAAAGCGCTGCCCTGTGGGATGAAGTGCATGATAAACTTGACCAGAGCGGCCTGTCTCTATCTGGGGGTCAGCAGCAGCGCCTGTGCATCGCCCGCACGATCGCGGTGAAACCAGACATCATCTTAATGGATGAACCCTGCTCGGCGCTTGACCCGATCGCCACGCTGAAAATCGAGGAGCTGATGCGTGAGCTGTCTACAGAGTACACCATCATTATCGTCACCCATAATATGCAGCAGGCAGCTCGTGTATCGGATTACACCGCATTCTTCACCATGGACGAAGACCGGGCAGGTTACTTGATGGAGTATGGCGAAACGACGCAAATCTTCACCAACCCCAAAGAGCAAGTTACCGAAGACTATATTACCGGTCGGTTCGGATAAAGGGAGGCAAACATGACCAGAGAGACATTGGATCGCAAGATCCAGCACCTGCGGGACGAGATCCTGGTGCTGGATAGCATGGTGCAGGACTCCCTGACGCAATCGGTGCTGGCGCTCAGGAAACAGGATGTGCAGCTTGCTCATCAGATCTACGATCAAGATAAGACAATCAATGCCAAGCGATTTGAGATCGAAAACGAGGTAATCACCACCATCGCACTACAACAGCCCATCATGGCAGGCGACCTGCGCCTGCTGGCCTCCATCCTGGAAGTGGCTGGCGAGCTGGAGCGGATGGGTGATTATGCCAAGGGCATTGCTCATATCGTCACCATGATCGGCAAAGAGCCCCTGATCAAGCCGCTGATTGACATCCCACGCATGGCAGAGATCTCGATCAGCATGCTGCACCGGGCGGTGGGCGCATTCATCGCCGTGGACGCCGAGACTGCCCGTAAAATCCCCGACGAAGACGATGAGGTGGATAACCTGTACAACCAGGTCTACCGCGAGCTGGTGACGATCATGTTCGCAAATCCCAAGGCAATCGACCAGGGCAACTACCTGATGTGGGCTGCCCACAATCTGGAGCGCCTGGCGGACCGGGTGACCAATATCTGCGAGCGCACGATCTATGTCGCCAGCGGGCAGCTAAAAGAGCTTTCCAGCTCTGATGATGAAGCCCTCAAGCATACTTACTCGGGTGGCAAATGAGGCGTAACGTGCTGTTTTTATGCACGGGTAACTCGTGCCGCTCTCAGATGGCAGAGGCAATTGCCAACGCCCGCCTGGCAGATCGCTGGCGGGCGTACAGCGCCGGCACCCAGCCGGCAGGCTACGTGCACCCCAAAGCCATCCAGGTTCTGGCAGAGATCGGCATCCAGCATGATGGGCGCTCCAAGCACGCCGATGAGCTGCGCGGGGTAGATTTTGACCTGGTGGTGACAGTGTGCGATTCGGCGGCGGAAGAATGCCCGCTGTGGCTGGGTCCCGGCATCCGGGTGCATTACAGCTTCCCCGACCCGGCAAAAGCGGCAGGCAGGGAAGACGAAGTGCTGGGGGTCTTCCGCCAGGTGCGGGATGCGATCGTCGAGCAGATACCGGGGCTACTTTCCAAAGAGAGTTAGTATAAAGGTTAAATTGTGGTGTTAATCGCAATTATCCCGGGAAGTTCGCCGGTCGCGGATATCGATCACCTGACGCCACAAGCGGTGCGAAGTGAAGTAGGTATTCTCATCGGGCAACAAGGGCAGGTCCGTCCCGAAATATCCGTTGAGCACCACCCGGAACGTGTTCACCGGCGTGATGGTGGGGTAAAGCACGGCTGGATCAATGCCGGGCAGGTAATAGGCGTTCAAGATCGAGGTGCGCTCCCACAGGCAGGTGCTGTAAGGCGAGCTCCAATCCAGGCCTGAGCCCGGGCCGTGGTCTGCCTGGAGGATGATCACCGGTGGCGTCTCGGAATTTGCCAGCAGGGAATCGACCACCTGCTGCACCTGGAGGTTGACAAAGCGCACCTGCCCGGGATAACCCTCCAGGTACTCTTCGAGCGTGCCTTTATAATCATCGCCGTCATTCATCGAATAGGGATAGGTTGGCTGGATGGCCTGCCCAGTCTCATCGAAAACAAACGGCGGGTGGGGGGAGACGATATGGGCAAAGACCAGCTTGGGACCCGGCAGGCGGTACGCTTCCTGGAGAGATGTAAAAGTATCCGTAACCCGCTTGCGGTGGGCGGCATAGCTCTGCGGCGGGGCGTCCAGATTCAGATAAGATCCGACGACTTCATAGGGTGACCCAGATAAGAGCAAGCCTTCGAACCCGGTCAGGGTTGACCAGGGGGATAAGACCGCATCTGGCGCGAGGTCGTCGGTGTGGTAAAAACCGCTCTCGTTGATCACAAAACGGTAGCCGCAAGCCCTTAACTTCTCCAGCAAGGCATTGTGAGCGATGAGATCCTTGAAATAGACGGCATCCCGTTGCGACCCGCCGGGTGGATCGATAAACGAGAAGTTGAGCGAGGAGGAGATAGAGAAGACGGTCTGCATATAATTGCTGTGGCTCTCGCCAGCCAGGTAGAAACCCTTCTCTTGCAGACCGTCCAGGAACGGCTGGTTATCGAGGCCGAAGCGCTCAGCAAGCACATCCGACCGGGCATACCCATCCAGGACGATATAGTAGATATCCGGAGATACGGAGCAATCCAGGGAGCTTTCCTCAGAAACCGGCCTGGGAAGGCTAGCAGCCGCTCTGCCCGCGGCGCGGACCGAAAGCTCCTGGCTCAGGATGGTGTACAGCGGCGCGGCAAGGGCGATCAGGAACAGCAGGTTGAGAAAAGGGGTTAGCCATACCAGGCGGCGCAGGCGCCGCCAGACGGGTTTTGTACACAGCAGCACCAGCAGCAGCCCCCAGGCGACCAGGAATACCTCCTGGTAGAGGAGCTCATACAGGATCGGGAACTTCTCCAGGCTGAAGCGCACCAGGTGCCCGAATGAGAAGAAGAACAGTAAAACCAGGAAAACAAGGTAGGCGGCATACTGCCAATCCCGGGTAAGGGCGTAGAAAAGGAGCATGCCGGCAGCTGCCAGCAGGAATAGCGCAATCGCCGGTCGCAAGGCCTGGGCCGGGTCGAGCTGGTCCAGGTTGACCGACAGGGGGGTGAGGATCACGTACAGGATGAAGAGAAATGGGTAGAAAGGCAGGCGTTTCAAGGCAGCTCCCGTTGCGACTTGATTCGACCTGGCAGGTTGTCAGGTTGAGGGGTTAATTTTACCGCGCATATCGATGTGCCGGTAAAGACGCCCCGGCGGGGCGTCTCTACGTTTCTCCGGACATCGAGGCAACCTATATGCCGGTAGAGACGCAGCATGCTGCGTCTCTACGACCATGGGATAGGTTCGGAGTATAAGCCCGCGGCGGTTGTCCGTTTTCTGCGTATATAATTATGACAAATCAAGGAAATTTATCATTTGCCCAAACTAGCTAAAGATTGTACACTTATACTGTTTAAGGAAAAACGGAGGAAAAATGCGCGCAGTCAAAGTCATCACCTACATTGTCGCAGCCATCCTGATCTTCTTTGGCGTATTGTTCATCTGGGGAGCGTTCAGCCCGCAAGGCTCCACCGGCTGGATCGGGGTGGGTATTGTCACGGTTGGAATCGGGTTGGCGCTGATCTATTTCGCCAGCCAGGTCAAGACCAAGCCGGGTGATACCAACGTCACCCTGAATATCGACCTGCCGGCAGATGTGAAGATGGATGAGTTCAAATGCCAGAGCTGCGGCGGGGCGCTGACGATGGATAATATCCAGATGGTTGCCGGCGCGCCGGTGGTCAACTGCCCGTATTGCAAGAGCGTCTACCAGCTCAAAGAAGAACCCAAGTGGTAACCCGGACTATGAAAAGAATCTACGCTCTCTTCGTGGTGATCGTGCTGCTGGCGCTGCCGGCGGTAGGCCTGGCTCAATCCTACTATTTTCAACTGGACAGCCTGACCGTTGATGTATTCATGAATGGCGATGGGACGGTGGACCTGCTCTACCGCTTTGCCTTCACCAACCTACCGGGAGCGGCGCCGATCGAATTCGTAGACGTTGGCCTGCCCAACAAGAATTACGAAGAATACCTCATCACTGCTGAAGTGAACGAAGAACCCGTGGCGTATATCTCCAGCGGCGAGTACGAGGGGGATGGCACCGGCGTGGCGGTGGCGCTGGGTAGCGCTGCCATCCAGCCAGGGGATTCTGGGGTAGTGACTGTATTTGTCCCCGGCATCGAGCGCATGTTTTATCCCGATGACCAGGACGGGAATTACGCCAGCCTGGTCTTTGCTCCGACCTATTTCGGCTCTCAGTACGTGGCGGGCAGCACGGATGTTTCTGTAACGTTCCACCTGCCGCCCGGCGTGCAGCCCGAAGAGCCGCGCTGGCATAACGCCCCGCCCGGTTGGGCGAGCGAGCCTGATACCGGCTTCGATGAGGAAGGCCGGATCACCTACACCTGGCGCAATTCCAGCGCCACCGGCTACCTGGAGTACCCCTTCGGGGCATCTGTGCCGCGCCAGTACCTGCCGGAGGGGGTGGTGGTGCGCCCTTCTCTGCTGGAAAGGCTGGGCATCAACGGAGATGACCTGATCTTCGGGCTGGTATGCTTTGGCTTTGGGGCAGTATTCTTTGGCTCTACCGCATGGGGCATCTTCAGCGAGCGGCGGCGGCGGATGCAATACCTGCCGCCCAAGATCTCGGTGGAGGGGCACGGTATCAAGCGCGGCCTGACCGCCATCGAGGCTGCAATCCTGATGGAGCAGCCGATGGACAAGATCCTGACCATGATCCTGTTTGCGGTGATCAAGAAAGGCGCTGCCAGCGTCAAGAGCCGCGACCCGCTGGAGCTGGACATCGCCGACAAACTGCCCGACGAGCTGCGCCCATATGAGACCGATTTACTGGATGCCTTCCGCCTCGATAAGCCTGCCGAGCGCAAGAGCGCCTTGCAGAACACGATGATCTCGCTGGTGCGCGGCGTGACAAACAAGATGAAAGGCTTCAGCCGCAAGGAGACGATCGAGTACTACCGCCAGATCACCGAGAGCGCCTGGGGGCAGGTGGAAGCCGCCGGCACCCCGGAGGTCAAGAGCGCCAAGTACGATGAAGTGATGGAATGGACCATGCTGGATAAAGATTACGACGACCGCACCCGGCGCACCTTCAGCAGCGGGCCGGTCTTCGTTCCAAGCTGGTGGGGGCGCTACGACCCGGGCTTCCCGCGCAGCTCGGGCAGCTCAGGCGGATCAGGGGGCGGGAGCATCTCGCTGCCCAACCTGCCCGGCTCGGATTTCGCCGCCTCAATGGTCAACAGCGTGCAATCCTTCTCCGCGGGGGTGATCGGCGGGATCAGCGATTTCACGTCTGGGGTCACCAATAAGACCAACCCTCCGCCCAAGTCTTCCAGCGGCGGGAGCCGCTCGGGCGGGGGCGGGGGCTGCGCTTGCGCCTGCGCCTGCGCGGGGTGCGCCTGCGCCTGCGCCGGAGGCGGGCGGTAGGCCTCACCAGGTGCCGGATAACTAAGCGGATTATATTCTCGCGGGGCTGTCCAAATAGAAGGGCGAAGCTTTTTGGAAGGCCTCGCAGGTAACCGAACTATGAAAAGACGCATCATCCTCATCTCGCTGGTACTCTTCGTTCTGCTGCTGCCCAGCAGCTCGCTGGCGCAGAGCTACTCTTTCCAGGTGCCTGAATCCACGGTGGACGTGTTCTGGAACAGCGACGGCACCCTATCCCTGCTCTACGAGTGGGTTTTCACCAACGACGGTAACGCCCCGCCGATCGATTTTATCGATATCGGCTTGCCCAGCAACAACTTCGACCTGAGCAGCATCACCGCGGAGGTGAACGGGGAGCCCATTACGGATATCCAGATCTCGCCTTACGTGACGTACGGCGTCGCCCTGGGGCTGGGGAGCAACGCCATCCGGGCAGGCGAGACCGGCAGGGTGCGGGCGGTGATCCCGGTTGTCGGGCAGGCGCTCTACCCGGATGATGACCAGGAAGGCTACCTGAGCGCGGTCTTTGCGCCTACATTTTTCGACTCGAAATTCGTGCGCGGCAACACGGACCTGGCGGTGATCTTTCACCTGCCGCCCGGCGTGCAAAACGAAGAGCCGCGCTACCACTCCGCCCCGCCCGGGTTTAGCGACCTGCCCGAATCCGCCCTGGACGAGGAGGACCGGATTGTCTATATCTGGCGCAACCCGGCTGCCCGCCTGACCCAGGAGTACGATTTTGGGGCATCCTTCCCGGAGCAATACGTCACCCAGCCGGTGCAGGTGGAGCCGGAAGCGCCTGCCAGCACCTATGTCGAGACGTCCACCGGGGACGGCGTGCTTGCAACCATTGGAGCGTGCATGACGCTCCTGCCCGCCCTGATCTGCTTTGGACTTTTCGGGCTGCTGGCCTGGGCGACATTGAGAAGCGGCAACAAACGCCTGATGCAGTACCTGCCGCCCAAGATCTCGGTGGAGGGGCACGGCATCAAGCGCGGCCTGACGGCAGTCGAAGCCGCCATCTTGCTCGAGCAGCCGGTGGACAAGATCCTGACCATGATCCTGTTCTCGGTGATCAAGAAAGAGGCTGCCAGCGTTAAGACGCGTGACCCGCTGGTGCTGGATATCAGCGTGCCGCAGCCTGAAGGGCTGAACCCTTACGAGGTTGATTTCCTGCACGCCTTTGCGGTAGAGACCAAGCTGGAGCGGCGCAAGAAGCTGGAAGATACGATGGTGAACCTGGTCACAGAGGTTGGCAATAAAATGAAAGGCTTCAGCCGCAAGGAGACAATTGCCTATTACCAGGACATCACCGAGCGCGCCTGGAAGCAGGTGGAAGCCGCCGGCACCCCGGAGGTCAAGAGCGCCAAGTACGAAGAAGTGATGGATTGGACCATGCTGGACAAAGACTACGACGACCGCACCCGGCGCACGTTCAGCGGCGGGCCGGTCTTCGTGCCGGTGTGGTGGCCGCGCTATGACCCCGGCTTCCCGCGCCCGGCGTCAACCGGGCCGGTTTCAACCGGGCCGGTCTCAGGAGGCGCAATCCCCGGCGGGCAGGGTGGAAAGCCGTCCCTGCCGCACCTGCCCGGCTCGGACTTTGCCGCCTCGGTGGTCAACGGCGTGCAGGGTTTCTCGGCGGGGACGATCGGCAAGCTGACTGATTTCACCAGCGGCATCACCGAGCGCACCAACCCGCTGCCCAAGGCGGTCAGCAGCAGCCGCGGCGGCAAATGGAAGGGCGGCTCGAGTGGCGGCTTCAAGTGCGCCTGCGCGTGCGCCTGCGCCTGCGCGGGCTGCGCTTGCGCCTGCGCCGGCGGCGGCAGGTGAGCTTATTGGTTTCAATGATGGGTTAATGATCAGCAACCAACGACCAAAGGATCGAGATGAGCAGACTTAGCGGTATCCAGAGCTTTTTCCATAACATAAGCAGCCGGCGGGCGAGTTCGGCGCAATATCCCGCCGCGGGGCTGCACCATTACCAGCGCCAGGCGCTGGGCGAGCGCAGCCGGGTGCACCTGCGCCTGGATGAGGACGGCAGCGGTTTGCTGCTGGTCAATGCCAGCCGGGTGGTGCATCTCAACCCAACCGCGGCCCTGATGGCATACCTGTACCTGGAGGATGTACCCGAGGAACAGGCCCAGCAGGCGCTGACCCGCCGCTACGCGGTGCCCCCCCAGCAGGCACGCCTGGATTACCAGCAGGTAGCCCACCAGATCAGCGAGCTGGTGCGCCCGGATGGCGCCTGCCCGGTGCACGACCTGGAGGTGGAGACGACCATCCCTTTCAGCGCCCGCCCCTCCGCGCCATACCGGATGGACCTGGCGCTGACCTACCGCTGCAACAACGACTGCGCCCATTGCTATAACGCCCGCCCGCGCAATTACAGCGAGCTAGGAACTGAGGAGTGGAAGCGGATTCTCGACCGGCTGTGGCAGCTGGGCATCCCGCACGTGGTCTTCACCGGCGGCGAGCCGACCCTGCGCGGCGACCTGCCGGAACTGATCGCCCACGCCGAGGGCAACGGGCAGATCACCGGGCTGAACACCAACGGCAGGCGGCTGAGCGACCGGCGCTACCTGGACTCGCTGGTGGAGGCTGGGCTGGATCACGTGCAGATCACCCTGGAATCGCACGACCCGGTAATCCACGACCAGATGGTGCGCCTGCACGGCGCCTGGAACCAGACTGTCGCCGGGCTGCGCAACGCCCTGGATACGCCGCTGTTCGTGATGACCAACACCACCATGCTGCGCGATAACAGCCCGGTGATGGCAGGGACCCTCGATTTCTTAGCTGAAACCGGGGTTCCTACCCTGGGGCTGAACGCGCTGATCTATTCCGGCAAGGGCGCCACGGTGGGCACCGGCTTGCACGAAAGCGAGCTGGTGCCATTACTGGACATGGCTCGCCAGAAGACCGACCTGACCGGTCAGCGCCTGATCTGGTATACGCCCACCCAGTATTGCCACTTCGACCCGATGCAGCTCGACCTGGGCGTAAAAGGCTGCACGGCTGCGCTGTATAACATGTGCGTCGAGCCGGATGGGGCGGTAATCCCGTGCCAATCGTATTACCAGCCGTTGGGCAATTTGATGCGCGATCCGTGGGATTCGATCTGGAACCACGAGCTGTCAGTCAGCCTGCGCGAGCGGCGCAACCTGCCAGAGAAGTGCAATGGCTGCGTACTGCTGCAAGAATGCGGCGGGGGCTGCCCATTGCAATTCTAATTTTGCACCACAGAGAACACAGAGCACACGGAGAAAACCTTTTTCACCGCAGAGACGCAGAGATCAATTAGAAACCAGAAACAAAAAGGCTGGTATGGTCAGTGTACACTTTGATGATGAGAGTATTTCGGTGGTCCGCCAGGATGGCAGCCGTGAAGCCGTCCGGTGGAGCGATTTGAGCGCGGTGGTGATCAAGACGACTGACGAGGGACCGTCTATAGAGGATATTTTCTTTATCTTAATCGGCAAAGACCAGCAGTCAGGCTGTGTGGTACCCCAGGGAGCAAGCGGAGAGAGCGAGCTGTTTAGCGCCCTGCAAACCCGCCTGCCGGGGTTTGATAACGAAAAAGTGATCGAAGCTATGAGCTCGACTGGTACCAATTCATTTCTGATATGGAGAAGAACGTAGAAAATATGTATTCTCAGCGCTCTGCGCGTCTCTGCGGTGAAAATTTAAAGAAAAACTCTGTGTACTCTGTGTACTCCGTGGTAAAAGAAAAGGCAAACCTATGGCAAAACTAACCGAATCCTTCCGCTCCTTATTTCGCCCCATCCAGCCAATTGCCCCGGGGATGTACCACTACATCGCCCCGCAAAACGACCCGCGCAACTACCGCCTGCACCTGCGGGTGGAAGGCGACGGAAACGGGATCCTGATCGTCAACGCCTCCACCGTGCTGCACCTCAACCAGACGGCAGCGGAATACGCTTACTACTTCGTCCACAACACCCCGGCGGAGCAGGTGGCGAAGAAGGTGGCCCAGCGCTACCGGGTGGATGCCGAGCAGGCTTTTGCAGACTACCGCAACCTGGGCGAGCGCATCCTGACCCTGGTGGAGACCCCCGACCTGGATCCGGTGACTTTCCTGGATTTCAACCGGCGCACGCCCTATGCTGGTAAGCTCACCGCGCCTTACCGGCTGGACTGCGCCCTGACTTACCGCCTGCCGCCGGGCGCCGATCCTGAGAATGCACCCACCAAGCGCGTCGCCCGCGAGTTGAACACTGCCGAGTGGGCGCAGGTGATGGAGAAAGCCTGGGGGGCGGGCATCCCGCATGTGGTCTTCACCGGCGGCGAGCCCACCCTGCGGGATGACCTGATCACCCTGGCAGAGCACGCCGAGTACCTGGGGATGGTCACCGGTTTGCTGACCGACGGGTTGCGCCTGGCGGATAGCGCCTACCGGGATCGGTTGCTGCGCAGCGGGCTGGACCATTTGCTGATCTTGTTGCAAGCGGATAACGAGGCAGCCTGGGCTGCCTTGCAAGGCTGCCTGGCGGGGGATATCTTCACCGCAGTGCACCTGACCCTGAGCGAGGCGAACAAGGGCGGCTATACGCAAACCCTGAAGAAGCTGGCTGAGCTGGGCGTTCCGGCGGTCTCGCTGACAGCCAGCACAAGCGCGCTGAACGCTGAGCTGGCTGCCGCCCGCGACCTGGCTGCCAGCCTGAACATGGAGCTGG
>JBFYSV010000065.1:0-4908 GCA_041301185.1 Anaerolineae bacterium
CCGTGGCTATGACTCTGTCGGTTGCGCCACCCTGGACGACACCCGCACCATCGACCTGCGTAAAGACGTTGGCAGGGTCGATGAAGTCGCTGAACGCCTGCATTTTGCCTCAATGAGCGGCAAGCGCGGCATCGTCCAGCTTCGCTGGGCAACCTTCGGGCACCCATCGATGGAAAACGCCCAGCCTCACCTGGATTCTGACGGGGATATGGTCGGCGCCCACAACGGGAATGTAGTCAATAATATAGAGCTGCGCCAGCAGTTTATTGCCGAGGGTATGACCGTCCGCTCGACCAACGACGGAGAGTCCTGTGTCCACGCCGTTGAGCGCTATATCCAGCGCGGCTATGGCTTTATCGATGCCATTCGCCTGGCTTACCAGGATCTGGAAGGTGATTACGCCTTTGTCATCGGTCGGGTTGGCGAAGACACGCTGTATGCCATCAAGAAAGGCTCCGGGCTGGTCGCCGGGATTGCGGATGGCTTCACCTGCGTCTCGTCCGACCTGCCTTCCATCCTGCCCCTCACCCGCCGGGTGATGCGCATTTACGATGGCGAGATCCTCAGCCTGTCTCCACAGGGTATCCACCTGCACCGCGTAGCAGACGGCGCACCGATCGAGCGTCCATTTGAGCTGGTAACTGAGTCAATGGATGCCGTCCAGAAGGGCGGCTATCCGCACTTTATGCTCAAAGAAATCCACGAGCAAGCCACCGTTGCCGGCGAGCTATTGCACTTGCTGGAGAAATCCCCGCACCTGGATGCCGTTGTCGAGCGCATGGCGAACGCCCGCCAGCTTTACCTGGTGGGATGCGGCACAAGCTATCACGCTTGCGTGCTCGGAGCGGTCTATCTCGCCCAGCTTGCCGGTCGCCCGGCGATCCCCGTCCTTGCGCCGCAGTTTATCGCCCAGTGCGCTCCCACCCTGACCGCCGATGACGTTGGTTTGTTTGTCAGCCAATCCGGTGAGACCAAGGACGTTCTGAATGCCATCCATGTTGCCCAGCCGTACGGCACCGGCATCCTGGGGCTGGTCAATGTGATCGGCTCCACGCTGACCCAGGTCAGCGAGCGTTATTTACCCCTGGCATGCGGCTACGAGATCAGCGTTCCTGCTACCAAAACCTATACCAACCAGGTGATCGCCTTGCTCTACCTGGCTATGCGCATGGGGCAGCGCGACACCGCAGCCCTTGCCACATTGCCTGCCCTTATCGACCAAACTATCGAGATGGTCGATCCCCCCCTGGCTGTAATCACCCCGTCTGTCTCTGCCTGGAATGACCTGTACTGTGTCGGCTACGGCTATACCTACCCGGTCGCCATGGAAGGCGCCCTCAAGCTCAAAGAGATCACCTATGCCCACTGCGAGGGAATGCTTTCTACCGAGTTTAAGCACGGACCGCTTTCTGCGGTCCAGGATGGGTACCCGGTCATTTTCGTCGCCGGACCCAGCGATGTGCCCCTGCTGATCAGCGGCATCAACGAAGTCACCTGCCGGGGCGGGCGGGCCATCGTCATTGGTCAGGACGACCCCCGCCTGCGCGCCAATGCTGACGACATGATCCTGCTGCCCGATAGTGATCCCGCCATAAATGCCGTCCTGGCTGCGCTTCCGTTGCAGCTGCTTGCTTACCGCATCAGCCTGGCGCGGGGTATCGATCCCGATTTCCCCCGCAATCTGAGCAAGACTCTCACGGTTGACTGAAAGGCAGGCGCCCTATGCCGAGCCAGTCCATGATCCATAACCCGCACCTGGAAGGCGGCCCTTTCTTCTGGGAAGCAGGCCCGCTGGGTGTCCTGCTCATCCACGGTTTCACTGCCACCACCGCCGAAGTGCGCCCGCTGGCGAAAATCCTGCACCAGAATGGCTACACCGTATCCGGACCCTTGCTGCCGGGTCACTATACCCAGCCCGAGGATTTGAACCGGGTCAAATGGCAAGATTGGGTTGCAGAAGTCGAGACCGCTCTCTACCAGCTCCAAGCCAAATGCCCGACCGTCTTTGTCGGCGGCGAGTCGACCGGCGGCTTGCTGGCTCTCTACCTCGCTGCCCGCCACCCCGAAGTCTCCGGAATCCTGGCCTACGCCCCTGCGCTGAAGCTGTCGGCCTCCAGCTACGATCTTTTCCGCTTGAACTTGCTGGCGCCATTCATCCCGTTTGTCCCCAAGGAGAGCATGGATAGCGATACCCAATGGCAGGGTTACCCGGTCAACCCGCTCAAAGGCGCCCGGCAGCTCCTCAAGCTGCAAAAAGTGGTCCTGCCGCGCCTGCCAGACATCCACCAGCCCGTGTTGGTTGTCCAGGGCAGGCTGGATACCTCCGTCCACCCCTCCGTGCCCGAAACGATCGCCAGCCGGGTCAGCTCGCAGCTGGTGCGGGTGCACTGGATGCCAGCTTCGTCGCACGTCGTCATCATTGACCTGGAGCTGGATCAGGTCGCTGAGATCACTCTCCAGTTTCTGCGCCTGGCAATCAGCCAGCCCTCTTCCGTCACACCTGCCCCTTGAACGATTAGCCAGCTATGAGCCGCCCACTACGCTGGTACGACTACTTTACCGTCAACATCTACTTTACGGGCTTGATGACCATCGCCCAGACTCTGACACCCCTGGTGGTACCCCTCCTGGTTCAGCAGTTCGTCGGTCCCGCCCAGCAAGGCAGCTTTTATGGCACCATCCGCTTGTGGTCGTTAATGGTAGCAGTGCTGGTCCAGGCTTTGAGCGGTATGCTCTCGGACCGCAGCACCCTGCGCTGGGGGCGCCGCCGCCCGTTCATCCTGGTTGGCACGCTCGCCAACCTGGTATTCCTGACCGGGATTGGCCTGAGCGCAGGCTTGAGCGGCATGCAGGGTTACTGGATGCTGTTCGTCCTGCTGATCTTGGTGCAGATCGCCGCCAATATCGGCCACGGTGCAGCCCAAGGCCTCATCCCGGATATCGTCCCCGAAAACCTGCGCGGCCGCTACTCGGGCGTCAAAGCGATCCTGGAAGTGCCGGTCCCGGTGATCCTGGTATCATTCATCATTGGGCGCTTGATCGCCAGCGGTGACCTGGGTGCAGCCCTGCTGGCCGTTTGTGTGGTCCTGGTCACCAGCCTGCTAATCACCCTCTTCGCCCCGGAAAAGCGCCTGGAGAGCCAACCCCCTGCTCTAGACTGGCAGCCGTTTTTGCGCCTGGCGCTGATGACGGCGGTTTTCACCCTGGTCATCCTCGGCTCAGGTCAGTTGATCCGTCTCATCACCAGCCTGGTTCCCATCCAGAGCAGCCTGTCCATCTGGCTGGTCGGCCTTGCCGGTTTAGGGGCGATGGCCCTGGCGATCATTGCCGGTGTCTGGTTGAGCGTCAGCACCGGCATCGGTCCTGCCGCCAGACAGAATACCTCCTATACCTGGTGGGTGACCAACCGCCTGGCTTTCTTGCTGGGAGCTACCAACCTGGCCAGCTTTACCATCTACTTCTTACAAGGCCGCCTGGGGTTGGAGCGAGAGCTGGCAGCCGCTCCCGCCAGCCGCCTGATCATGGTTGTCGGGGTGTTCATCCTGTTGATGAGCCTGCCCAGCGGCTGGTTGGCAGACCGCTTCGGCAGCCGCCGCCTGGTTCTGATCAGCGGGTTGGTCGCCTCCGCCGGCAGCCTGGTGATCATCCTTGCGCCGGGCTTGCCGTTGATGTACGTCGGCGGCGTGCTGGTGGGCGGGGCTGCCGGGATCTTCTACACCGCCAACTGGGCACTCGGCACCCGCCTGGTGCCTCCTAGCGAAGCCGGGCGCTACCTGGGCATCTCGAACCTGGCTGGCGCCGGCGCCGGGGCAGTCGGCGCTTATGTCGGCGGTCCCATCGCAGATGCTTTCACGCGCAGCCTGCCCCAGGCTCCCGGGCTGGGTTACGTGGTGCTGTTCGCCATCTTTGGATGCCTGTTTTTATTCTCTTCATTTGCAGCCACCCGGATCACGCCTCCGGCTGCTCCGATTCCCGATCCCGTCCCTTCATCCATCGCTTAGGAGATCCAGTATGCCGCACTATATCGCCGCCGTCGACCAGGGCACCACCAGCACTCGTTGTATACTCTTCGATCATAGCGGGGGCATCGCCGCCCTGTCCCAGATGGAGCACCGCCAGATTTTCCCCCAGGCAGGCTGGGTCGAGCACGACCCGCTGGAGATCTGGGGCAACACCCAGCAGGTTTGCCGCCAGGCTGTTGCTCAGGCTGGCGCAAGGCCGGGCGAGATTGTTGCCATAGGCGTCACCAACCAACGCGAGACCACCCTGGTCTGGGATCCCACCACCGGGCAGCCCTATTATCCCGCCATCGTCTGGCAGGATACCCGCACCAAGCCCTTCTGCGACCAGCTCTCCCAGGATGGCGGGCAGGACCGCTTCCGCCGCAAGGTCGGGCTGCCCATCAACCCGTACTTCTCCGGCACCAAGATCAAGTGGATTCTGGATAACGTCCCTGGCGTGAGCCAGCTTGCCGCCAGCGGCAAGGCAATATTTGGCAATATCGATACCTGGCTGATCTGGTGGCTTACTGGCGGTCCGCAAGGCGGCGCTCACGTCACCGATGTCACCAATGCCAGCCGCACTCTGCTGATGAACCTGGAGACCCTGGATTGGGATGACGAGCAGCTTGAGATTTTTGGCATTCCCCACCAGATGCTGCCCGCCATCCGGCCCTCCAGTGACCCGCGCACCTGGGGCGCCACCCGCCCGGACGGCCCGTTTGGCGCGGCCATCCCGGGCTGCGGCGACGTGGGCGACCAGCAGGCTGCCCTGGTCGGGCAAACCTGCTTCAGCCCCGGGGAGGCCAAGAACACCTACGGCACCGGTTGCTTCATGCTGCTCAATACCGGGGAGCAGATTGTCCACTCAAAGCGCGGATTGCTGACCACCCTGGCGTATAAGTTCGGC
>JBFYSV010000066.1:0-2658 GCA_041301185.1 Anaerolineae bacterium
ATGCCCAAGTTGCAGAGGCCAAGACCCAAACAGCCGTAGCGTTATTGGTTTCACCGACCAGCCTGGCAAGCCCGGTTGTGGAGCCCAGCGAAACCCCTGTTGTGGCTGTTGCCTCGAGCACGGAAACCCCCGATCCAAGCCTGGCCCAAACACAAACCAAGGCTGTATTGCTGACACAGGTTGCCATTGCTCAACTGACGCCCACATCTCTTGTCGCCGGAACAGTGGAAGCTATGCCCAGCAGCGGTATTGGGGATGAATTGGGGTTGCCAGCATTGGTCATCCTTGCAGTGGGATTGGTTGTCATCATCTTCCTGTCCAGGCGCTTGCGCAGGTCTCCGGTCTGATGAGTTCACTGAGTATGGGAAAAGGTGCATCGCGTGCAGATGCACCTTTTTTGATTCAAGAGGAAATGCAAGATAAACTTGATTACCGGCAAATAAAAACAGGGCAGTGATTCTCGCGCAACATGATATCGACTGCGCTCCCTTTGAGCAATTCTTCCAGAGCAGACAAGCTGTAGCCGCCCATCAGCAGGAGATTGATGCCGCGCTCATCCATGACATTATGGAGCAGGCTGATCGGACCGCTGGCCGTGATGAATTCAGCCGCGACCTCGTGCAAATCCAGGTACGCCCGGGCATCATCGAGAACGGAAACTGTAACCCGGCTCCCATCCGTGATTGCCATTACAGTCAGGGATGTAATCCATTGCTCGGCCAGGTAGGTTGCCACGAACAGGGCTTCCCTTGCTTTGGGGCTGCCATCATAGGCCAGTAACGCTTTATCCATCGTACAAACGTTGCAGCACACGGCCATGATGGGACGGGCACAGCGCGCAATGATGGTGCGTAACCCGGAACCCAGGCCTCCCAGCCCGGCTGGCGGTGGGTGTTTCGTGTTCAGGATCACCAGGTCAGTCAGCAGGGCACGTTCACAGATCTTTTTGGGAACATCACCACTCTCTACCAGGAAACTTTCTCTCACCCCTACCCGCTGGCAGATTTCTTCGAACCTGGCCTGGATGGCTGCTACCCATAGTGTATTCTTATCTTTCTCGGAGTCGACGATGTGCAATCCATAAAGCCGGGCATCTTCCCGGGCCGCCACCATCACAGCCTGTTCGACCGCATCCCAGCATTCTGCTCCGCCGCTCAACGGTACGAGGATTTCTTTGAAGAGATTTTCTGTGTAACGGTCCACCATCCTGGCGGTGCGCCAGCTTCCTGGCTTGGTCTCCATGCTTCCAACTCGGCTGTCCCTCTTTACTGCCAGGTCTGTCAGGGCCGCCTCCGGGCGGATTTCTGCGCCGAGTTCTTGCTCCAGCGCGAGCCGGTGTTCGCTTACCCAAATGTAGAGATCCGTAGCAGTGCGATCTGGGAACCAGTGCAACATGCCGCGCTCGCGGATGGCTGTCTCCACAGGCAGGTAAACATCATCGTACCAGAGGGCGGCCGCTTCATCAAATGGGATCTCCTTGCCTTGTTGTGCTTCTGCCAAATAGTGCAGGTATTCGATCTGTTGTTCGAGTTTCACGTATTGTCCCGGGGCGGTTATGCTCAAATCCACGTTCGGGCGCAGGTCCGCGAGTCGGGTCCGCTCGAGGAATTCGGCGTACTCAGACTTCACGATCAAATCATCAGGCTGGGTATCAGGTGTCAGGGGGACGCGCGTCCGCACCTCGGTCACAAATGCTTCGATAGTGGCCAGTCCCTCCTGCCGGGCAATAGAGACCCGGTGGTTGCCATCCAAAACGAAATATACATCTCCAACCTTATAAACCTCAATCGGAGGCCAGCCTGCTTTTGGATCTGCTGCCAGTGCCTTGACGCGTGCCCAGCGCTGCTCATCATTCCTTTGGCGCGGCAGGAAGGTGCGGGTGAAATCGGCATACCGTCCCACACTGCCAATGATTGCATTGACTGGGATCTGTTCCAGGCCGCGGTTGGAGCGTTCTGCCAGTTTGAGCTTTTGAGCCACATCTTCGTAGGAGAGCAGGTCGGTGGACTTCCCAGTTAGATGTGCCAGTACATCTTGCAGGGCAGCCCGCTGGCGGGCTGTGCGGAAATCATGTATTGCGTGATGGTAAGCAGGTTGTTGGAAAATCATCGGGTTCTACTTCGGGTTTTTACGCAGTTTTTTTGTATTTTACACGAAGTGTACCTTGCTTATTTGCTAACAAGGGCGCTGAAAACCTGAGCACGATCGATAAATTGGCGTACATGGCTTGGAGTGAATCTCCCGGGTATTCAATACCGATTTATCTGCCAAGAATTACTGCATGTTAAAAAACTGTCGGTTGGCAGGGTGCCTGGCGAGCCTCTTTTGACCAGTTTTAAAAAAATGTCGATTGACAGGGTGGTTCTTTGGATTAAACTACCGTACATAATATTTTACATCCTTAAGGAGGATATCCAAATGCCTGCACTAAATCGTGTTCAACTGATCGGACGACTCGGCAAAGACCCCGAAACACGCTTCACCCCGAATGGGAAGAAGGTGGCCCATTTCAGCCTGGCTGTTGGCAACCGTTGGAAAACCAAGGAAGGCGAAAGCAAGGAATATACCGAGTGGGTCAACATCGAAGCCTGGGGCCGCCTGGGCGAGGTTTGCCAGCAGTATCTGCACAAGGGCAGCCTGGTCTATCTGGAGGGCCGT
>JBFYSV010000071.1:0-7214 GCA_041301185.1 Anaerolineae bacterium
GCCCTGGCCAAGATCGTCACCCTGACTAAGTTCGCCAGGGCAGGAGGGCGGGTGGGCTTAGCACCCGATGCCGTAATTATAGCACAAATGTTCTAGATTACAAGAGGAGGAAGCGAGCCTCGGGCGCGGCATGACCCCCACCCGGAAATGCCTGATCTTATGTCTGAAGTTCAGAAAAGCGGCTTGACCCCTGCGGAAGGGGATGGTAAAATCCGCCCGCTCGAAATGGACGCCCCCATCGTCTAGTGGACCAGGACACGGCCCTTTCAAGGCTAAAACTGGAGTTCGAATCTCCATGGGGGCACTTAATAATCCCCGCGAGGGGATCTTTGATTTAAAACCGGAGCCCCCGTAAGGGGATGCTATCCCCTTACGGGGACAATGTTCAAATCTCCGTGGGGCATTAACCAAGAACCTATCTAACAATTACTTGTGTCATTGCGAGTGAGCGGTCTCCAGCGAACGAAGCAATCTCCCCGCTCAAACAAGGGATTGCTTCGGGCTTCCGCCCTCGCAATGACACCTGCCATCCCACCAGGCTCCGCTGAGAGGCTATAGGGGCGCGGCTGTGCGCAGGTTGTTAAAGTGCTGGGGTGAGATGCGGGCAACCATGGGGAGACCACATTTTGATCCGCTCCGAATGTTTATCAAGATAGAAATGTGTCCAAAAATGCCCTTGGTCTCATGACCTGGATGCCGTGAAAGCCAGAAACCTTGAGTAGATGTTTATCCCCGCTCACAACCACTGGCGAACCGCTGGCGAGTGCACAGGCTAGAAATTTATCATCCTCCGGGTCGGTGCAGATTTGTCCCGATAGTGATGGAGCCTCACAAAACTCGGCTTCACTTTCGATCACTGCAAGGATGGACCCCAGGTCAAGCGGCGGGTGGTCTTCCGCCAGGATACTGGCTGTTTGGCGATATTCTGCAAGGATTTCCGCTGAGAATACCAAGATGAATTTGCCCTCGCGCCACGCCTCGAGAATCAAGGATGGCGGACCTCCAAAGAAAATACCCGAGATCAGGACATTCGTATCAAGGACGACCTTCACTTGCGGCCTCGCGCCCGGGTGATGGCAGCATTGATATCAGAGCGTTTCAACCCGGCTTGCTTTGCCTGCAGGCGCGCCTGCTGTACCAGCAGATCAAACTGAGCCATTGCTGGTTCCGGGATGGCTTTCAGGATAACAACGTCCTTCTCTCCCACAACGACAAATTGTGTGCCTTCCTTGAGATTCAAGCGTTTGCGGATCTCTTCAGGAATCACAACCTGTCCTTTTGAAGAAATTCTGGTAGTGGAAAACATGGTTATCTCCTTTTCTTACTGGTAAGATTATACCATGGCTTTTCCTTCCGGGCTGGAGCACAGGCGGCTGTGAGGGCGCTCGGAATCGCAGGCATTGTCTGCGTAGGCAAACCCAGGCTGGGGGGGTGAAGAACCGCGGGCAGGCATTGGGGCAGGTCAGAACCTGTACCCCGAAGGGGTAGACCACATCCCAACAAGGGTTTATTGTCCACTCTTTGTTTTTAATATTATTAAAATTATGATAAGAGCCCAAGACCCCAACATTATTAATAAACCTTGACCTACTGCTAACCAACCATAAAAGGAAATTATCCCCGGCGCCTCCTGCCTCAGAATAATTGGAATGCCAGACAAACCCCAAAGGAAGAACATCAAGTAAACCAGTAGATCTTGCATTGGCCTCCCAGAATATTGTCCAGGAGATATTATGAAAAGTGCTGATATTGGTAACAGGCTTAACAGTATCGGTAGAAGAACTAACTTACCAGTACTCATCATTGAGAGATGTTTTTTTATTGTTTTCCAAAACATAACTTTCACTCCTTTCGCAGAACAAGGATTCGATAAAAAAGGAATGCCTAGTCCTACGGGCTTGGAATACCAATTATTGGGAAAATATATTTGTCATTAAACCTATCAGCCCATTTTGATAAAATCGCATTCGATAAACCGTATGTTCCTAACATTATCGCGATATCAAAAAAACCTGTCCCAATTCCTGCTACACCAGAGATACCAGTACCAACAGCAGAAAATGATGTAATAATTTGCCCTTCAATCCCAACTACACCCGCTCCAGCTACAATTTGCCAGGAACTATATCCTTCTCCTTTATCAAGAGTATATTGGGAATATGCATCGATTCCAAATCCAACTATTGTTGGAAAATGCCACCAGTTCATTTCCTCGCCAAAATCCACAGTGGTAGATATTACACCTGCAATTCCTGATTCCAAATCTGAAGATAAATCAGGAGTGTCGGCCAGAACATAACAACTAGGAGATCCTTCCGGAGCAGGCGTAAGGCAAACAGTCGGGGTATCTGATACCAGTGAAGGTGTCGGAGTTGGAGTCCTTGATGGCAGATCAAGAAGATAAGCATCACTAGCAATACGAGTCGGAGCTATTGCAATGATTATTTTAGGCGCAGGTCCACTTCTTATACCTCGATAATAACCTCGAGCAGGGTCATAACAATTCCCCTCTTCATCGCAAATCGGTGCATGCCCGCTCGGGTCGATCAGATTCACCGGATTATTCAGCGTGTATGCATACCTGTTCCACGCCTGCGGATTCCCCGCGCCGGGGACGATGGTGTCGGGCTGGGTGAATCTCATCAATGCCGGGTCGTAGAAGCGGGCGCGATAGTCGTAGTTGGTGGCGCGGTCACAGCCACCACCGAGTCAAGATGGTTGTTAAAGTGCTGGTGCTTTCAGTATACAACGGTTGGGGGGTTCTAGTGGCGCGGCGGCGCGCAGGGAAGACACCTGGAACGCGACCTTTGGAAAGTCGTGGTCAGCTTGGGTTTCCGCATTGACAAGCCGCCCGGCGCGGATACAATTGTCCCCTTACCGGTATCGACACGCCTTATAGGTAGAGCCATGTCCTCCCTTACCCAAACATCCCTTGATCGAACCTGGCGCCTGGCGTTCGCGCTGGCGCTCTTCACCATCCTGTACAATCTCGGCGAGGGACTCGTCTCGCTGTACTTCGGCATCCAGGATGAAGCCCTGACGCTGTTCGGTTTTGGCGTCGATTCGTTCATCGAGGTCATCTCCGGCATCGGCATCCTCGCCATGGTGGTGCGTATCCGGCGGGACCCGCAGGCGGAGCGTTCGCGCCTGGAGCAGAGGGCTTTGCGCATCACGGGCACATCCTTCTACCTGCTGGCGGCGGGGCTGGGCGCCAGCGCGCTGTTCAACCTGGTCACCGCCCACACGCCGGATACGAGCCTGGCGGGGTTGATCATCTCGCTGGTCTCCATCCTGGTGATGTGGGCGCTGGTGGCGGGCAAACGCAGGGCGGGCAGGGCGCTGCGCTCGGAGCCCATCCTGGCAGATGCCAACTGCACGCTGGTCTGCATCTACATGTCGCTGGTGCTGCTGGCATCCAGCCTGATCTACCAGTTCAGCGGTCTGGGGTTCATCGACAGCCTGGGGGCGGTCGGCTTGATCTATTTCTCGCTGCGCGAGGGGCGGGAAGCCTTCGAAAAAGCCGCCGGGATCCAAGATGATTGCTGCCAGGACGAGTTGGCGGGCTGAAGCGCCCCGGTTGGGGTGGGAGCATCGGCTGATGGTCGAAATCGCCCGCCCGTGCTATCATTAACCCATCCACGAACCGAGGAGCGCGCCATGATCGGTAACAGTGATGACAAGAACCCGGCAGACAGGCTGAAAAACCTGTATGTCAAGCCCTGGGAGATGCTGCTGGAACGGATCCGCACGCTGCGG
The DNA here is from genome assembly GCA_041301185.1 of Anaerolineae bacterium. Lineage (GTDB taxonomy): Bacteria > Chloroflexota > Anaerolineae > Anaerolineales > UBA4823 > JAQBDA01. The sequence goes on from JBFYSV010000071.1 coordinate 3,757, forward strand.
ACGGATGTGGACCGGCGCTCGGGGATCCGCTGGGAACTGCGCAAGGCTCAAAGCCTGCAGCGCCAGGTGCGCATGCTCGAAAAGGATTACCAGCGGGACCTGCGCCGCCACCGGGGGGTGCCCGAGGGCGATTTCCAGAAGGTGCTCGGCATGCTGGTCGCCCGCCTGGGGGAGGCGGGGAAGGAACTTGACAGCCTGATCCATTCGTACAAGCAAAGACTCAAAGGGCGCGCCTAAGGCGCTGCCTGAGGCACTGCCTGAGGCACTGCCTGAGGCACCGCATGAGACACCGCATGAGACACCGCATGAGTCGTCCCGCACCGCGCCGCTGGCTTCTTGCTGCCGCCCTGCTGCTGGTGCTCTCCAGCCTGATGTGCTCGCTGCCGCGCGGCGCGCCGACCCCGGAGGGCATGGACCCGACCCTGGCGAGCCTGCTCACCCTGGCTGCCAGCCTGCAAACCTACACCGCCACACCCGCCGGCATCCAGACGCCGGTCACGCCCGTCCCTGCCACCGCCACGCTCCTGCCGACGCTCTTCCATCCCACCTTCAGCGGCGAGCCGCCCGGCGGCAGGATCGTCTTCTCCTGCCGCATCGACGGCTTTGACCAGATCTGCCTGATGGACGCCGACGGCACCGACCTGGTGCGCCTGACCACCGCCCCCGCCACCGAGTTCTACGCTTCGCTGACCTACGATGGCGAGGACATCCTCTTCTCCTCGCGGCGCGGCGGTCCCTTCCAGATCTACCGCATGGACCTGGACGGGTCGGACCTGGAGCAGATCAGCAGCGGGCTGGGCAACCTGTACGCCCCCGAACTATCCCCGGACGGCGAACTGATCGTCTTCACGGTGGAGACCGGCGGAAGGTCGAACGTCTGGGTGATGGACCGCGACGGCTCGGACGCGCACGCCCTGACCGACACGGCGGGCAACGGCGACCCGACCTGGTCGCCGGACGGGACCCGCATCGCCTTCGTCTCCAGCCGCACGGGGGTCAACCAGTTGTGGATCATGGACAGCGACGGTTCGGACCCGCGCCAGGTGACCGACCTGCCCTTCATGGGCGGCAGGAGCAGCTGGTCGCCGGACGGCACACGGCTGGCGTTCTACGCCGGACCCGTCACCGACCACCAGATCTACACCATCAGCACCGACGGCAGCAACCTGTGGCAGTTGACCGACGGCAGCGACAACCTGGGTCCGTGCTTCTCGCCCGACGGCGAATGGATCACCTTCACCTCGTACCGCGACTGGAACAACGAGATCTACATCATGCGCCGCGACGGCAGCCGGCAAACCCGCCTGACCTACGACCTGCGCGACGATTACCAGCCGCGCTGGGGACCCTGACCCGGTACACGCATCACGCACACAAGGATCCAGGCAGCATGGAAACCGGACGCTGGACGGCTGAAGGCGCGAACGGCTGGTATGCAGAACTGCCCTGGCTGGCAGGCTGCAATTTCATCCCCTCCACGGCGGTCAACCAGCTGGAGATGTGGCAGGCGGAGACCTTCGACCCCGCCACCATCGAGCGGGAACTGGGCTGGGCGCCTCTCAGGGCGTGGCGGTCGGGAGTACGGCAGGGGGCCAACTCATGTAGTTGGGCATCGAGTAGCCGTTCTTCTCGACCGCATAGATGCGGGCGCGCGAGGGCAGCGTGCAGCCCGGCTCGTCGATGAACAACACCGCCTGCATCTCGATATCCTGGTTGCTGGCATAGGCGGGCACATGGCTGCGGGCAACGAAGACCTGCTGCCCCCCCTGGCAGAGCCAGGCTTCGATGAGATAGCCGCGATACTCCGACTCGGTCATCGCGATCGGCAGCCAGAAGACGGATACTTCATTCCCGACCCGGTTGGTGCTCACCGCCGCCAGCGGGTTCTTGTATTTTACGGAATAGGGGGTCAGCACGGGGTCCAGCACGGGCAGGGCGGCAGGGTCGCCCGTGCCCACCTCCACGTTCGCCAACTGCAGCCAGCAGAGTTTGGTCTGGTCGAGGCTGCGCACGTTGATCCACAGCCCGTCGATGCTGCGCCCGTAGGCTTCCATCTGCGTGTTGATCGCCAGGGTGTACTTGGTCAGATAGACCATCGAGGGTCCATAGTAGCACAGCGAGCCCGTCTTGAGCCGGACGAGCGCCACACCGGTGGGCGAGGTGGTGGCGGATTCCAGCGTGGGGGTCAGGGCGAGTTCGGGCGTGAAGGTCGGTGTGATCGTCACCGGGATCTCGACCAGCCGCGTGACCTCCTGGATCACCTGGCGGGTCACTTCGACCGTCACCTGGCGCGTCACCTCAGCGGTCTGGACGACCGGTTCAGGCTGCAATGCCGAGGGGATGCAGCCTGCTCCCAGAAAGATCACCACCAATAGGGTGAAAATCCAGCGGCTTGTGCGGGGGAAAGTGGGTTTTTTCATGGGACGCTCTCCTGACTGTGTACTACCGGCTCCATGCAGGCAGGCGCAAGGCTGCGCTAAAAACAGGATACATCAAAACCACAGGGAGGGCAAGTGCCGGCGGGAAGGATCAAGAGGAAGGATCAAGCGGTTAAAGGCGGATGACCGCCCTTTCAGGCGGTCACCCTGTGCGCGCTGTGGCACCTTTTCGCTGATCACTTGACAGCGAGGAGGGATGCCACAGCGCTTTGTTTCATACTACCATTCATCGTGGACATCACCTCCTCTTCTGTTGGAATGGCGCTTGCCAGGCTGCTCCCGGGGGAGCCGCTGCCGTCAGTATCACACAAAGGCGGGCGGATGTCAATGCCCGCCCAAAGTGAGGCGCACATCCACCGCCAGGGCGCCCTGTCCGGCAGGCAGGACGATGAGCGGGTTGACATCCATCTCGAGGATCTGCGGGTGGTCGACTGCCAGTTGGGCAATGCGCTGGAGGGCATCCACCAGCGCGGGGCGGTCGGCAGGCGGGGCGCCGCGCCACCCGGCAAGCAGCCTGGAGGCGCGCACCTCGTCGATCATGGCTTCGATATCCGGGCGCGCCAGCGGCGCCAGGCGGAAGGAGACATCCCCCAGCGCCTCGACCAGCACCCCGCCCAGCCCGAACATCACCAGCGGACCGAAGACCGGGTCGCGTTTCACGCCCAGGATGACCTCCACCCCGCCGGTGACCATCTGCTGCACCAGCACGCCGCGTATCTCCGCCCGGGGGTGCCGGGCACGCGCACGCGCCAGGATGGTCTCAAAGCCCCGGCGCACCGACTCCGCATCCGGCAGGGCAAGCAGCACCCCGCCGACCTCGGTCTTGTGCAGGATGTCGGGCGAGGCGAGCTTGAGCGCCACCGGGAAACCGATCTGCTGCGCAAGGCGGGCGGCTTCCCCGGGGTCGGCGGCAAGCCTTTCGGCGGGGAGCGGCACGCCGTAGGCTTCCAGCAGGGGGCGGGCGGCGTCGGGGTCCAGTGCCCGGCGTCCCTGGGCGCGTGCCTGGCGCAGTACCGCGCC
>JBFYSV010000072.1:0-5136 GCA_041301185.1 Anaerolineae bacterium
AGCTCCACTTCAAGCCCCATCTGGAACTGTTCGATACCAAAATCTTGCCAATCGATGCCTAAAGCATCACCAATCCGCTTTGCCTCAGCCAGGCTAAACCGTTTCTCCGCAGGCATAGGGAATCTCCTTCTAAATCGAATAACCTCCGGAGTTCCGGTTGGGTTTGTCTCGCTCATAAATTCAATTTTTATCAAGCTACCCCTTCTCATCCACCGCCCAGAAGATATTGATCACCAATAGTCGGGGGAGATCAGAACAGGATGAACGTGTCTGTTATCGAGGGGCTTGATACTCGCGCCACATGATCAAATCCACAAAGCGCAAGATGGTCAAAGCTTGTACTTCGTGGATTTTCGTTGTTTAGCCTTTCCAAAGGTTGCTGTCTGTCCCTTTATGCGACACCGCGGAGGCATTGCTGACTTTAGCGTCGTCTCCCACCCACCAGGCGCAGCAGGAAAAGCAACAACAGCGCTCCAAGGAACGCGATCACGATCGACGTCAAGTTGATCCCCGACATCGGATCACCGAGGTTGAAGAAATAGGAGGCGATGAACCCTCCCAACAGACCGCCGATCACACCGACGACGATGTCTCCAATCAACCCAAAGCCTCCACCTTTCATAACCCTTCCGGCTAACCAGCCGGCGATCAAACCTACAACAATCCAGGATAGTATTGACATTTCAATTCTCCATTTATCTTCGACTGAGATTCCGGATCACTTCTTCTACCCGCCGTTTGAACTTCTTTTCGGCTCGCTGGCGGGTGCAGCCATTCCTATGTTGGTGCAAAGCCGACCAACAGGCCGGCTTTGCCACCCATACCAGATCATTGTTAGTAAGCTCGCCTCTCACTATTTGACCTGGCCACGCATTTCCTTATGAATTCATAATTCATTCTATAACCAGAGGCCTCAAGTTACATCCACCAGTGAGGGGATATTTACCTACACCAGTTGGGGGAGATCAAAACAGAAGTATCTCAGGTTGCATTTAAAAAAGCACGGGGGCAGACCGATTAATCTCCAAATGCCTTTCCCCTTCTTATTGGATCATTGAAAAACGCTGGTAGGGATCAGCTTCAGGTTCATATAAAGGAACGAATATACCTCCTGCAGTTAACAAATACTCTGTTCCTTTCTCGGGTACGTTCCAACCCCTGTTAATACAATATCCCTGTACGGTGTCCTGGCTATCGATGCGTGTAAACGTTGCCAAGTCGTAGCGCTGATCACCTAATTCATACCCCAGACTGGTAATATTGGTTACTTTCCAGATCTGTTCGGACCCGGACAGAACAATGGGTAAACGTATCGAAAAATAGCTAACCTGCATTGCTGTCGGCATCACTGCCGGCGGCATGACTGCTGTTGGTATTAACATTACCGGTATTTCTTGCTGCGGGGTTGATTGGGATTCCTTTTGGCGGTTTAGCAACAAAACACTTATGGCACAAGCTGTGACAAGAATGCCCACGATGAGTAACAAACCAATGAGTAAAACAGGCCAATTTTCATCTCTGGCAGATCTCGGCTCGTTTTCGCTTGACATCGCTAACTCCAGTTCAACTATCGTGATTTATTTGGACTACCGCTTCTTGCTGCTGCTTTTACTGGTAAAACGAAACAATCAAGTAAGCACCGAAAGGGAAAGATAAAACCACTCAGAAAAGTTCTAGGCCAGAATGAACCAGGCAACGAAGGTGTCAGGGCAAGGTGTACTCTTCAAGCTCGGGCTGCGGCGCCGTGGGCAACAATTGCTCGGCAGGTTGTGCTGGTAGCGCAGCTTGCAGGATGGGTTCAGCTTTCTCAATCAGATGGGTGAGCCGCTCCATGCTGCTGGTCACCAATGCCAGTGGCGGTTCATCCATTGCCTTTATGATGTCCCACACGCGTGCTTGACGATCCATGAGGTCTGAAATCTGGGCGGCTGCCCCTGAAACAGCGCGGCGGCTGACCAGACGGCTCCACAGGATTTGGCATACAACCGATATAGGCGGTGCAATGATGATGCCAATAAGACCAAAAGCGTCTGCCAGGGCGATGAGCAGAACAATGGTCAGAACGGGATTATTCCATCTGCGGTTGAAAAGCCGTGGCTTGACCCATACTCCCAAGGCGATCAAGACAACCAGCGCATAGAGTGCGGTAACCAGGCCGAGTTGCACGCTGGTCAACAACCCCACCAAAAATACCGGAATTACCACCAGTGGCGCCCCAACCACAGGAATCATGCTTGCCAGGGCGCCTGCCACTGCCAGGAGCGCCGGGTAAGGGGACCCGAGCAGCCAGAAACCCAGGCCCAATAACAGCCCGACCAGGAGACTTTGGATTACCTCGCCGCGTATGTAAGCGCCGAGTTCAGTCTCGACCGTCCGCCACATCCCGCGCGCCTGTTTTCGCTGCCCTGATGGAAGCAAGGATAGCCAGAGGCGTTCAAAATGAATTTGATTGATGCTCCAATAGATGCTCAAGAACAGGATGATGAATGCAACACTCACGAATCCGCCAATGCCCTGCGTAAAGCCAAGTATGGTCGGCAGCAAGAGTTGCCCTTGGTCGCCGGTAAATGCTTCGATGAGCTGACTCGGCGGTGGCAGCCGCGCAACCAGCGCCTGTTGGAGCGAGCTACCCTCCAACCATACCGGCAGCCTCCACACATCCTGCGCTGACAGACTATTGGCTAACTGTTGAATCTCATTGATGGCGGTCTTACCCGCCAGGAAGAGTAAGAAGCCAAAACTGCTCAGGGCTACCAGGTACAGCAGAATCCAAGCCAGACGTACCACAAAGCTTCGCCCAACAAGGCGTTTAACCAACGGGCGCAGCGCTGCCGCAAGGGTTAGCGAGATCAACACATAAACGACAACAATCCGGAACTGCCACAGAACCACCAGTGCCAGTAAGGTAGTCATAACCGCCGTAGCATACCCTACCAGTTGTTTGGTCATGGCATGCCTGATGGACTGACCTGTGCCAGCAGAGCGTCAAGGTCAGTTGTGATGGTCTCAATCTCATCCAATACCTGATCGGTTTGCTTGACCATCAGATCTGAGCCCCCTTTTTTAAGCCGCGCTTGCTTGCGCAGGTCTTGGGCCAGGTCTTGCGCTTCATAGCGCAGCCGGCTGGCAGAATCACGACCAGCCGAGACCTCTGGCTCCATCGCGGCTGGATGAAAGACAAAGCGATCCAGCAAGAGCTGAATGATGGCTGCTGTAGGAATTGCCATCAGCGCGCCGGCAATGCCGAACAAAGAACTAAAGGCAAATATCGCCAGCAGGGAGACGAACGGATTGACCCCCACCGCCTTACGCATGACGCGCGGCACCAGCAGGCTGTTTTCTACCTGCTGAATAACCAGTGTGGCGATGATCACCCACACCAACTTGGAAGGTGCGATGGACAAGGCGATCACCGCTGCAGGAATGGCGCCAAGCAGCGGACCAATCATGGGTACGGCTTCCAGCAAGCCCGCCATGAGCGCCAGCACCAGGGCGTTGGGCAAGCCGATGAGCAGATAGGCTACCAGTGCCATGATTCCAATGACCAGGCAAAGGACGCCTTGTCCGGCAAGGAAGAAACCGACCTTGGTTTCCATGGCTGATATCAGTTCGCGAATGCTCTCGCGCTGGCCCATTGGAATCAGGAGCAACAATGATTGGACGGTTCGCGGCCCATCGAGCGTCCAGTGTAAGGTTAATAGCAGAATTGCTGTGGCCATAAAGATGACCTTTGCTGCTGATGACACGTAACCCCATGCTTGCCCTGCAGAAGCCAGCACCTGCTCGCCGGTTTGCTGTACCGGCTCCAGGCTGGGTAGTGTCGCTGGAAGGAACTCACTCAATCGCACAATCAATGAATTGGGATAATTAACCATCCACTCACGCAGGCTTTGGTAATAACCCGGCACTGCTGCAGCAATCGTTGTGCCTTGCTCGACAATCAACGGAAATAGTAAAAACGCGAAGCCGATGATAAGGGCGAGGAGCAGAATATAGACAAGAATGACCCCCGCGATCCGGGGGAGTCCTCTCCGGTGCAACCAGGCTACGACGGGCCTGATCACCGTGCCCATCACGATAGCGACAAACAAGATGAAAACGACTTGGTTAAACCGGTAGAGAAGCCAGAAGCTCAGGGCGACAAAGACGAGGACGAGAGTCGCCCACATGACGCGCCGGAATGTCCATTGATACGGTTGTGGAGGTGACTGGAGTGCCATGCTATCCCTACGTTTGGTGACACGCGGTCATCCCGTGTGTACAAGGCCTTTATCCATGCTCAATGCCTGTATCAGCGCCCCAACTCGCTGGAGAAGGGGCGCTGTACAGCCAAAGCACAAGTAAGCCGAGCCTCAAACTTTCTTAGCCGCCTCTTTCACATCTGCAATCCGCTTGTTGAATTCCTCTTCGGCAGCCTCGCGGGTGTAGCCGTACTTCTGTTGGAGCAAGCCGACGATTTGTTCGGCATTGCCGTTTGCCTGTTCCAGCTCATCGTCGGTGAGCTCGCCCCACCACTCTTTGATCTGGCCCTTCATTTCCTTCCACTTGCCTTCGAAAATATCCTTGTTCATGGTGTGATCCTTTCAATCTTTCGGATAAGCTGCCCCTGCTGTTTATCCCGGCGCTCCGGGCAGCGTAGCGCGCTGGTCTCCCAAACATCTGTTCGAATGAGTTGGGCTCTACAACAAATTGGGTGAAATACTGGCAGCGGAGTGCGCGGTGCTAGAGATTAACCACCCCAAGGAGCTGCAATATGAGCAGTACGACGGCGATGACAATCAGAACATGGATCCAGCTGCCGGTTTTCGGGAATCTTGGGCTTATGTTCGAACCTAAAAAGCCAAGCAGCCACAGTACTACTAGAATTACGATGATAGTCCACAACATGAGATCTCTCCTTTTATTATCAGGTTTTTCGGTTGGGGTCAGGTGAAGGGTCTTTGCCCTTCACCTGACCATTTCACAACAAAGAAGGATTCAGCACCTCTTCTTTGGGACTGCTATTGCCAGTCTGGGGCTAACCGATGGGCTGCCGGCCAGGTTTGAGTAATACACCTAGCAGGAGACCAAAAGCCATGGACATGGTGATCGTCACCCAGGGGTATCTGGCAGCCTTCTTGCCGAAGTCACCTGGAA
>JBFYSV010000073.1:0-11296 GCA_041301185.1 Anaerolineae bacterium
ATCCAGCCAGGGGTACATCGGCGCTAATCCGGACCAGCTCAAGGTTGTGGGCGACCCGCTCGGCACGGATGAGTTCGGCTTTATCTTCACCCCAGGCTCTGACCTGGTCGCTCCCTTCAACAGCGCCATCCAGACGATGAAGGATGACGGCTTCCTGGAACACCTGAACACGCGCTGGTTCTTCCTGTACGATCCGAGCGCATAGTAAGTTTCTCACGGACCCTACGGGTTTTCAAAACCCGTAGGGTCTAACAAATAAGACCATTGGAATTGCCGGTGAATACCAGCCAAACCCAGGCGGATAGCAGCAAGCGACAGGTGGGCTCGCACCTGGTTCCGGCGACCGACCGGCTCTCGCGGCTCCCTTACTGGCTCCTGGTAGCCCTGATCCTGGTGGTGCTTGCCTTCTGGATATTTTCCACCAACGAGAATTACGAGGTTATCTTTAGCGCAGTTCGGAAGGGCGTATGGACCACGATCTATGTATCGGTCGTGGCGTATGCGCTGGCGCTTTTACTGGGGTTGGTATGGTGCCTGATGCGCGTCTCGCAAAACCGCTGGATGCAGGAAATCTCCTCTTTTTTTGTGGAGATCATTCGCGGTATCCCGATGCTGGTGCTATTGCTGTATATTTCTTTCGTGGGGGCGCCAGCGCTGGTTGCATTCGTGAACTGGGCAGGTGGACCGCTGATCGAAGCGGGGGTCATGGAGAAGCTCAATGTCCGCCAGGTTGATTTTGTCGTGCGGGCTATCCTGGCGCTATCGATTGGCTACAGCGCGTTTATCTCAGAGATCCTGCGGGCTGGAATCCAATCCATTGAAAAAGAACAGACCGAAGCGGCACAGACCGAGGGAGCAGGCTACTGGCAGACGATGCGCTTCATCCTGCTCCCCCAGGCAGTGCGCAATGTCTTGCCTGCCCTGGGCAACGAGTTTATCGCCATGCTCAAGGATTCTGCGCTGGTCTCGGTGCTGGGCGTGCAAGATATCACCCAATTGGGCAAGGTCTACTCTGCCTCGACCTTCAAGTTCTTCGAGACCTACAATATTGTGGCGATGCTGTACCTGTTGATGACCCTCGGGCTGGCACTCTTCGTGCGCTGGTTGGAGCAGCGCCTGGTTCGTTATTGACGGGTAACCTGCCAGGGCTGCTGGGGGAGCAGGGCTGGCTTACACTTCGATCTCAGCTACTGAATCTACAATCCAGGTTGGGCGGTAGGGGAAGCGCTCCACGTCGCTGCGCTGGGTGACACCAGTCAGGACAAGAATGGTGCGCATGCCGCTCTCAATGCCGCCGACGATATCGGTATCCATCCGGTCACCGACCATCACCGACTCCTCAGAATGAACGTCCAGGTAGTTCAGGGCTGAACGCAACATCAGCGGGTTCGGCTTGCCTACGAAGAATGGGGCTTTACCCGTAGCGGTCTGGATCAGAGCTGCCATTGCGCCGCAGCCTGGCTCGGTGCCAGATTCGGTAGGGCCTGAGGCATCCGGGTTGGTTGCGATAAACTGGGCGCCAGACTCGATCAGGCGTACGGCTTTGGTGATGGTTTCGTAGTTGTAGGATTGGGTCTCACCCAGGACGACGTAGTCGGGGTTGAGGTCGGTGATGACATAGCCAATATTGTGGATGGCTTCGGTTAGCCCGCTTTCGCCGATGACGTAAGCGGTGCCATTGGGCAGCTGGCTATGTAAAAAATTCGCCGTAGCCATAGCGGAGGTGAAGATGTGGCTGGCATCGATCTCCAGTCCGATGGATTGCAGGCGGTGTGCCAGGTCTTTGGGGGTGTATAAAGGATTATTGGTCAGTACCAGGTATTTCTTTCCCAGCTCTTGCAGGCGGTTGATAAAATTATTTGCCCCTGGGATTAGCTTTGTGCCGGTGATCAGCACGCCATCCATGTCAATGATGTAGGTATGAATCGGTTGCATGGCGTGATTGTACTACTGTTTGTGAGCAGGGTGCAGGGGGTATCGGAAACTGTAGCAGCTTGCCAGCGATCAGGTCAATCTCCGGGGGCGATAGCTCTCTCTAGGGCTCGGGTGGCGGCGAGTAGAATTTGCTCGGCTTGTTGGTACCCGGAATGGTTCAAGGCAGTCCCGGTATGAGCAACCACATCCAGCAGGCGCCCGGAAAGCTCGTATTGCCCGGTCAGATCTTCTCGCAGCCGTTTGGTGATAACATCGATATCTGCGGGCTGCTTCAGGTCTTCGTACAGGGCGACGATGCGCTCGCCATCCATGCGCCCGAAGGTATCCGTGGGGCGGAATCCGCGGAAGAGAATGTCGGCGGCAGTTTTCAACAACTGTTCCCGGTCTTTGTAGTCCAAACTCACATCTCCGGGTAGATCAACCCCTAGCTCGATGATCATCACCGCAAACAGAAAATCCGGGCGGCGCTTCATCCGTTCGATGGCGTGTTCCAGGCGAGTCAGGAAGAATTTCAGGCTATATAGATTGGTGACCGGGTCGCGGAACATGTAGGACTTTGGGCGGATCTCCGCCAGCCTGGAGGCCAGGGTTTGCAGGTTTTCCACTTCCACCGGCTTGAGCATGATCAAGTCTGCCAAGTCGTGGACCGGCGCCGCTAGGTGGGGATAGGCGGTAATGACAACCACCCGCATCTTATCAAATCGAGGGTTGGATCGTATCTGGTAGAGGATATCGATGCCGCTGATCTCCAATCCCAGGCGCATATCCAACAAGACAATATCTGGCTCGTTTGAAGCCAGGTAGACCAGGGCAGTTTTGGCAGAGTAGGCAACGTCGCATTCAAAGCCAACCAGGCTCAAGACAGTGCTGAACAGGTTGGCGGTATCCCGGTCGTCGTCAATTATCAGGGCGCGGATTTTTTCCACGGAACACCCATCTCCGTTTCAGGATGACATGAACCGGTAAATTGCAAAAACGCTGTTTTCGGCAATTTCCCTGTGTATATTGTACATGGGAAATCCCTCATTTCAGTTCTCAAAACAGTTAGTTGTAGAGCGTTATCCTAGCCGGGGTGGACCTTGCTCAAGGCGCTGGCGCAATCTCGCCGGCCCATCCGCAGCATCGGTGAGCGACCACAACCCTTCAATCCACCAAGTTGCGCCCGCCTCAGACCAGGGGTGCACGATATCGGCTGCCCGAACAGGATCATGCCCGGGGGTCTCGCCCTCGACAATGATATCGAAGGGGGTTGCATCGCCGCGGTTGGCGTCAATATAGGCTTTGATCTGCCTGATTTCTTCAGGGCTAGCCTGTCGCGCCCCATTCTTCGGATTGACCACGGTTGGTAGCAAGCCATCGTATTTCAAAGCGCGGCGCAGTGATTTTGTGCTCGGCCAGGCGCCCACCACCCAGATGTGGATGCGCGGTTGTTGCACCGGCGGAGGAGGCGGAAAGAAGCTCGCCTCTTTTACATGGTAGTGCTTGCCCTCATACCGGAACGGCTGGCCTTTCCATAAACCGGTCAAGATATCCAGACCTTCGTCAAGCAATTCAGCGCGGGTTTTGCGGTCGGTCACTTCGCCAAAGGCTTCGAAACCGGAGTCCAACGCGCCCAGCCCTACCGTGATAATTACCCTACCATTAGATAGATTGTCCAGGGTGGCGCTTTCACTGGCCAGCTTCCAGGGGCGTATCCGTGATAGGGGAGTGAGCATGGTGCCCAGGCGAATGTGCTGGGTGGTCATGGCTGCCGCAGCCAGGGACACCCAGGCGTCGATGCCCCACACCGGCTCCCAGACGAAAAAGCCGTCCCAGCCGGCGGTCTCTGCCAGGCGGGCAAGGTCAGCCGCAGTGCGGGCATCCCCCAAGGGGAGCACGAATCCGTATTTCATCCAGGTCTCACAGCAAGTTTTCCGCCTGCATCCGGTCAATACTGCGGCTGGTAAGATGCTCCACCTCCTGGAATAGAGCCTTGTCCACCTGTTTAAAGTTGAAGCAGGATTTACCTTGCATGCGTTTTTTAAGCTGGGGAGAGGCCTGGTCCAGCAAATCGGGATACATATAGACTGGCATCATTGGCAGTAAGTACAGCCAGATCCTGGTAGCCGGACAGGATAGCTTTCAGATCTTCAAAAACTTGAGAGAAATTGTCGTGAGATGGCATCCGGATTGCCTTTCTGTGGCAGGCTGGTGGAGCAGCCCTACAACCGCTAAGAGGTTGTGTGTCAAGGTGGTTACCAATATATTGTCTTAAGGACGGTCTTTAGCTGAATCCCTGGAAAGGATCATCAAAGTGATATCGTCGACTTGAGGCTCTGAACCGGCGAAGGCAAATACCCCTGAAATTAAGGCATCCTGGATCTCGCGGGCAGAAAGTCCAAAGCGACTGCGTACGAGGTCTAGCAATTGTTTCTCTCCGAAGAACTCGCCACGCTGGTTTAGGGCATCGGTTACCCCATCTGTGTACAGGATGAGCAAGCCACCAGCAGGGACATGCGCAATAGCGCGCTCCCAGACCGCTTCATCTGAGATGCCCAGGGGAATGCCCGTGCGGAAGAGCGCCTCGTGGGTGTCGCTGTTATCTCCGGTTATGATCTGGGGCGGGGGATGACCGGCATTGCAATAAGTTAGTTTGCCCGAACGTGGCTCAAGGACACCATAAAACAGGGTCACAAACAAGCCGGCATTCAGATCGGAGATGATCCTCTGGTTGACAACATGGAGCAGGCGCTCAGGCTCCTCGGGGAATTCGGATGCGTAGGAGCGAATGAGCGTGCGGCTCAAAGCCATCAGTAAGGCGGCTCCCATACCTTTGTCAACCACATCTGCAATTACCAGACCGAGGCGTTTACCGGGCAAGGGGATAAGATCGTAGAAGTCGCCAGAGGTCTCTTTTGCCGGGTGCCAGGTGGCGGCAATCTGCCATCCAGAGATGCGAGGAGGCTCCACAGGCAGCAGGCTGGCTTGCACGCGGCCTGCCAGGGCAAGCTCCTGGCGGCGGATGCTGACGGTCTGCAAGGCGCGGGCAGCCTGATTCAGAAAACCAGCGAGTTGGAGATCACGCTCGCGCGAGCCGGTGAACGCATCGTTGATCAGCTCGTCGATGATCGTCGCCACGCCAAACGGTTTCTGACCCGGGACGGTCAGCGGAATGGCGCGCACCATGCGGCGTGCGCCTTCCTGGCCGCGCAGCGGTACTCGTTGGCGGTAGGCACGGGCTTCCAGACGGTCGGCAGACAGGGCGATCTGCATATCGTTGAGCAGCTCGCCGTTGAGCTTGACTTCCGGCGGGCTGACTAAGCGCAGGCGATTTTCTTGGGGCGGGCTATACCAGATCTGGGATTCGGCGACCCCAAACGCGGCCAGCAACCCGCGACGCAGAAAACGTACCGCCTGGGCTAGGTCCTGAGCAGCGTAGATCGAGTTGATCGTAGCAGGCAGGATATCCGCCCGGGATTGGCGGTTGCCCTGGGCGATGCTGGCCTCCAGGTACTCGATGGCCGAATCCCAGCGCCCAGCCATAGCCAGCACGTGACCCACCCTGCCTGGGGTAAAGTGCTGAGCCAGGAAGCGGCGATAGATCAGGTTTTGCACCCGGTACCGGTCACCGCCCACGGTTTCGACCACTCCGGTCAGGTATAACGGATCAAGGTCGGGCGAGAGAGGCAGGGGCAGCTCCGAGCGGGGTACGCTATCCTCACCAAGCAGTAGCAAGGTGCACTGCAGCAAATCTGGATCTTCTTCAATCAGTCGAATGGCTTCGATGAGCGGGGCATAATTGAAGACCTCATCGCGTAAGAATCTGTCCGTGATAAAGGTCACATCGCGGGTGCGGATTTGCCGGTGAGTGTGCGAATTCGCCAGTTCTGCACAGCACTGGCTGATCTTGCGGATCAGGTAGATATCGCCCCGGGTGGCTGAGTGGAGCTTATCCAGGGCGGGGCGGGTGGCGCTAATGCCTTCCTCAGCCAACAATTCTTGGATGAGAGCCAGGCTGTCTTCGTCGGATAAATCGCCCACAAAGACCCGCCGGGCGATGCCCCGGAAGGGGGAAGATTCGCCAACTGCCAGGGTCGCCAGGCTCAATGCCCCCGAGGCAACTACCGTGAGCTGGTATTCTAGATTCTGCTGGTCCATATAAGCAGCGCGCAAGGAGGTGAGCAGCGCCTGCACCAGATCGGTGGGGATTGCCTCCAGGGGGTCGATGATCAAGACCAGGTCGTGAGCCAGGCTTTCCAGGCTCTCGGAGAGAAACGCCCGGAAGACGGCGCTGCTGGCATGCTCCTCCCCTGGGATAGGTAATTGTTGCCCGGTTTGCTCCGCCAAGCGTTCAGAGATCAAGCGGATCAGGTCGGCAAAGAATGCTTGCTGGGTGTTATCCCGCAGCTCTTGCAAATCGACATAGACACAGGTCCAACCCAGCAGGCCGGCAAGGTTCGACTCAATGAAGCGTAGTAAAAGGGTTTTACCGCACAGGCGCGGGCCTAGAAGAGCGCAATAGACCCTTTCCTCCACGCATTGGACGATCTGCTCGATCGTATCCTGGTGATAGCGGGCGGTGGCGGGTATCTCTTGCCCGGGGTCAAGCCCGATCATAGCCCTCCTCTTTCACCTTGCGGAAGAGGTAGCTCAGGTCATACGATTGTTGCAACACCTTGGTGAAAACCGGTGAGGTAAAGTAATAATCTCTGCCTCGGCGGTAAATGACGCCCGCCAGGGTGAGCAGGTTACAGGCTTCGTCGATGGCGCTTTGCTGGAGGGTGATGCCGCCTTTGCGCAGGACAGCATCGATCTCCTCGTGACCAAACCCTTTCACCCAGCTCTCTTCGGACGCCATCAGGATGGCATAGATCAGAGCCTTCTCCCGGTTCTCGGTGTTTTGCATAAAAGATGTCAACAGGTGGCTGGTGAAGCCTTCATCCGAATAAACGTCGATCAGGCTTTGCGGGCTGATCTCGCGGCTGCCGCTGCGGTCCAGGTTGCGCAGCAGGATCAGGCAGTAATACTGGATCAAGTTGGGGTGACCGGCAGTTTCTTCGAAGATGCGGTTGACAACTTCCTCCTCGTTGCGGATGCGCACCCGCAGGTTCTCCATCGGGGTGACGATCAGCTCACGCGCCTGCTGGCGGGAGAACTCGTTCAGGCGCAGCTCCTGGGCAAAATTATAGAATGGAGAGTCAAGCATGTATTGCTCGCGCATGGCCTCGCGAAATCCGGCAATGATGTACTGGCAGGCGCCTTTGTTGGAAGATGCGCGCAACATGCGGAACAGCTCCCAATCGCCGCGCTGCATGATGACCAGGTTGTCAATCTCATCCAGCAAGAAGATGATCTTGGCTTTGAGCAGCTTGCTCATCCGCTCTAGGAAGTTGGGGAAGAAGAAGACATATTTCTGCATGTGCACCCGGGGAAGCTCGCGCGGGTTTAGCTTGCGCACCACCTCGCGGATATAGTCATCAGTGCAAAGCAGATCGCTGCATTCCAGATAAACCACCCGGGCGGCTTCATCGCTTTCTTTCAGAATGCGCTCGGTCTCGCGCAGGAGCGAGGTTTTACCGATGCGGCGGATGCCCAGGATGGCATGATTGGTGTCGGGGTTGGCTAGAATCCGGCCGATCTCCTGCTCGCGCCCGAAAAAACGACTGCCCGTGACCGGGGCGCGGGTTTCATAGGGAGAGAGAGAGGAGATCGGGACTTGAGCTGAGATTAAATCCAGCACCTCGCCGCTGGGACGCCGGGATTGAGTGATGGTTTTTTGCTCCTCAGCGCCGATCAATACCAGGTTATTGTTCAGGCTAGTTTTGTAGCGGAAGAGGGGGTGGCTGTTTCCATCCAGCACCACGAGCACGATCTGCCGGCTGATGGCGCGCTCGCGCACAACGTCTGCCAGGCTTTGCATCACGTGCTGGGCGGGCACTCCATCCAAATCTTTCGTCTTCACCCAGATCACCGGTGTACGGCTGGACAGGCGCAGCTTCCAGGAAGATAGATCGATATAAAACAGCTCGTAACCGAGAGCAGGGTTGCCTTCTCGCACAGTGTAGCCCAGCTCTTCATGCAGCAGGCGCAGCAACCGCGGCCAGTCTTTTTGCATGATTCCCTTCTCCTTACTGAATGAGCAGCTAAGTATTTGCAGGGTCCGATGGGAACGATCTTGTGCGACCCATTATAATGTCAAACTGGATAGTTGTAGCCCGTTTTTTGATGGCGAAGGTTTGCACGCTGGTATAATATGCAACTTGTTTATGGAGCTTTCCGCCAGTATCGCGGAGCTTGTCAGACGAATGGAACGATCAAATTTGGAGGAAACAATGGATACTGAAGAGCAAGAGAGCACAATACCGCCTGCGCAAGAGAGCAGTCCTGGTAAGGCTGCTGAGAGCGGCGAGGATGGGGTGCCAGCAGTACCGGGTGCCGCACTACCCACCCCGGATGAAGCTACCGGTGAATCACAAGCCCTTGCTGGCGGCGACCAGGAAGAAGATACAGCAGATTTGGCACAGGTGACTGCTGACGGCGGCGAGCCTCCCGAAAATAACCCTCCGGCTGATGCAAGCAGCGAACGAAAGTGGGGCCCATGGATAATTGGCGGCGTAATTCTTGCTGCAATTGTGCTGGTGGTCTTGTTGTTCGCAAACGGAACGTTCGGTGGTAGCCAGGAAGCTACACCGACCGCAGTGGCAGCCGTTCAGCCTTACATACAGATAACTCAGCCTACACAGGGAGCAATGGTGGATACAAGCCAGGCTGTACTGGTCATTGGGATGGGGGGAGGTTTGTTCGAGGGTAACGTGGTGGTCCAGGCACGCGACGCGGCAGGCAACGTGCTGGCGGAACAGCCCACCACCATCGAGGCGCCAGATGCCGGCACGGGGGGAGAGGGTTTATGGGATGTGCTGCTCTCAATAAATGTTCAGCCGGGCACACCCGGGCAGATTGTCGCATTTTCTCCCTCTCCGGTGGATGGCTCCAGCATGGCGGAAGCCATGGTTGAGGTTACCTTCGGGGAACCGCCTCAACCGTACATTCAGATTAATCAGCCGGTCTCAGGCGCGGTGGTGGATACAAGCCAGGCTGTACTGGTCATTGGGATGGGCGGCGCTCTGTTCGAGGGTAACGTGGTGGTCCAGGCACGCGACGCGGCAGGTAATGTGCTGGCGGAGCAGCCCACCACCATTGAGGCGCCAGATGCCGGCACGGGGGGAGAGGGTCTATGGGATGTGCTGCTCTCCATAAAAGCTCAGCCGGGCACACCCGGGCAGATTGTCGCTTTTTCTCCCTCTCCGGTGGATGATACCAACATGGCGGAAGCCATGGTTGAGGTTACCTTCGGGGAGCCGGTTCAGCCGTACATACAGATTGATCAGCCGACTGAGGGGTCTTTGCTGGATATTGCCAGCCCGGTTACGGTCAGCGGTACGGGCGGCGCCTTGTTCGAGGGCAACGTGGTGGTCCAGGCACAGGACGCAGCAGGTAATGTGCTGGCAGAGTTGCCGACGACCATTCAATCGCCCACAGCAGGCACCGGGGGCGAGGGTCCCTGGGAGGTACAGTTCTCGATCCCGGTTGAGCCAGGCAGTAGCGGGCAGATCCTCGCCTTTTCCTTTTCTCCGCAAGATGGCTCTGTCATGGCCTCGGCCCAGGTAAATGTGACCTACGGGCAGCCGGAGGAACCGGAAGTGAGAGCCAGCCTGGAGGATCACTTGTGGTTGCTTGTATCCCTAGGGGGGCAACCTGTGATTCCTGGAACGCAGATCACAGCAGATTTCAATACTGGACAGGTAGCCGGTATCTCCGGGTGTAATAACTACACTGCCCCCTATGAGATGAACGATGCAAACTTAACCATGGGTGAGGCAGCCACTACCCGGATGGCATGTGCAGAGCCGCAGGGTGTGATGGAGCAGGAAACCCAATACCTGAGCTTGCTGGGCAGTGTGGCCTCTTATCGAATCGAAGGGCGCCAGATGACGCTTCTGGATGCTGGCGGGCAGGCGGTGCTGGTGTATGAGGCGGCAGTGACCGGGTTAGTCAACTCACAAGCAGCTACACCGCTGCCTGCGGGTGCTATCGCAACGGTCACGCTGGCAGATGTCTCGCGAGCAGACGCACCCGCGGTGACAATTGCCGAGCAGGTGATCTCGAACCCTGAAGCTTTCCCGTTCCCCTTTACGGTTATCTATAATTTGGAGGATATCGACCCGCGCTTCACGTATGCGATCGGCGTGCGGATCACAGATAGCACAGGGGTGCTGGTGTTTATCAATACCTTCAGCTACCCGGTGATCACGCGCGATAATCCTTCGACGGTCGAAGTGCTTGTAGAGCCGGTACAATAATATACTTGGGAGATGGAGCGAATTTGGGGCTGTTTTGGGCAGTTATTGGCTCAGAACGGCCCCACGATTGTTTAATTCTTGCGCGCCATGACGATGATGGCAATATCGTCTTCCCGGGGGGTACTGCCCGAGTAACGCTGGACTCCATCCAGGACAGCCTGCTGGATCTCTTCAGCAGAGCGGCCCAGATTGGCTCGCAGGACATCCAGCAAGCGCTGGTCGCCAAAAAAAGCTCCCTGGCGATCGCGGGCTTCGGTTATCCCATCCGTATAGAGAACCAGCAAGTCTCCTGGAGAGAACTTAACGATCTTTTGTTGCCAGGTAGCGTCAGGCGATATACCCAGCGGAATGCCGGTGCGGGTCAGGCGGTCAACCCGCTTGCCCTTCAATGAAGAGAGCAGGAAGGGCGGGTTGTGCCCGGCATTGACGTATCGCAGGCGACCGATATCCGGCTCCAGGATCCCGTAGAATGCTGTCACAAACAGGCTGCCGCGCGTATCGGACAGGATGCGCTCGTTAACCGAGCTCATCGCGATAGCTGGCAGGGTGGGGTAACGGGTGGCGTACGTGCGGATCAGGGTGCTGCACAGTGCCATAAAAACAGCCGCTCCAAGGCCTTTGTCGGTGACATCGGCAATCACGATGCCCCACTTGTCATTTGCCACGGGGATGAAGTCGTAAAAATCGCCGGAGGTCTCGTGAGCCGGCTCAAGCCTGGCTGCCAAGTCCCAGCCGCGCACCGCCGGCGCGCCGTCCGGCAAGATACCGGCCTGGATACGCCATGCCATCTCCAGCTCCTGGCTGGCGCGTTGCTGTACCTGCCGGTTCGATATCTCTTCTGCCTGGATCAGCCTGTGGACGATAATGCGCACAAGATGATTGACCAGCCCCAATAGCTCATCTCTGTCCTGAGCTTCTTCCCGGGAGACGAGAGCGATACCACCAACGGCGCGGTTGGCATGTTGCGAGAGCAAGGGGGCGAGGATCAGCTCGCTGCCGGGCAGGTGGACACCTCCCCACGG
>JBFYSV010000075.1:0-5587 GCA_041301185.1 Anaerolineae bacterium
GTCCACCTGATCCGCCGCAGGGTATAACCCAGCCAACTTTCGTATCGTATACGAATCATCGAGCGGGGTTGCGTCACAGCACTCATCTCTGCCAACCACGCAGTTGAATACTTCAACTTTCTCCAGTGGTCATTACAGGAGATCAAAATGTCAGGTAACAGAATATCAGAAGTTCAGACAACACAAAAAGAACCGGAACGGGAACGACGTATTTTTACCTTCAAAGCCACCCAGTTGGTCTGGCTATTCCTGGGAATACTCGAGGCCCTGCTCGCGCTGCGCTTCGGGCTGAAACTGATCGGGGCCAACCCAGATAGCCCGATTGCCGCATTTATTTATAATGTCACCAGCATTTTCTTATTCCCCTTTGCCGGGTTGACGGGAACGCCAGCAGCGGGCGGCATGGTGCTGGAAATTTCAACCCTGATCGCCATGGTGGTGTATGCCTTGATCGGCTGGGCTCTTGAAAGACTAATCTGGGTGATCTTCTATCGCCCGCGTGGACCCGTGGTTACGCAAACAACAACCTCTGATCAGCACACCCATCAATAAAAAGGGAATTGAATGGATATTTCGACTGATAAATACAGATCGGATCTGAACCGACCGGTTTCCTTTTCAGTCGTATTGCAGACTGTTAGGGACTTCACCAGGTGGCTGATTGGGTTCTTTGCGCTTACTGAAGAAGAGCAATCGAAGGCTGGTGTCTATGTAGGCAGCGAGATGCAGGACAAGTGAGCAGATTCAGAAAGAACATCGGCATGCTCTTGCTGGCCATCTTTCTCATTGCCTGGGGCTTGGTACAGCTTCTGGATCTCAATGGCCTCGGCGTAATCCTGGCGATCCTCGCAATCGCGGCCGGCATCTTCATCCTGCTGGGCCGTTAGGTCAACTGCCACCCGGTCGAGCGACCAGGTGGCATCCAATCGATCATTCAAAAGGAGAAATCTCATGTTGTGGACGATCATCGTAATTCTAATAATCCTGTGGCTGCTCGGATTTTTCGGTCGGAATATAAGTCCAAGATTCCCGAAAACTGGCAGTTGGATTCACATTCTGATCGTTATCGCCGTCATACTCATCATATTGAACCTCCTTGGGGTGCTTTAATTTTGCCCGCCAGAAGAGCAGGATCTCTAGTGTGAACGTCGCGCGCCTTGTTTAAATCCGGATGGGCAGCCAGATAAGCTGCCTCTGCATTCACATAACAAGAAAGGCGATGATTCCAAACCAAGAGAGGAGCACATCATGAAGAAATGCGAGGAAGTGATGACGAAAAGCCCCGTTTGCTGCCTGCCAGAGGATACGGTGGTAAAAGCGGCACAATTGATGAAACGCGAGAACGTCGGTTCGATACCTGTTATCGAGAACGAGCAGAACAAAAAATTGGTTGGTATCGTGACCGATCGCGATTTAACTTTGAAGATCGTGGCCGAAGGGCGGGACGTCAAATCCATAAAAGTGGAGGCGGTGATGACGCGCAAGGTAGTGACCTGCCGCGCGGAAGATAATTTGCAGAAAGCGCTGGATGCGATGTCCGAACATCAATTGCGCCGCATTCCTGTCGTGGATAACGACAACAAGATCCTGGGGATTATTTCCCAGGCAGATGTGGCGACGCGCATTGATCAACCGGAAAAAACTGCCGAAATGGTTAAGCAAATTTCGCAAGCCAATGAGAAGTAAAAAAGCAAATTACACTCAAAAGAACAATTAAATAAAGAAAGGAGATATGAAATGACTAACAAAAGAATGAGCAAGTCCCAGTTCGTGACTACCCTGGCCGAGAAAAGCGGTCTCACCAAGAAGCAAGCCACATCAATGCTCGATACGCTCAACGCGATCGTTGCCCAGGAACTCGGAAAGCGGGGACCGGGCGAAGTTCTCATCCCAGGCCTGCTGAAATTGATTGTTGTTGACAAGCCTGCCACACCCCAACACAAAGGCGTCAACCCATTTACCAAGGAGCCGATGATCTACAAGGCAAAAGCGGCACGCAAGGTGATAAAGGTGAGGCCTCTCAAAGCACTGAAAGATGCCGTATAAGTTTCTGCCAGCTAATCTGGCACTCTTGCAAGTGCGGCTGGCGACTTTTCATCTTGATGGATTGGAAAACTAACATAAAAGCTATGCGCCGCGCTCTGTTTATTACAGCTCTGGCATTGCTATTGGTCTTGCTGATCCTGGCCGCCTGCGGGATTCAGCCAGAGACTTCCCCCGCGCCCTACGTTGTGATGGTTTTAGATACGCCTGTAGGAACAAGTGCCCAGGAAGCTTGGGCAGCCTTGCAAACCCAGGAGAAGAGCAGCGCGGATGCCCAGGCGGTAGCTACTGCTGAAATTATGCGTGTCAACGCACAGGCAACCTTGAATTCAGCCAACGCAACGTTGGACGCGGCGTTGATCCAGGATCAAAACAATGCCAATGTCATTGCGGCTCAGATAGCGGCTACGGCCGAAATTGTACGCGCCAACGCCCAGGCAACCCTGGTTGCAGCCGGTTCGACTCAGAGCGCCGCGCTGACCCAGGATGCGATCCGGCAGACCCAAATGGCGGACCTGGCGACAACAAGTGCAGAAGCCCTGGTGTACCAACAAAATAAAGACGAACTCGCTGCCAGCACCCAGACGGCCGTCGCCAATCATATCGCCACGCAAACTCAGGCCGCCGTCGCTACAGCCCAATGGTACGCCAGCCAGGCGCTCCAGCGCGAAGAACAAAGGCAAGGCCCGATCACATTCCTATGGATGTGGTGCCTTCCGATCTTCCTTTTGCTACTAGCGGGTTTGGCCGCTTGGGGATTCTGGCGCTGGCTGAAGATTCGGCAAGCCAACCAAAGTATGCTCGAAAATCCCGTTGACCAGTTGCAGGCACCATCGGTTGAAGTCTTACACCATCAACAAGATGATTCGTTGCCGTATCTCGAAAGGGATGTTGTCGATAGACGTTATCAGCTCACAAAGCCGGATGATCAGGTGCGCCGGTGGCTTGATGAAGTTAAGCGCAAGCTGCTAAACAGCGATAAGAAAGATGAAGATGATAACACGGACATTTGATCCACATCATTTCGATCAACGAGCCCGGGGAATCAAAGCTCAGGTATCGATGATCCTGACAAAATGGGGTTTACCCCCCCGGTTCAAACGCTGGCGATTAACACAAGATCCAAGCACCGGAATGATCGTACTGTTTGGCATACTCAATAACAGATATATTGCCACGCGTACCTCGATCCCCTTCAGTGATTACCTCAATCCACACTTATTGCATGATCTCGCAAATGAACTACAAGTACAAGTAGTATCCTGCAACAGCGATGGTCTCCGCTATGCCTTCATCCTGGACCGTGGCCAGCTCGGCAGATTACCGACCCATATAGATTCCCCTTTCATCGATAACGGCAAACTTTTAGTCAGGGTTGTTTACAGCGATAACCTGCAATCCATGCCAGCACCGCCTGTAGATATGCCAATGGTTGATGATCGCGCGCTAATGCGCCAGGCTGTGGGAGCTTTCTTGATGATCCTTGATGATATTAAACTTAGGGACGATGCCGCCTTACAGCTCTCTGCTCAAAACCTGCTTGAAATCGTGTTAGTAGATGAAGAGGAATTCAATAAACGAGTAGCGGAGCAAAACGCCAATCGGCAGAGGATCACACACATCAGGCGATTGTTAGGTGGCAACCCGGTAGGTGGCAACCTGGAAGTCAGTAAAAAGATGAAACAGGCTATGTTGTATGCGCTGGTTAATGGCGGCAAACTGTGTCGCTATCGTGGCGGATTCTGGGCTATGGAAAACTGGCGCAAGGGTCAAACTCCGTGGTTTGGTGCATCTACTGTTGAGGCTCTTGTATCTCGTGGTCTGATGTCGTATACGGAATGGCGCGATGGCCATAAAGGTCGCTTTCCGATTGCTGCTGTTGTTTCGGAGTCACCTGTATCCACAAAACCCTGAAGGAATAGATGATGACCGCACCCAGAATGGCTGGAACGATGGCGCAGCTTTGGCAGCAGGGTATCCGAAGCGCGCACAGGCTAAACGAGCGTACACACGGCTGGTTGGGGATGTTGGCAGGC
This sequence comes from Anaerolineae bacterium, assembly GCA_041301185.1. Lineage (GTDB taxonomy): Bacteria > Chloroflexota > Anaerolineae > Anaerolineales > UBA4823 > JAQBDA01. The sequence continues at coordinate 4,080 of JBFYSV010000075.1, forward strand.
GCAGCCAGGGAAGCCACAAAGCACGACTCGGTGATGACGGCTGCGGCGATTGCCTACTTTGCTATCTTTTCACTCTTTCCCATCACTCTTCTGAGCATCGCATTTGCCAGCTTCAGCCTCGGCTCGTTGATTGATCAGTACATCATCGTACAAAGGCTAGAGTTTATTGCGCCGGCTCTAGGTCAGTTGTTGGGCGAGAATATTGACGAAATCATCCAGGCGCGCGGACCAGTTACGATTGTTGCTTTATTTAGTCTGATCTGGTCTGCCTCTACTATTTTTTACACGCTTACCGGCACCCTGAATGAAATTTGGGGCAATAAACGAAGTCGCCCTGTATGGAAGCGGCGCGGCCTGGCAATACTATTTGTCCTGGCCTTCGTTGGCCCAGTTCTCTTCCTTGCTTCGTTCGCTGGCAGCATGATTGCCAACCACCACGCCTGGTTGCCCGACCAGATCATTCCGATTGGGGGTGGTATCAGTTTTGTAGTGGCTGTCTTGTTCGATATTGCCTTGTTCATGGTGCTCTACACCATGCTCCCGCGTGGAGCTTCCACCTGGCGCGAGATCTTGCCCGGTGCGATTGGGGCTGGCCTGCTCTGGGAGCTTGCCAAGAAAGCTTTTTTGCTCTTTGTTTCCACCTACATCTCCGTCTCGAACCTGGTTTATGGTTCAGTGGCAGCCATTATTGCCTTCCTGGCCTGGGCCTATCTGAGCGGTCTAATCTTTCTCTTTGGCGCTTACTTGAGCGTCTCTTATTACCGGCTCAAACAACAACATACAGTGGCAGGCCTGCGTGATTAGGCAGGCTGACGCTTTCAAAGGAGCACAGTCATGAACGATAACGATGTTTCAAAGTTCACCTGCAAGGAATGCGGCGGCCACACCTTGATCGTCACTCACGTTTGGACCATCCTGGCTGGGGCTGACAGTGAACGCTGGCAGGAATGGGGCCCACTCAAGGATAATCACCATTGGCAATTTGAGTTCCAGGAGAAGGTCGAGGAAAATGCCGACAATGAAGTCCAGAGAGGTGATTTTGGTGAGTATGAGGAAGATGACTCTGCTTCTGAACCGGAAGAATATGAAACATATGAAACAGAAACCGACCGGGAGAGCGACGAGTATTTTGTAAATTGTGGGAACTGTGACCGTGAGATTGAATTTGGATGGACACAACCAGATCGTCGTGGTCTCATATTGCCGGTTGAATTTTCAGATTTCGTTCCCATCGAAAGCTGGCCGGATCCCAAATTTGTGGATGTTTGGCAGCAGAGGGGGTGGCTCCGAACGTGAAATATCCAGCCATGATCCATGTTCCGATGCCTGGTTGTTCATCCTTTGCACCTCCATCAATATGTGGGGAAGGACTCTCCCCCGCTAATGAATGTGGCTGGTTAGTTTCAAGGGTTGCGGCGCACCCGGTCAGGAAAGAAAGTTTCCGGATGAGGTAATGATGTTTATCGTTTTAGATATTACTGAGAAAAGGCAATGAAACTGAATTTACT
>JBFYSV010000078.1:0-10946 GCA_041301185.1 Anaerolineae bacterium
ATCCACCCCCCTGAGCGGCGGCAGCAGCTCGCCTACAGCGATCACCACCAGGCACACCACCAGCATCGCTGCTGTAGAGACCACCTGTTTGAGACTGCGCTTCACTCTATCCATGCCCACAACTCTATTATAGACTAATTTAGTCGCATTTTATCCGTAGGAAGGTTGGAATCAACTTCCCGCAGGTTTGAAACCTGCGGGAAGTTTGTATCATCTCATCCAATCCCCTCTCCCGCTCGCGGGAGAGGGAAGGCACACGCTCTTTGTGTGCCAGGGTGAGGGCGTTAATTGCGCGGCACCAGCGGCAGGTAGAGCGCCCTGCTGGCCGGGTCCGAGCCAATCCAGATCGTCGCCACGTAGGTCTCGGAGAGGTTGCCCACCCCGTCCATGTATTTCACATACACGCTCGCCAGACCGCTTTCCTGCGCCAGGAGCCACGGTTTGCTGGTGCCGTAAGGCTCCCAGGCACCGTCGCTGAAGTCCGGCAGGTTGCTGATCATCATCTGCGTCACCCCGCTGGCGCTATCCGCGGGGGGCAAGTAGTCTGGGCCGAAGTCGTGCACCTCCGGGTCCACCGTGTCGGTAGCCCACAGGGTCAGGTCCACGTCCTGGATGGGCGTGCTCTGCGCCCCACCGTTGATCAGCACCGATCCGTGCGGCGCGAGAGGGTCGGTATTGGGTACCGCGCAGGAGGGCGCTGAGGGCGCCGAGCGGTGCCCGTCAAAGTCGATCGCTGCCACAACGTAGCAGTACTCGTGCCCGTTGGTCACCAATGTGTCGGTGAACACTCCCGCCAATCCAGGGGCGATCTGCTGGGGGGGTAAGAAGGTGAAAACCTCATCCATGTCGTCATCTTCATCACGGAACAGCCCTACGTATTGGTAGGTGTCTGTGATGGTGTAGCGCACGAACACCTGCTCCACGCCTGCATAGGCATGGATCGACGGCGGCTGGATCAGCGGCGGAACATTCGGAATGAGCGGGGTCGTATCCGTAGAATCGGCTTCACCGTCATCGTCCGTATCCGGGTCGCCGGGATCGGTGCCGTTCTGCCACTCTACCGTGTTGTTGTCGCCGTCGTTATCCGGGTCCGCGGTGGCATCCGGCAGGGCAGGGTTGGTCCACGGCTGGAAGAAGATCTCCCAGTCGTCGGGCAACCCATCGCCATCCGTGTCCAGGTAGGGAAGCTCATCCCCATTCTCATCCACGCGCGCCATGTGGAAGGAAAGCACCTTCCAGCGGCTGAAGTTCTCATCCAGTGAGGGGCTGTAGCCATAGGCAGCGATATTGACGTTGTAAGAGCCGTTTTGCCCCGTCCCGTAGAACGTGCCACCGTACACGCCGTCGTCTGCCACGCCGTCGTCGTGGTTGCCGTCATCCACCATCCAGAAGTAGAAGAAGGTGCCATCCGGCTTTTCCACCTGGGCCAGCACCAGCGCATCCAGGATCGGGGCGCTATCGGTCAGGCTGGCGGCGAAGCTCACCGGCTGCCCGGGGACGCGGTCCTCGTAAGGCGTGGTGATGAAGGCGTCCATGGTCACATCGGTTTTCAACGAAGCCTGCACCAGATAAGCAGGGATCAGATTGGGCGCGTCCGGAGCGGTTTCTTGCACCCCAGGGCCAGGCCATTCGTTGATCTCCAGCGTCCACACCCCGCCCAGCGGGTTGGTCACCCGCCAGACGATATGCCGGTCATCCGTATGGAAGCGGGACACGACCACGCCGTCCGGGTTGCGCAGGAAGACATCGCCCATGAAAACGCTCAGGTCGGCATCCCAGCTCAGCGAGAGCACCAGCTCGGCTGCCCCCGGCTCGACCGTGATATTGACCACATCCTGTCTTGGGTTATCGTCATTGTACGGCCCGACCAGTGCAAAGAACGGCTGCTGCCCGATGATCTCGGCAGCAATATTGCGATAGCGGAAATCCACCGCCAGGTCCAGGTCGGCAATCTCCTGCGGCGCTTTGATCGCGCTCAGGTCCAGGGCAGCGCCTTTCTCAGCCAGCTCCTTGACCAGGTCTTGCGTGTTGAGCAGCGGAGCCGGGATGGAGACATACTGGTAGGTGCCGCCCGTGCGGGAGGCCGCTGCCTGCATGCGCGGCCGGTCGGCGTCCGGCCCGACCGCCACGGTGTGGATGACCGGCTTCTTGCCACTGGCATCCACTAGGTCGTTGACCGCCTGGTCGAAGGTGCGCGTGCCGGGGTCGGTCTCATCGCCGTCGGAGAGCAGCACCAGCGCCCAGTCGTGCCCCGGGTCGCCGCGGGTTTGCAGCTCGGTGTAACCGGTCCAGATGCTGTCGCCGATGCGCGTCCCGCCGAATGCGGTGTAAGCATCGATCAAGTCGAAGGCATCCTGGCGCGTGCCCCCCGCCGGGGTATCCGTCCAGTCGGTCACTTGCAGATCCAGGCTAACGGTGCTTTCGAACGAGATCAGCCCGAACTTGTCCCCGGTGCGCCAGCTATCGATGAACAGCTTGGCGGCGTTCTTGGCGCTGGTGAGCTTATCGCCGGTCATTGATCCAGAGACGTCCAGCAGCACCACGCTATCCGCGTCGTTGCGCGGGGTATAGTCCACCGCGTCATCTTCGTTATCCGAGAGGGCTGAGCCATATTTGACCGTCAGGCGGTAGGTATTGGCAGAGCCATCGCCATCCGCCGCCAGCCCGCCGGGGGCGCGCAGCACGAACCAGCTCTGCCCCATCAGTTGGAACTTGTTGATGATATTGCCTGCTGGGACGGTCACCCCGCCGCTGCCCTCCTCGCCCACGATGAACGAGAAGTTGTCCAGGTTGATGCCTGCCATCGGCACACCGTCGCCATCCACCACCTCCACCTGGACGATGAACTTATCCGGTGCAGCCATATTGCCCACCCGGGCTTTGTTGCCGCTGGTCGGGCGCAGCAAGTTGATGGACGGCTGGGTGCCGTTAACCGAGATCCGGTAGTTGCCCAGGTTTTCCAGCCCGGCGACGATCACCACCACCCGGTCATAGCCATCGTTGAGCAGGGGCAGGTTCAGGTGGCGAGCTTCGAGATTGTGCTCGTAGACGATATTGCTGCCCTGGATCCCCAGCACGGTGTAGTACAGGTCGCTCGGGCTATCCTGGGTAATTTTGATATCCACAAAGGGTACATCCGCCTCGGGGCGGAACTGGTAGTATTTCGCGCCCCAGTTGTACACCGATTCGTCCGTATCCAGGTAAGACTCGTTTAGCGAGAGCTGCTCGTCCACCGAGAGCATCACCTGGTTGTATGCGCCGCCGGTTTGGGCCATATCGGCATAGGCGTACTTGGCCTGCCCGCTGTATTGCTTGGCGTAGCTCGCCACGGCGAAATCCTTCCAGATATCCCGGAAGCGCTCCGTGTGCCCCATTGCTTGCAGCGCTTTATTGAGCGTGCCGATCCCGTCCAGCCCGTGGTTGTTCTCGGAGGCTTCCCAGAACTCCAGCATCAGGTTCATGCCCTGCTCCACCTGATCGCTGGCTGCCGAGGTGCCGTACTTCTCGGTCAGGTATGTCCAGAAAAGGACTGCCTGGTAGCTGGTGGTGTTGATCGGGCGGTTGGGGTTGGACAGGTAGCCGTTCACCTCCGGCACGTAGCCAGCATAGCCGGTGGCGATATCGTCAAAGCACAGCGCGGTTGGGCGGTCGCCGCCGATGCAGATCTTATCCTGCACCGAGCGCGCCTGCCCCTCGATCACCCAGCGGTCGTTGGGATCGTTCAGCCAGTAGTATTTGCCCTGCAAGAAGTGCCACAGCTCGTGCAGCGCTACCATGTACGCCACCGGGTCGCCGGTGCGAGTGGTCAGGTTGAAGGCGGTCTCCATCAGCAAGGGAGACAGGCCAATCCCGCCGCCTCCCGCACAACCGCCGCCATCGCACCAGACCACATTGATCGGCACCTTGTCCAGGCTGCCAGAGGGTTGGTCGGCGCGGTTGGCGAAGCCCAGGCGGAAGAAAGCATCTGCCGAGCCTTGCAGGGCATTGTATTGCAGGTCAACATAGGTGTTACCGCTGCCCCCACCCGCCACATTCGCCAGGCAGGCTTCTTGCCCATCGATGAGCGGGCAGTCGTCCGTGCCGCGCAGGCCGTAGAAAATGCGGAAGTTCTGCGGATCATAGATGCGCCGGTTATCGCAGATGTCGCTGTACGGGCCGAAATTTGCGCCTTCATAGGCGCGGATGCGGTAGCGCAGGTTATGGGTTGTGTCTGTTCCGGTGAGTTTGAAGGCATCGTAATTGCCTTCTGCATTGGGGTTGCGGGTCTGGACTTCGGTCCACGCCCCGCCGTTATCGGATTGTTCCAGCTTGAAACCGTCCTCGTCGGTGGAGGTGTCTTTCCAACCGACTCTCACGGTGTCCTCCTCCCATCCCTGGCAGGAGATATTCTCCGGCTTGAGCAGGGTGGCGGCAGGACTGGCCTCTTCGCCCAGAGCGCTGCCTGCCCCTCCTAAGGATATCGCAAGCAGCACAAACAGCAAGGCTGGTAGGGTCTTGAGTTTCATTCGCATTTCTCCTTTTGGTAATAACGAAAAAGCCACGACGAAGAAATTTGCCAGCCAGCCTCCTTTCCAATGCCCCAGGATAGGCACCATACATGAAATAAATCGGATGAATCAGGTATAGTTTAATCTTATACCATATTTTTCGAATTGCAATAGCTATTTTGTCCTTTCAGGCGGGTATAATCCACTTTGGAACCATTTGCGCTCGCAGCCCGTCTTATAAGCGATGCAAATACGCCAGGCGGATAGACTGTATCGCGCCTGGACTGGATATTCCGGCTCAATCCGTCATGCAGCTAACTTGCCGATCGATCTTCAACTGAAAAAGAAAGCAGCTATGTCTACAAACAAGTCAAAAGCCATTCTCCGCCTACTGCCCCTCTTGCTGGTGGTCGTATCCCTGGCATGTTCACTGCCCAGGCTCTTCCAGCGCGGCGATGCCACCCCAACCATCCCGGGTATCTCGGTCGCTTCGCCTGCCGCTCCAACCCCCGCCGAGCCGCGCCCGACCCCCATGCCCTTGCCGCCCGCCATTGTTGAAAGCGACCCTCCGCCGGGCGGCGAGCTTACCCTGGACGGTCTGCTCACCCTGTACTTCAACCAGCCGATGCAGCGCGCCTCGGTTGAGGCGGCGCTCAGACTGCAACCCTCCAACCTGGGCAGCCTTAGCTGGCAAGACGACTCCACCCTGGTCATCGGGCCAACCCAGCCCTTTACCCCGCAGAGCACCATCACCGTCACCCTGGACTCGGGAGCGCAGGCAGCCAATGGGCTGGCTTTGCCCCAGCCGGTGAGCCTGGAATACCGCACTGCCGGCTATCTGAGCCTGACCCAGGCGCTGCCCGAGCCTGGCACCTATGACGTAGACCCCACCTCTGCCATCGCGGTTACCTTCAACCTGCCAATCGTGCCTCTCGGCGCTGAGACCGCCTCCCAGCCGGCGCCGTTCACGATCGAGCCCCAGCCGCAGGGTCGGGGCGAGTGGCTTAACACCAGCACCTACATCTTCTACCCCGACCCGCCCCTGGAAGGCGGCAAGACGTACACCGTGCGCCTCAACCCCGATCTGCGCAGCCTGGACGGAAGCCCGATGGAGAGCATGGACGAGCCGCTCCGCCCTGCCAACGAGTGGTCTTTCATCACCGCCTCGCCGCAGGTTGCTGCTGTCTCTCCCTCCACAGAGACCGGTTACCTGTCTCTGGATGCCACCTTTGTCATTAGCTACAACCAGCCAATGGACCCGCAGAGCGTCGAGACTTATTTCGGCTTGCTGCAAGACGGCAAAACCCCCGTTCCGGGCCAGATCACCTGGGACGAGCAATACCTCCACATGATCTTTCAACCCGACAGCCTGCTCTCTCGCGAAACAAATTACACCCTCAGCCTGGACGCCCAGGCGCAGGCACAGGGTGGAACCCCGCTGGACGAGCCCTTGCAGCTGGTCTATACCTCGGTTCCCCCGCTGGCTATTACCAACAGCGACCCGCCTGAGGGCGGCGTTAAGCCAAACTACCAATCGGTCACCCTTTCCTTAAACGCGCCCCTCCTGGATGAAGACCTCAAGCGCTATGTCAGCCTGGAGCCAGCAATATCGAATTTCGGCGTGTACTGGAATCCCTACGACCGCCAGATGTACGTGGACGGGGCTTACCTGCCCAGCGAGAGCTACACCCTGCGCGTATCTCCTGACCTCCCCGATCGATGGGGTGGCAGCCTGGGGAGCGAGTTTATCCTGAGCTTCAGTACTGCACCGCTCCAGCCGAGCATCATGATCACCAACGCCTCGGAGGCTCTTTTCCTGACTGCTCAAGACGACTCCCTGCCCGCCCAGGTGACCAATCTCTCCCGCCTGGATCTATCCTTGGGCAGCACACCCCTGCCGGATTTCATCGCCATGCTGAGTGGGGATAATGGCTACGAATACCGGCGCAGCTACCAGCCTGCCGATCAGCGCTCCTGGCAGCAGAACCTGGAGATCGCACCCAATACCAGCCAACCAGTACAGGTGTACGTTTCTCCAGAGCGGACCCCGCTTTCGCCCGGGCTTTACCACCTGCGCTTCAACAACCTGCCGCCAGATGTCTATCTGGATCCATACCTGATGGTGGTCAGCAATGTACAGGTGACCTTCAAGCTGGGTGCTACGGATGCCCTGGTCTGGGCGGTGCAGATGGACGGGGTCACCCCCCTGGCCTCTGCCCCGGTCGCGATATATGACGGCTACGGGCAGCTGCTGGCTTCCGGCAACACCGACTCCCAGGGGATCTTTTACAGCCAGATACCCGCCATTGCCAACCCCTACACCACCTTCTATGCCGTCATCGACCAGCCCGGGCAGCCGGGCTTTGGCATGGCTTTGTCCACCTGGTCGAGCGGGATTAATTCGTGGGAATTTGGTATCCGGGGTGATATAGTGCCACCCCAGCTGGGCGGCTATATCTACACGGACCGCCCGATCTACCGTCCGGGGCAGACGGTCTACTTCCGGGCTGTGTTGCGAGACGAGTTCAACGGCCGCTACAATCTGCCCGATCTCTCCAGCGCGCCCCTGGTGCTGTACCAGGACTATGGCACTGAGATTGCCCGCTTCGACCTGCCGCTATCTGCATATGGAACGGTCAACGGCGAGTACACCCTGCCCCCCGATGCCAGGCCTGGTTACTACCGGCTTGGCGCAGAGATGCCAGAGATGGCGGACGCGCCCCCTCCGGTGGAGATCTACTTCCAGGTAGCGGAGTATCGCAAGCCGGAGATCGATGTCCAGGTTGATTTCACCCCCGAGCAGGCGCAGTCTGGCGATACCCTGCTCGCCACGATCCAGGCTAACTACTTCTTCGGCGCCCCCGCTGGGGACGTGCCGGTTGAGTGGACACTTACCTCGACCGAACTGCCTTTCCAATTGCCCGGCTACCAGGTGGGCATCGAAGACCTGTTATGGCTCGATCCGATGGCGTTCTTGCGCGGGGGGTTTCCCTTCGGCAGGTTTATCGAGCAGGGCACCGCCCGCACCGATCCACAGGGCAGGCTGGTGCTCGAGCTGCCTGCCGGGGAGATCGAATACCGCCAGCGCTACACCCTGGAAGTGACCTTACAAGACGAGAGCGGGCAGCGGGTCAGCGCCCGCGATTCGCTGGACGTGAACCCGGCTCAGATTTATATCGGTGTCCGCCCGGACACCTGGGTTGGGCGATCCGGCGATCCAATCGGCTTCGATGTGCTGGTGGTCGATTGGGATCAGGCTCCTGCCGGTGAGCGCGAATTGCGCGCCGACTTCCAGAAAGTGGTCTGGGAACGCCAGGATCCGCAGCCTTCCGATCCCTTCGGCTACCCCACTTTCGTTGCCCAGTACACCCCGGTCGGCAGCACCGATTTTCAGACCAGCGCCGACGGCAAAGCCCGCCTGGAGTTCACCCCGGACGAACCGGGAACTTACCAGTTAGATATCACCGGGGAAGGCGCCCGCACCGCATTGATCTTATGGGTAGGCGGTCCCGGGCAGGCGGTCTGGCCTAACGTCCCGAACCAGCACATCCGCCTGACTGCCGACCGCCAGGAATATCTGCCCGGCGAGACCGCCCGGGTGTTCGTCCCCAACCCCTTCTCGCAGCCAGCCCAGGCCTTGGTGACCCTGGAACGCGGCGCCATCCTGCGCCACGAAGTGGTTAGCCTGGCCTCAGGCGGCGATGCCATCGAGCTGCCCCTCAGCAGCGAAGAAGCGCCTAATGTCTACCTATCGGTGACCTTGCTGGGCAGCACGCCGGAGGGTCGCCCGGACTTCCGCCAGGGCTACCTGAACTTGCCAGTGAAACCGGTGGAACAGACGTTCAACGTCCAGGTGACTGCCCAACCCGAACAGACCGGCCCAGGGGATGCAGTTGACCTGGAGTTGCTGGTCACAGATGCCACCGGGAATCCGGTGCAAGGAGAGTTTTCTCTCTCGCTGGTCGACCGGGCTGCCCTGGCGCTGGCTGATCCCAATGCCGAATCGATTGAAGAAGCCTTCTACGGCAACCAGAACCTGGGCATCCAAACCGGGGTGACCCTGGCAGCCTATGTCTGGCGGGATGTGAACATGGCCGGAGGCATCGGCGGGGGCGGCGGCGACGGGGCTGAAACTCCTTTTGTGCGCGAAGAATTTGAGGATACTGCCTACTGGAACCCTGAAATCCAGACCGATTCCGAGGGCCGCGCCCGGGTCAGCCTGACCCTGCCCGATAACCTGACCACCTGGCAGGTGCTGGCGCGCGGCCTGGACGCCGACACGCGGGTCGGCGAGGCAGAGAGCAACCTGCTGACCACCAAAGAGCTGCTGGTCCGCCCGGTTGTGCCGCGCTTCCTGGTGGCTGGCGATCACGTACAGCTGGCAACCATCGTCCAGAACAACACCCTGAGAGATCTGGAGGTTAGCGTAAGCCTGCAATCCAGCGGGGTAGTGTTGGATGACCCGGCTTCGATCAGCCGCCAGGTGACTGTGCCCTCTTTTGGAAGAGAGCGCCTGGAATGGTGGGGACGGGTGGACGATGTGCCCAGCGTGGACCTGGTGTTCTCGGCGGTTTCCGGCGAGCTGAATGACGCCGCCCGCCCGGCAAACGGGGCGCTGCCGGTGCTACGCTACGTGGCTCCCCAGACCTTCAGCACAGCCGGTCAGTTAGATGCAGCCGGTGAGCGCCTGGAACTGGTCAGCCTGCCGCGCACCTTCGACCCGGCTGCAGGCCAGCTCCAGGTTGAGCTGGCGCCGTCCCTGGCAGGTTCTATGTTCACCGCCCTGGACGTGCTGGAGCAATTCCCGTACGCCTGTACAGAGCAAACCATCTCTCGCTTCCTGCCCAACCTGGAAACCTACCGGGTGCTGCAAGAGTTCGGGGTAGACTCGCCAGACCTGCGCGCCCGCCTGGACCGCACGCTACAAGATGGCCTGCAAGCCCTGCTTGCTTCCCAGAAGCCGGATGGTGGCTGGAGCTGGTGGTCTGGTGGCGAGAGCGATGCATACATCTCAGCTTACGTGCTGCTTGGACTGAGCCGCGCCCAGGCGGCGGGAGTCTCGGTTGCAGACAGTGTCTTGCAACGGGCAATTGAGTACCTGCACGCCACCCAATACACCCCCAACATGGCTTCTGAGAGCTGGCAGCTTGACCGCCAGGCGTTCATCCAGTACTCGCTGCTCCAGGCAGGGGCGGGTGATCTGGCGTCGGCGCAGTCCTTGTATGAGGTGCGCGATCGGCTCAATCCCTGGGCTGAGGCGCTGCTGATGTTGACCCTGGAACAGCTCTCGCCCGGCAACCAGGAGGCGCGCACGCTTGCCTCTGACCTGGAATCGACCGCCATCCGCTCGTCGACAGGCGTGCATTGGGAGGAGGCTTCGCCTAACCCGCAGAACATGACCACCCCGCTCTCGACCAGCGCCATGGTGGTTTACGCCCTGGCTCAGCGCGATCCCGGCACGCCTTTGATGTCTGATGCAGTCCGCTACTTGATGGCGAACCGCCAGGCTAACGGCGCCTGGGATTCGACTTACGGCAGCGCCTGGACATTAATGGCGCTCAGCCAGGTGATCAAGGGTACAGGCGAGCTTGCCGGCGAGTATGCCTTCTCGGCTTCGCTCAACAGCCAGCCGCTTGCCAGCGGGCAGGCGGGCGGGGATGGCAGCCCGGTACAGACCTCTGTATCTCTGGATCAGCTCTATCCTGAGGATCCCAATGCGCTGCTCATCGAGCGCCAGGAGGGCACCGGCACGCTCTACTACACGGCAGCCCTCAATGTCAGCCGCCCGGTGGAAGATATCCAGCCCCAGCAACGCGGCATTACCATCCAGCGGGCGTATTACCCGCTCAACGAGACTTGCTCGGGCAGCGAGTGCGCGCCAATTCAGGAGGCGCCCGCCGGAGAGCTGGTGCAGGTGCGCCTGGCGCTCACCCTGGAGCAGTCAGCCTATTACCTGCTGGTGGAAGATTACCTCCCGGCAGGCACAGAGATCCTGGATACCAGCCTCAAGACCAGCCAGCAGGTGATCCCAGAGTTTGAGCAGGCTGAGCCCGAGCCAGCGCCACTGTTCTCCCCCAGCGAACCATTCCAGGATGGCTGGGGCTGGTGGCTTTTCAGCTCTCCCCTGGTGTATGACGAGCGCATCGCCTGGTCTGCTGATTTCCTGCCCGCCGGCACCTACGAGCTAACCTACACCCTCAGCCTGACCCAGCCCGGCGAGTACCAGGTCTTGCCCTCCCGCGCCTGGCAGTTTTACTTCCCGGACATGCAAGGGATCAGCGCAGGGACTGTCTTCAACATCCAGCCGTAAAACACCCGACCTTATCGTAAATCCGGGATATGAAATCACATGGGAATTAGATGTCATTTCGAGGAGCGCAGCGACGAGAAATTCCTGAATAGCCCATTGAAAGATAACCTAATCAGGGATTCCTCACCCCTGCGGGGTTCGGAATGATA
>JBFYSV010000083.1:0-4536 GCA_041301185.1 Anaerolineae bacterium
CTACTCTACGTCTGGCGTGAAATCGGCCTGTCAGAGTTTACTCAGGTGGACAATGAAGGCTGCTTCAGCGGCGGCTTTACTCATCCGGGAGTGCTAGGCAAAGTGCTGCGCTTAGCTTTGCGGGTCGGTACCCAGTTGGTCTTCTCACCCATCCGCCACCCGGAAAGCAATGGCACCGTCGAGCGATTTCATCAGGACTACTCGAAGAACGTCTGGGACAAGATCGAGTTACTTGATTTCCTGGCCGTGCAGACTTGTTCACCTGCTTTTTTTGAAGCCTATCGCCGCAGTGAGCACCATTCTGCTTTGCAGGGATGTTGTCCGGCGGACCTTCATCCAGTGCAAACCATTTGGCCCCAGGTTCCACAAGGGTTCAAACCGCCAGCGCGCTTACCCCTTACGGTCGGATACGTACATTTTATCCGCCGAGTGAGCCCAGCCCACCAGGTGAGAGTGCTGAACCTGGATTGGGAGGTTCTCCTGTCACAACCAGACCAAGGAGTGTGGGTGACCCTCCAGTTCACTTTGCAAGGAGCCAGATTGTACATTTACGATGCTGCTCCGCATGTCAGTGAGCGAACTTGTCTGGCAGAACACCCTTTCCCGCTCAAGGAACAAGTGCAGCCCCTGGCCGATGAGTTCCAACGCCCGGTTGCGGTAGAACTGCCATCCCTTTTTCACTCCGTGATTGACTTTGCAGTAAACCACTTATGGAGAGGAAATTAAACGATGTGTTGAAGGTTGTTTCGGTTAGTGAGGTTCAGATTATTAAACGATGTCTTGAAGGACGACACATACCCGTTGGTGTAGACCTTTTTCTTGCCTGTGCTTTCGGTATGATTGTGGTGAAAATCCACCGCTTGCAGATGGCGGGTGGCTTTGCCCTTTTTACCCAGACTGTCATCCACCCCGATCAGGATCACCAATTCGATGCCTAACCGCTGAGCCAGTTCCAAGAACTTCTTCACCACGAACTGCTTGCGGGGCTTGCTGACAGGTGCCACTTTCCAGGGGCTTTCTCGGAAGAAATCGGCGGCGGTCTTGGGATCCAGCTTGCCTATCCACAACCGATACAGATCGCTCAAGGTCTTGCGCCCCTGGCTAACCAACAACGCATCCAACAATTGGATCAAGTGCCGTTATTGAGGTTGGTATTAGAATGGAATTGTGGAGGGGCGCAGCGGATGCTGGTATCCTTGGGTTGACGAGTCACGATTGCCATTCGGTTCGCCCTCAAAAGGGTAGGGAATCGCGCCTTTTATCGCTGGCTGGAGCGAGACCGCCGGCCGCTGTTCCCGCAGCTGCCGGTGCGCACTCGTCTGTTTCGGCTGTTCAATACCCATCGGCAGTGGACCCAGCGCTTTATGGCCGACCCTTCTCTCATCGGTTTGATCGACACCTATGGCATCGAACTGCTCCATCCGCGTCGGGAAGGCCGCAGCGAGCAACAAATCGGCAAGAAGGGATTGTCGAACCGGCGTTGGATCGTCGGAGGCAAACCGTGTTTCGTGCTCAATCATCTGGGTCTGATCGTGGATTGGGATGTCAATACAGCCAATGTCTACGACGGCAGCGCCTTTCAAGAGATCGCCGAGCGCAATACAGCCAGGATGGTGCTGTTCAGCGATGAAGGCTTTGTCAAGAAAGACTGGCTTCCGGATAACCTTAAGATTTGCCAACGGGGCGAGTGGAATACGCGCATGATCGTCGAAACAGTGCTGTCCATGTTGACCCTGGTGTGCCATTTCAAGAAGGTGATGCACCGGGTGTGGACTTATTTCCAAAGCCGCTTGGCTTACACAATGGCGATGTTCAACCTGCTCGTCCAGTGGGACGGCATCCAGGTCGATGATAATGGCTGCGTACATTTCACTCTCGCTCGGTTCAGCCTATGAAACTAGCACCAAGGGATAATAATATATGCGCACTGCGTGTGTGAACTCCTTTATTAGCCGCCATTTATTCTGTCCTTCACCCACCTCTCGAAATAGCTCAATGCACGATTGACGATCAAGATCGCTGCAGTGGTCAGAGCCGCCAGCAGAAATAGTTGTAATGAAACAGTAATACCAATCGCTGCCGTCACCAGGATGGATGCGGCGGTGGTCAAACCTTCTACGCTCCCTTTATACCGGCGCTGCATAATCGTACCTGCGCCGAGAAAACTGATCCCTACAATGACCGCTTCGATGATGCGGACGGGATCTGTTGTAACCACACTCGGGAAGTCCGACTCTCTGATGATAAAACTTCCTAATGCAACCAGCAACGAGGCTGCCATGGCAACCAAGATGTGCGTTCGCAGACCTGCTGGTTTTTCTGCCAATTCGCGCTCCATCCCCACCAGGCTGCCAAAAAATCCCGCAAGCAAGATCTCAGCAAATATTGAGATTTCACCCGTAATCCACATATTTAAAAACTCCTGATACCATCGTTCGCTTCCAATAAATATACTGTTAACAGTATCGTATAAAAATGGGGAGCTAACCTGCCGATTGGGAAGAGTTTCCCTGATGGGTCATACGAAAGTACCCTAATCATTCATAGGCAGATTCCCCATTCTCCCCGGACAAAGTTCTAATTATAGTTACGGATAGAGGAACGATCCTCAAGACGTTTATCTATCCGTAACCAGGAGAGAGACAAGATGAAAAACAACTTTTTTACTTTTGTGACCGGCTTTTGTGTTGGCGCTGCTACTGGAACGGCTATCGCACTGCTGAATGCACCCCAGTCTGGCGAGGAAACGCGAGCCCAGATCCGGGAAGGTGTGATGGAGGCGCGCACCCGCACAGAAGAAGCGATCGCTGACGCCCAAGCCCGCACTTTGAAGAAGGTGGACGAGGTCAAAAACATCGTCAAGGAAATCAGCGACGAGACAAGAAAGAGATCTGAAAAGCTGTTGAGTAACTAGTGTATTGTCCGGTGGACGGTAACAGATCTATCGTTCGCCGGACATTTCTTGACCTTAGCAACACAACCAGGATCCACATCAATGATCAGGAGGTTTTGATGCCTTACCCATCAAATTCCGATCTCCCGGAAAGTGTCCAGAATGTTCTGCCCAAGCATGCCCAGGATATTTACCGGGAGGCGTATAACAGCGCCTGGGAGCAGTATGATACGCCTGAGGAACGGCATGGAGACAGCTCACGGGAGGAGACTGCCCACAAGGTTGCATGGGCTGCGGTGAAGAAGCAATACGAGAAAAACGAATCTTCAGGAAAATGGAGGCGAAAGAAATCCTAGGATTGTTGTGCTTTTCTTCTTGCATTTAGCTCATATATGCGTGATAATGGTGGTCGGAAGGCGCCTGCCTGGGAGGTGTCTTCCGACTCTTAATATACGAAAAGGGTTTCAGCAACGTGAATCTTCTCCGCCACCCCAGCAACCCCTTATTATTGCCCCTACCGGACTCGGAATGGGAAAGCAACAACGTCTTCAATCCCGGAGTTGTATACCATGACGGCCTGTTTCACATGCTCTATCGCGCCCAGGGATCGGATTGGGTCAGCCGGATCGGCTACGCTGTAAGCCGGGATGGCGTAAATTGGAACCGCCTGCGGCAGCCTGTTCTTACGCCCCTGGATCCTAGCGAGTCTCGCGGGGTCGAGGATCCCCGCGTGACCTTTTTAGAGGGGCGTTTTTACATGTGTTATACGGCATTTGGGGAATTTCAAGGCACGGGCACACCCACCCATCAGGGGGGTGGCATCACGCCTATGATCGCGGTCAGCGACAATCTGATCACCTGGGAGCGCCTGAGCGCTATCACCATCGGAGAAGACAATAAAGACCACTTGCTGTTCCCGCGCAAGATCAACAATCGCTACGTGGCCTTACACCGCCGCTGGCCGGATGTGTGGCTGGCGTACAGTGATGACCTGCTCCATTGGCCTGAAGATGATATGCAGCTGATTTTTCGCCCGCGAGCGGAACCCGCTTGGGACAGCGTCTGCGTGGGCGCTAACGGTATACCCATCGAGACCGAGCATGGCTGGTTGATGCTCTACCACGGCTACGATCCAATGCGAATCTATAAGTTTGGCGTCTGCTTGCTCGACCTCGACAATCCAAGCCAGGTGCTTCAGCGATGTGTGGAATCTATATTCGAACCGCATGAACTCTGGGAGCTGCACGGGCATGTGCTCAACGTGGTCTTCTCCAATGCGAACGTGCTTGTCGATGGGACCGTGTACATCTATTATGGTGGCGCCGACCACGTTATCGGTCTGGCAACCTGCGAGCTGGACGCTCTGCTCGGCTTCGCTCTCCAGGGCTAGGGTTTTACCAAACGAATAAATCCACCAATTTACCCCCATTTAGGCTGGCGAGCACGCAAGTTTTTGCCCGCCAGGATGCTACCACGCGCCTGTGAATTGACTTCTGGGTGTTTGGTTTTTATTTAATCAACTCTGCTCGTAGGGAAAATCCCCCCCATCCATAAGGATTGTTCCTTATTGTATATTATCTCCATTTCACATACTATAGCATCATCACACTCGTACTTTAGCAGTTAGGACGGGGAAGACGGGC
>JBFYSV010000085.1:0-3974 GCA_041301185.1 Anaerolineae bacterium
GACCAGGTCGCCATTATCCATGCCGAGATAGGCGGAATCCCCGGCAACCGCAATGGCATTGACATCATGATCTTGAATGTAGAAGGTGCTGATTTCAACCGGCGCCAGCGAGTTGCTGGTATCCAGGATGATCAGCCCGCTCTGGGCTACAAACAGGGTCTGATCGACCAGCGCCATCTCCTGCGTTTCTCCGAGGAGGTCGTAGACACCCGCTTCGCTGGGCGCTTGCGGGTCGGAGATATCCATGATCCGTAGACCGGACTGCGGGCAGGCAACGTAGGCATAATGATCTTTCAGGACGAGGCAATCACACGGGGACTCAGTCACATCATGGGCGATTGCCAGGGGTAAGCCTGGGTCATTCAGGTCTAAGACCCAGAAGCCATCCTCGGCAACAATATACCCGTAGGGTTCTCTGACCTGCAGATCGTTGATGCTCTCCGGCAGCTCAGCCAATCCAGCCTGGGTCAGATCGGACAATTGCACAATTTCAAAGCCGCCCCAGCCATTTGCCAGGTAGGCATAACCTCCGGAGACGAAGATATCCCGGGGTGTATCGCTGGTGGCGTATGTATCGACATCGTAAGGGTTGAGTGGATCGGTGATATCGACGATCTGGAGACCGGCCTCCCCTGCCGCCAGGTACGCGAATTCCTCAGCGATGAAAATATCCTGCGCTGTACCCGGGAGGGTGTGAGTGACTACAGGAGATGGATTGAATGGATCGCTGATCTCGACTACCTGCATGCCATCCTCTGCCGCGGCAAGGAAGGCGTAATCACCGGATAGGGCAATCGCGGTTGAATCACTAATCACCTGAGTCGTGGATATTTCCACAAGCCCTGTTGGATCCGAAACGTTGTATGCTTTCAAATAGGTTCCGGAAACATCTTCCCATAGAGCGTAGAGCACGTTGTTTTGGGTGGCAATCCCGGAAAAACCACTCATAAAATAGTTAATACTGGTTATGATCGAGGGTTGGGTTGGATCGGATATGTCTAATTTGTGGAGGTAAGCGCCATTGTTTTGGATGATCCCTCCATATACCGAGCAAGCCGTATAAGTCAGGTAGGCGTATGGGTCGGCGATTATGACCTGAGGATTGGTGCCGCACCCAGTGAACTCCTGGACTGCAATGGATACGGGTGCCGCTGGATTCTGGATGTCAATGACCTCAAGCCCGGTCCTGCCCGCGTAGGAGTGATAATCTCCTGCCCAGTAGGCGATATAGGCAATATCTGCCAGGATAGTGATATCTTCAACCTCGCCTGGCGCTGGCAGCCAGGCGATCCGTACTATCTGAGCCGGGTTCGAGATATCCAAGACGGCGAACTCGGACCCAAATCCGACATAGGCGTAATTTCCCTGGATGGCAACGCTTTGAGCCATGCCGCCCAGGCGCCCAATTAGCTCGACATGTTCGCCTTGTGCCAGCGCTGCGGCTGGCAAGCTAATTTCTTGTGGCGGCCTCGAGTTCATCTCAGCCTGACCAGTGTTACTGGGCATCCAAAAGAAAAATGTTGCAAGAATAAAGATACAGAAATATCGAGGACTTTTGCTCATTTTGCCTTCTCCATACTCACTCGCATACCAGATACTCTCGCCTCGCCTTTTTGAGGCAGCATCTATGCCAAGTATAGTGGTGAATGGGTGCAGATTCTTTGCTAATAACTTAATATTTATTTCCGTTATATTACCGTTTCCGAGTTGAACAGGTACACGATGGGCAACCTGGTGTAAAATCAAATCGTGAGTGTTTCTCTGTTGATTGTTGAAGATGAAGAGCGCCTGCGCCTTTCGCTGAAGGATTATTTCGAGAGGGAGGGTTTCCAGGTGAGCACCGCCGCAGCGGGCGATACAGCCCTGGATTTGCTGGAAGGGGAACGCTTTGACCTGGTCATCCTGGATGTGCAGCTGCCCCAGGTAGATGGGCTGGAGATCTGCCGCCAGGTGCGCCAGCGATTGGGGGATACGGTCGGCATCATCATGGTCTCGGGGATCAAGAAAGAGCTGGTTGACCGGGTGGTGGGGCTGGAGCTGGGCGCGGATGTCTACCTGACCAAGCCATTCGAGACGCGTGAGCTGCTGGCGCAAGCCCGCGCCCTCTTGCGGCGGGTCAAATCCCGGCATGCCGAGGACCGTGAGCAAGGGTGGTTTGTGGTGGATGATTACCTGCGCATTCACTTTGGGCGCCGGCTTGTCCTGGCTGGCGGGCAGGAAGCCCACCTGACCCGCCTGGAGTTCGATTTGCTGAAATACCTGGTTGAGCACCCGGGTATCCCGTGCGGTAGATCAGACCTGGTGGACGAAGTGTGGGGTTACGAAGCAGGTGGGGATATCTCGGATAACGCGGTCAATACCTGCATCGCCAAGCTGCGCGCTAAAATCGAGCCTGATTTGGACAATCTGCGATACATTCTCTCCGTGCACGGCATCGGGTACAAGTTCAAAGATATATAGGGATGTAAATGCCTCCTGGCAATTCCTGGCTCTTAATTACCCTACAAACCCCATTTTGGGCGGCGATCCTGATCGGTCTGGCTTTGATCCTGGCGATCGCCCTGGCAGGGATCGGATACTGGCGCCTCTCCCGGCGACAGGAAAAGCTGCTCAAAGAATTACGTGAATCTCAACCGCACAAGCTGGCCTCTATGGATCCAGGCTCTACCTCATCGCAGGATGCCTATCTCCAGTTTATCCATAATATCTCCCACGAAGTTTCCAATCCCTTGCAGAGCATCCAGACCAACCTGGATAATATGGCGGGCTGCACTCCGCAAGAGACGGCTCGCTGGCAGCAGTACCTGGCGATTATCACCACGGAAATCCGCCGCTTGAGAGAATTGACCGAAAACCTGCGCATGCTCTCCCGGCTGGAAACGCCAGATGTGCCGGTAAAGCGCGAACCGGTCAATATCAAGGGGGTGATCGAAGCGGTCATGATGGCGCAGGTAGAGGTGGCTGAAGCCAAGCATGTCCGCTTGATCTACAACGGACCAGAGCGCCCGGCCCGCGTTCTGGGTGATCGCGACCACCTGTACCGGGTGCTGAACAACCTGGTGGACAACAGTGTCAAATACGCCCACCCCAAGGGCGGCGAGGTGATCATCGCTGTCCATGAAGAGAACGACCGGATGGCGGTGCGGGTCAGCGATGACGGTACCGGTATCCCGGCAGAAGACTTACCTTATATTTTCGAGATGGCTTACCGGATGCCGCACAGTGGAAACCTGCGTAAAGCCGGCAGCGGTCTGGGGCTGGCGATTGTCAAGCGGATCGTTGAGCAGCATGGGGGCAAAATACAAATCGAAAGCCAGCCCGATCTGGGGACAAGCATCGTATTTGATCTTCCACTCTATGTGCCTGTTTAAGCTGCTCAGGGAGCAGCGTTGGTCAGGATCTGCCTGCCGATTTCCTGGGCTGCCTGCGGGTCGTTCTCTTCGATGACCAGTGCCAGAGCCAGCGGGGTTCCGCTCCAGCCGGGCTGGGTGCCGCCAAGATACCAGGTGAGCGACGATCCGGTTGCCGGTTGGACGAGCGCTGTGTGATCCCAGATCCTGGCGTCTGGCTGTTCCAGGGAATTCACCCTGGCAGTGACTGTCTCGGGGGAGAGAGCCTGCACGGGAGAACCCAGGGGAGGCAGGAGCACCCAGCCGGCGGTGAGGGTGTTCACAGCGCTGACCAGCAGAGGTGCTGCCCGCAATCCATTATTGCTCAGGGTGCCGGCAATTAGCGCAGCTTGCAGTGGGCTGAGTGCGGTTTCTCTCCCCTCCCCGCTAATCGGCTCCCCAGATGGCAAGCGCAGGTCCAGCGGTTCGCCTAGCCCATAGGCAGGTAGCCCTTCCGGGAAGAGCGCCTTTTCCAGCTCGCCAGTGGGATATTGTCCCAGGGTGGCCCGGTTCAAGAGCGGGGAGCGGTCATCCTGCACCAGCTCGCTCCAGGTCGCGTCGAGCTGGTTGGCGTCGAAACCGGGA
>JBFYSV010000087.1:0-3778 GCA_041301185.1 Anaerolineae bacterium
CGGGTTCTCCGCCTGGCAGAGCGCTTCTGGCCTGGTCCGCTGACCCTGGTGGTGCCGCGCCACGCCTCTTTGCCTGAAATTCTATCCCCCTACCCTACCGTGGGTGTGCGCGTTCCAGACCACCCAGTCGCGCTGGAGTTGCTTCGCCTCGCCGGACCGCTGGCAACCACCTCCGCTAACCTATCCAACCAGCCCAGCGCTACAAGCGCAGGCGAGGTATTCGCCCAGCTCGGCGGGCGCATCCCCCTGATCCTGGATGCAGGCAAAACCCCAGGGGGCATTTCCTCAACCGTGGTGGATTGTAGCGGCGCAGAGTTGGTTATCTTGCGTCAGGGACCGTTATCAATGGAGCAGCTTCAGGCTGCCCTGGAATAACCCCCATCCAGCAAAGTTTCTCACAATACTTTTATCTACCCTTCAGGTTCTCTTCAGGTAGATATGTAAAATAGTAAGTGCATTCTCCTCACTCAAAACTGCGCTTAGGAGCTAGTTGCCAGGACTTCTCCAAAGCGCAGTTTGATTTTAAGACGGGGTAAGCGCCCGTAAAGGGTTTCTCAGGATGGGCGGAAGAGCACCAGGGTAGCTGTATGCCCGTGCAAGAAATTCAGTTTCCCTATCGGACCAATCTCGCCAGCGCAAAAGAAACCCGCCAGGGGCACATTTTTGATATTGGGCTGGATTACATTGATGTCCCCATTGGGTCGCTCGTACAAATGCGTGCCGCGCCCATTACAGGTGAATAGCAGACCACCGCAGGCCGCGTCCCGGAACATCTGCGGGATCAGCTGCATTTCCAGGTCTTCCAGCGCGGTCATTGCATCCCGCAGATGAAACTGAATCATATCGCCATCCATGACCGAATCGCCAATTGCAATCGCGCCGCTTTGCTGGTCAATGCTCATCACCCCCCGGATTACAAAATCACCCCGCCCTAAAAGCTCCTGCCCGGGTTTTACCGACCGCCCAACAAACAAACCGGTCTGCAATAAACCCTTGTCCTCCTCCGAAAGGGTCGGGATCAGGTCTTGCAGCCAGGCGAGCGGTGCTCTCCCTTCCAGGTTATAAATTTCATTCCGGCGAGCCTCCATGACCTTAAAGGGTCGCCAAATCGGTCGGCAGCCCTGCGAGACCACCACATCGATATCCAGCGCGCCAGAGAAAGCCACCCCCACCACTCCCTGGCTGGTGACCGTATCGTTAACAAACAGCATATTCCCGCCGGGGCGCAGAGCCGCGCTGGCAATCCCCCCCACCACCGGGATACCGGGGAAATATTGGTTGAACGCCTGCAGCAAATCATCCATTGGGGCAGAGAAGGGATCGCCCAATAACATGAACAGGCGAGTATCTTCAGGCGCTCCCACCCGCCGGTGGAACTCGTCTTCGTCGAGAAGCAATTTGGGCCAGTCCAGACTGTCTGGTTGAAGCAAGAAATGATGCAATCCCGCTTCGGGCATTTGGGCTGCAACCAGGGTGATCGCCGGCCCTTTCTCGATCTCCCGGTCGCGGCTGACCACTGCCTCGGCTGTACAGCCAATCAGCAAACCCGGTTTCAGCGCTGCCAGCAAATCCTGGACGATCTCGCGGATGGAGTGTGTAAAATGCGCTGATGCAAACACCACCATAAGGTCCAGGGAGGCATCCCCTGCCTGGGAAGCCGTTTGCTGGATTAGCGATTTCAAGGCATCTTCAAACTCGACTTCAGTCGTTACTGCAGAAACAAATTCCATACTATTGCCCGTTAGTTTCTTTCACTCTACCCAGCACGTTGGTGAGCAGCCAACGCAGCGCCCACTATCCCGGCATCGTTGAGTAGCACGGCAGCGACGACTTCAGCTTCCACGGTGAGCAGCGGGAGAAATTTTTCATGATTCTTGATCACCCCGCCACCCAGGATGATCAAGTCGGGCCAGATCAGCTGCTCCATGGTATGTAGATATTCATCCAGTCTCTGAGCCCACTTTTTCCAGGAGAGTTTTTCCAGCTTGCGCGCCATATCCGAAGCGCGCTTCTCCGCATCCACTCCTTTGATCTCGACATGCCCAAATTCGGTATGGGGCAACAAACAGCCGTTGGTAAAAAGCGCCGTGCCAATGCCCGTACCGATCGTCGCCACCAGCACCACTCCCTGGCGTCCCTTCCCCGCTCCAAACGCCATCTCTGCCAGACCAGCCGCGTCTGCGTCATTGATGACGCAGACCGGGCAGCCGGTGGCCTCGGATAGCAGAGTCTCGATTTGTGTACCAACCCACTTTTTATGAATATTAGCCGCAGATCTGACCATGCCATCCCGCACAACCGCCGGAAAACCCACCCCCACCGGTCCATGCCAGTCGAACTGCTTGAGAATCTCCGCCACCACCTCCGCGATGGGGCGGGGTTTGGCACCCGGTGGAGTGGGGATACGCAGCCGTTCAGCCCGCAAGGCCCCAGTCTCCATATCAACCGGGGCACCCTTGATTCCCGTACCACCGATATCGATCCCGAATACTTCCAAGCTAACCCCTCCTGCACATGATTTCGGAAACTGCATTTATGATTATCTCACATACTTATGGCGCAATCAATTCATTGATAGCAAACTGCTTCCACCTCGATCTCAATCATCATCTCAGGATCAATCAACGCACTTACCTCAACCATCGTTGTCGCAGGCGGATTCGCCCCAAATATCTCCCCATGCGCCTTGCCATACTCTTGCCAGCAGGTAATATCGGTGACAAACATGCGTGTGCGAACAACGCAAGAAAGATCTGCACCCAATCTTTGCAAGGCGTTCTCAATGATCTCGAAGCAGCGCCTTGTCTGGGCATACCCATCTCCGGGACGAAAACACCGCCCATGTTCATCGATCGCTACCGTACCTGTTACGTAAATATGATTACCCGCTTTTAGAGCGCGGCAGTAACCCACCTGAGGCTCCCATGGAGCACCCGAAAACACACGCTGAAAGTCGTCTGGCATTTTATACCCATCCCATGGCGCGGGCAATACTGGCAGTAATGAAGGTCACTATAAAAGCCAGGCTGAGCGGCATGAGCGCCCCAAATGTAGCCCATTTACGGCTACCCGTCTCTTTTTGTATGGTCAGGATCGTCGTTGCGCACGGGTTGTGCAGCAGAGAAAATAGCATCAGGTTGACCGCGGTCAGGAGTGTCCACCCGTGAACACCCACCAGCAGGTTATACAGGCTATCTACTGTGGGAACATCGGTCATCATACTGGTTCCCATGTAAACCATCATCATAGTCGGTACTACGATCTCGTTGGCAGGGATGGCGATGATATACGCCAGCAAAATGACCCCATCCAGTCCGATGAGCAAACCCAGCGGATCGAGAAAATTGGCAATGTGCTGCGCCAGACTTACATTTTGTATATAGATATTCCCCAATATCCAGATCACCGCTCCCGCCGGAGCTGCCGTCTGGATAGCCCGCCACAAGACAAAGATCGTCCGGTCAATCATTGAGGTGTACAGGATGCGCCCAAAATTGGGACGGCGATAAGGGGGCAGTTCCAGGGTGAAAGCCGACGCCTCCCCCTTCAGTATGGAGCGGGATAAAACCCACGAGACCCCCAGGGTGAACAATATTCCGATCAGCACAACACCCACCACCGATCCCGCCGCCGCAAATGAAGCAAAAGCCGGCGGGAAACTGGCTGCCACAAAAACGGTGGCAAGCATAATCAAGGTCGGGAAGCGCCCGTTGCAGGGCACAAAATTATTGGTCAGGATGGCGATCAGGCGCTCGCGCGGCGAGTCGATCACCCGGGT
>JBFYSV010000088.1:0-13266 GCA_041301185.1 Anaerolineae bacterium
TGCGCCTGGAGGATACCCTGGGCGCTGTTCATGAAGGTCGTGTCCAGATATTAGTGATTCGCGAAGGCTTGCGTTCCCCGGGATGGAGATGCCAGGGGTGCGGTTATCTCACCACCAAAGAGCTGGCAGATTGCCCCTTCTGCCAGGGAGCCTTTACAAAAATCCCCGATGCCGTTGAACTGGCAGTAAGAAGTGTGATGCAATCTGGGGGTGAAGTGGAAGTGATTCACGATGACCAGGGCCTGTACGAGTACGAAAATATCGGGGGCATATTGAGATACTAAGACTGATTCAGCGCGGTAAGCTGATTCTCACCCACAACAAACGAAAATGCCGGCAATGTCTCCACTGCCGGCATTTTTAGTTTATATGCTGATGATCAGGCGACTTGCACTTTGATCGCCTTGGGGCGATGTGCCTCAGCCTTGGGGACCACCAGGTGAAGCATACCGTTCTTAATCGTAGCTTCAGCTTTGGATGGGTCGAGGCTGGTGGGCAAGGTGATCACGCGGCTGAAACGACCAGCGGGCAGCTCGCAAAGCAAGTATGTCGTATCCTCTTTGCCGGTGGCCTTGAATTCGCCACGCAGGCTGACGGTGTTGTTCAGGATCTCAATGTTCAACTCTTCGGGGTCGAGGCCCGGCACCAGAGCAGAGATCTCATATACATCATCATTTGCCTGGACATCAACAGCTAACAGCATCTCGCGCTCTCCGCTGGCGGGTTCAGCCATATTCTCTTCGATCAGTCGATTCATCGCGTCTCTAAGGGTCGCCATGCGGCGGTATGGGGTAATATATACGGTCATTTTTGCTCTCCTAATATTTTCTCAACCATGTTCATTGGTTATTCTGCATATATCATAGTGGATGTATATAAGAGGAGCGCATGTAAAGTATAGATATTTTGTTAGAAATGGCTGGCAGTACCCGGCCGGGCAAGCAGGATCAGGTAACTGGCCTCGATTGTGTAGGGAGAGTTGTCGAAATCGCCATACAGGCAGGTAATTTCCAATCCTGCCGCGTTAAATTCGCCCGTAATTGTTTCGATTGGAGTGATGTAGTGGATGACTTGCTGCGTGGTTCGATGCACCTTGCCATCTGGCAGTAGATGATCGTAATACCAGGTGATCGCGACCTGGTGAGGGGAGCGTTTCCAGGCGCTGCTCACCTGGACCGGCTCGCCATCCTGTGGGTGGGGAAATACCTCTTCAATCTCCGGATCAGATTGGAGCGGCAGGCTTTCTAACAATGCCGGGTTTGGCATGCTGGCAGCAAAAATGCCGGAGGGTTGCAGGTGTTGGCGCACTCGCCGGAGTGCCTGTGCCCGTTGACTCGGCGAGAGGATGGAATAGGTATTGCAAGGCAGCAGGATCAAGGAAAATTGTGCCGCCAGGTGGTAGGCACATAGGTCGCCCTGAAAGATATTTACCCTGGGGAGGAGGCTTTCCGGTGTGATATCCTTCAGGAAGGACAACATCTGGGCGTCGCGATCCAGACCGTAGGTGGGGTAACCTGCCTCAGCCAGCGGCAGGAGCACGCGCCCTGTTCCGCAGCCTAATTCCAGGATGCGAGCTCCATTGTGTTTTGCCAGGTCAAGCCAAAAATCTTGATCTTCGGGATTGCGGTTGTGGTGGGCATGGTACAGGGTTGGAAACATAGCAATCACTTGACGATCCTGCCTACTTCGCATTATACTCATTTCGCTCGGGGCGTAGCGCAGTCCGGTAGCGCACCGCGTTTGGGACGCGGGGGCCGGCGGTTCGAGTCCGCCCGCCCCGACCATCATCTTCCTGCGTATTGCGTATACCCCTTCGGAATCCGCAGTACGCGTTTTGTTTCCTGATAGGGTTGCCTGTTTGACCTGGAGGCGGTTGCATGGCAAAGATCAAATATGATGGGGTTATTGAGGCTGTACATTATAAACCCAATGGTGAAGTGAGCTGGGTACGGGCTTACCAGCGGCGGGGGCCCACCTTCTCTGACCATGTGCTGGTTGAAAGAGACGTCTTGATCCAACAGATCAAATCTGGCAAGAATTACATGGTAGGGCAACGCGTTCCTTTGAAAGCCAGCACGTTTGATATCACCTCACCTGTGCGAGTCATCCAGTCGGGGGGGAAGGATGTTCTGGTCGTAGGACAGAATAAATCTGATGTCGACCGGTTGGATGGTGTGCCAAGCATTTAATGTTGGGTGAGCCCTCTAGGAAATAACTCCTCGCGATTTTCTTAGGTTTGCACTACAGATTCTTATCCTGGCTTATAATTTAGCTGTGCCTACGCCTTTTTATCACCTCAGCGTGGCTATCGATCTACTGGAGCATCCGGCTCTGACAGAGTATGCGCGCCGGCTATTATTGTCTGAGCGTGGAGCTTTCCTGTTCGGCAACACAGCACCAGATGTTCAAACCATCTCCAGGCAATCCAGGGCTGATACCCATTTCTTTGACCTGCCGCTGAGTAGCAATCCAGTGCCACCCTGGCTATTTGTGAGAGACAAATACGAGGTTTTAGAAGATACATCCCGCCTGGGCAATGCCCAAGCCGGATTCCTGGCAGGTTATCTTTGTCATCTTCAGGCAGATTGGATATGGGTCCGGGATATTTTCGTGCCGGTTTTTGGGAAGAAAAGCACCTGGAGCACTTTCCACCAGCGTCTTTATTTGCATAATGTTTTGCGCTCCTACCTGGATTGGGAAATCCTGCCTTCTCTGATCGAAGGGAATGGTGTAGGCAAGGAACTGAAATCTGCTGTGATCTCAAACTGGTTGCCGTTTGTGGAAGACAGGCATCTGATTGACTGGCGTGATTTTGTGGCGGATCAGCTCTTACCCGGAGCTATGATCAGAACGGTGGAGGTATTTGCTGAGCGCCAGGGCATTTCACCGCAAGAATACTATTCGCTTCTTTCCTCGGAAGAGCGCATGGAAAGTGAAGTCTTTGCATACCTCTCGCGCCAGGATCTGGCTAAATACCGGCGATCTGTCCTGGAAAGTAACGTCCAGCTCATCAATGCGTACTTGACAGAGAGGCATAGTGGGAGGCGAATGGCGGCAATAGTCCAGGCACGCCCGGCCTCCCATTCAGTCCACGGGTCTTCTGTATCGTAAGTGACCGTCATCAGGTGAGAAGATGAAACTCATTGATTGTTCTGCCGAGTACGCCAAGCGTGGTCAAGGCAAATCGCTAGATGGTATCTTAGGCTCACTCAAACTGGGGCGCGGTTGGTCACGCGACCCAGAGGCTGAGTCGGTGGTAATTGCTGCTTTTCAAAGGATGGTGGGTAACAAGTTCTTTATGCTGCGCAATGTGGCTCTAAAAGGGTTGGATGGATTGATCCCCCTGGTTTTGGTAGGTCCACCTGGTGTATGGATGCTGTATCCCAGCGCGTTGCGCGGAGTGTATCGCGCCAATGGCGAGACCTGGGAGAAAATCGACGAGCGCCACCAATCTTACAAGGCGGCGAGCGAGAATTTCATTACCAAAGCTTTGCAGATGGCAGAAGCGCTGCAAGAATACTTTCGCTCGCATGGCGTCCATTATTCGCCGGTTGTGCCTGTACTGATATTTACCAATCCGGGCATTCATGTAGAGACACTGCGTCCTGTTGTGCGGATCGTGCTGATTGACGCGCTCGACCGATTCATCTCAGGGGTGACCCAGGGCAGGCTGGTCAATGACCAGGAACAGGTTGAGAGTATGGTTGACCTGCTGACATCTCCACCGGATGAAAAGGATGGGCAATCGGCCGGCGAGGGGGGAAATACGCTCGCCGCTACCAGCCTCACTGAAGCCGATAACCGGGGTGGGAAAGGGCAGGCGAACATTGAACGGATTGATACTGCCTTCTCGCGGGTTGAAAAATTGCCATTCTCCTCCAAACAGTGGGTTGTCTTAATCCTGCTCATTTCGATCAATGTACTTGTGTTGCTGGCGTTTGTGATTTACCTGGTTTTATTGAATTGAGTCACGGGTTGGGTGGGATTAAACACTTGTCTGACGTCTTCCTCTCCATCATTATCCCCGTCTATAACGAAGAACGGCGCCTTCCCGCCACACTCGAGCAGGTCTTTTCGTTCTTACAAGACCAGCCTTATAGCGCTGAGGTTCTGGTGGTTGAGAATGGAAGCCAGGATAACACCTTAGCAATAGCCACGGAATTTGTCCGTGCCCATGCCCAGCTCCAAGTATTGCAATCTAAGCGGAAAGGTAAAGGGATTGCCGTGCAGCAGGGCATGCTGGCGGCACGCGGCGAATACCGCTTCATGTGCGACGCGGATTTTTCCATGCCGGTAAGCGAGATAAACCGGTTCCTGCCGCCAGTGCTGACCGGTGCTGATATTGCTATTGCTTCCAGAGAAGCGCCTGGAGCGGTTCGGTATAACGAGCCTCACTACCGGCACATGGTGGGGCGAATGTTCAATGGATTGATTCGCCTGATCGCCCTTCCTGGTTTGCACGATACCCAGTGCGGTTTTAAATGTTTTCGGGCAGAAGTAGCCCGGGAGTTGTTTGGGCAGCAAACAATCAGCGGTTGGTCGTTCGATGTGGAGGTCTTATTCATTGCCCGGCAGAGGGGTTACCGGATTGTGGAGTTACCAATTCCCTGGTATTTCAACCCTGAGAGCAAGATCAACGTGTTGCGCGATGCTGCCCGGATGGCGGTAGACCTGTTTGCGATCCGTTTGAACGCCTTACGGGGTATGTATAATCAGACCCATGCCATCCAGGATTGATCACTCCCTCCTCCCCGAGTCCCCTGATTTCTCCTTTGAGGCCGTTCTATGGGAGCAAGGCATTCAATATATCGCTGGTTTAGACGAAGTAGGCCGGGGGGCTTTAGCCGGACCTGTCGCTGCTGCGGCGGTGGTGCTGCCTGCCGGTGCATCCACAACTGCAGCATTGATCGGTATCAAAGACTCCAAACAGCTCACGGCTGAGCAGCGCGAAAAATGGTCTGCCAGCATCAGGAATATTGCGGTTGCCTGGGAGGTCGGTTTAGCCTCCAACGCAGAGATCGATGCAATGGGTATCGTTCCTGCGACCCAGCTCGCCATGCGGCGCGCCATTAACCGCTTAAGGGTCCGCGTCGAATATATCCTGATCGATTATGTTCATCTATCTGAAGTCGTTATCCCCCAGGAGTCGCTGGTAAAGGGAGATGAGCGCTCCATCAGCATTGCCAGCGCTTCGATTGTGGCTAAGGTCGCACGAGATGCCATCTTATGCGACCTCGATTGCCAGTATCCAGGCTACGGCTTTGCCCAGAATAAGGGTTACGGCACCCAGGCTCACCGGATTGCCCTGAGTAAACAGGGATTAACGCCTGTCCATCGCCGTTGTTTTCAATTTAAGAGAACGGTTTAGAGGAAATTACCAGTTTCTTTTCCTGGGGCGTTTGCCAGATGGAGCCTGCATCCGAGCGCTGCGGAATGTGTCAAGCTCGGTGCTGAATTCCATCCAGTCTGGAACCAGGATGACAAAACCGGTGGATTGTGGGGAGAACATCTGTGGAGCCAAGAAAAATCGAAGCAGCCCGGGTGACATCGGATACGAAGTCAAGTCGACGACGACTGCGGTGCGCCCGTAAAAAGGCTCCAAAAAGCTGCGCTGCGCCCAGCTTGCTTTGCCAGGCGGGAAAAGCTGCTGAAAACTTGCCGGATGTACGCTGCGGATGCGGCGGTAAGAGATATTCAAACGCAAGAATGGCGTTACCAGGCGCAGATGATCGCGTTGTGGTTGGACATATGCTGCCCGGCGGGCGATGTAAGCAAATGCAGTGAATCCCAGGGCTGCTACCGAGCCCGCCAGCAACCAGGTCTCGTTCCCCGGGGTGATCAGGGGCGTATCGCTCATCCAAAACCAAAGCCAAATGCCTCCCAGGATGATGCCCAGGATAAGGGTTGCAACCCATAGCCGGTCCATTGCCCGGCGGTAGAACAACAAGGGGTAGCGCTTCCCAGATTTAGCCATCTTGCTCCTGGTTGGTGGGAGACTTCGCCTGTGGCAGCGTGACCCAGAATTCGCTTCCACTGCCGGTAGTGCTGTCTGCCCCTATCTCTCCGCCCATCATCTGAACCAGCCTGGCAGACAGATGCAGGCTTAATCCCCAGCCATGTTGCTCGCGGACGGCAGGTTCATCGGAGCGGAAGAATGGGCTGAATAACCTTGCCTGATCCTCGAGGCTGATGCCGATACCGGCGTCCTTCACCTGAATAGATACCTCATCATCCTCAGGGCGGGCGCGAATAGTGATCTCTCCACCTTCAGGTGTGTACATGATCGCATTGCGCAGCAGGCAGGTCAGAATTTGAATGACGCGGTTCGGATCTGCCCATACCGGGGGTAAGCCGGCTGGCAGATGGCTGGTTATTTTTTGCCTTTTTTGCTCCTGGATCAGGTGCAGGGAATCCAGGGCTGTTGCCACGGATTCCTTTATCTCAACTTTTCCCAGATCAAGCCTGAGCCTCCCACCATCGATGCGGGAGATATCCGACAGGTCAGAGAGCAGGGCGGACATGCGTTCCACGTTATTGCGGATGGTATCCAGAAAGTTGAGCTGCTGCTCATTCAGCGGACCTGCCAGACCCTGGCGGAGCAGGTCGGTATAGCCCTTGATGGATGTCATGGGCAGGCGCAGCTCATGGGTTACATGGGAGATGAATTGGTTTCGTTCTTCTTGAGCTTGCCGTACCGCCCCGGCTGTCTCTTCCTGGCTAGATAGGATGATCTGGGATAAGCTGCTCAGGGTATCCGTAGCCTGGCGAATAGATGCCAGGCTTTCTTCGGGCAATGGAGAAGAAGCCAGCTTTTGTAAAGCGGCTTGTATCTCGTTGAGGTGTCCCTGGGTTTGCTTTTCTAGTTTTGGGTTATCCATGTCGCACCCGACGAGCAGCTAGGTGCTGCTTGGAGACGCGTAATAATCGCACAGCTTCTGCAGGGGGCATTGCTGGCAACGCGGTTGCCGCGCCTGGCATATTTCGCGTCCCAGGCGGATCAGGTTCAGGTGGGCAGCGTAATATGTATCCGGGAGAAAGATGGCCGCCAGGTGATTGTGGGTCGCCTCGACGGTCATTTTTGCCGGGCGCAGACCGATCCTGCCTGAAACCCGGTAGATATGAGTATCCACCGGGAAGGCGGGTTTACCCAGCGAGAAGAGCAGGACGATCGCGGCAGTCTTCGGACCGACTCCATTGAAGCGCAACATCCATTGCTGCGCCTGGTCTGGGGGCAGGTCTTTGAGAAAGCCGATATCCAGGCGACCGACCTCAGCCGTGATCTGTCTAAGAACCGCCTGGATGCGCGGCCCTTTTTGATTTGCCAGACCGGCGGGGCGGATTGCGTCTATGACTTCGGATTCCGGGGCATCGCGGACTGCCTCCCAGTCTGGAAAGCGAGCTCGCAGGGCGTTGTAAGCCCGATCCCGATTGGTGTCGTTCGTGTTTTGGGACAAAATGGTTGAAACCAGCTCGTCCAGCGGGGGGAGCGGGTTACGCCAGGTCGGGTTACCGTAATGATCAATCAGTATTTGGTATATTGCCAGAGCGCGCTGTCCAAGTTCCATGTTGAAATGATTGGATTGATTGTTAGGCGGGGTTGGTGGAGGCGGTTAAGTCGAAACACGGGTGCCCTGAGCCAACGTGGATCTTGCGCCAGTTGTACACCGGGAATGTCGGCCCGTAATCAGCCAGGTCAGCCAGCATCGGGTCAGTCAAGGCTCCAAGCTGGCGTAGAATTTCAAGCGCGACTGCGGGTCTAATCTGGCCGCGCGGATCGCTGACTCCGCGGGTATGGCTTTTCAAGTCGCCGTCCGAGATTTTCAACGCGATCCCCAGGCCCGGCGAGCCAGGCGCCAACACGCCAGGCAGCACGCCCAGGATATGGTATCCTTCCGCGCCGACTTTTGATAAGACTCTGCCTTGTGCGGTTGAGATAAGGTGAGTGTCGAAGCTGTCTGGTCCACCGACCATATCTGGATAGCTGGTCATCGCCTGGACAATCGTATGGCAGGCAGCAATCCGCTGGGCGCTCAAAGCGGGCGTGGCATTCTCTGGATCGACCAGGCGGGCGATCGCCAGGGCGGCATTGTACAGCGGCACGGCAAAGTTGGGCGCTGAACAGCCGTCCACACCAATCCGGATTTGCTCCTGTGGGACGGAGCACATCTCGGAGAATGTCCGGGTGATGATCTTTTGAACCGGGTGAGCAGGGTTGATATAGTCTTCAACCGGAAAGCCCAGCATGCGGGCATAGGCAACCATGCC
Source organism: Anaerolineae bacterium (assembly GCA_041301185.1). Lineage (GTDB taxonomy): Bacteria > Chloroflexota > Anaerolineae > Anaerolineales > UBA4823 > JAQBDA01. The sequence continues at coordinate 8,266 of JBFYSV010000088.1, forward strand.
GGTATGCTTGCCAGAGCAGTTGTTGCGGTTATGGGTTGGCTTCTCGCCGCGTTGCCGGAGCGCTTCCACAGTTGGTCCATGTGAGATCGGGTGCGCGCCGCACATCAGGTCGGCCTCGCTGACACCGCATTTCTCCTGGATACTTGTGACCACAGCGACATGCTCGTCGGTGCCAGAATGGGAGGCGCACATCAACGCAATCTCGCGTAGCTCCAGGTTGAAAAATGCCTGCCCACCGTTTTCAATGAAAGAGAGCGCCTGGATCGGTTTGGCAGACGACCGTAGATAGGAGACTGCCGTGCTATCTCCGTGCGCTGCTACCAGGGCGCCGGATGAGTCAACGACCGCGATCGCGCCGAAATGGATCGATTCGACAATCTCGCCTCGAGTGAGTTCGTAAATGGGCTGATAAGAATAATCTGGCATGGGCTTTGCCGGTCAATATATTGATGGAAGGTATTGGGTCACGCTTTCAGGATCAAAGGCGCTTTCATTCCAGGCTTTCTTCTATTTCACCTGGCTCGAAAGTGCTCTGAGAGCGATACTGGCGGTTATAGTATTGGTACAGTCCGGCCCGGAGACGGTGGACATATTTCTCGTGGAATTCCGGCGGATAGGTCAGGTCGCTGAGCAGGCGGGGGATCAAATCCTCGGTCATTTCTGGCGAGGCATTCTTGGTTGCCAGGCGATCCATTTGCTTGGATATTTTCTTCAGGTGGGAGACCTGGGTGCGGATCGCCTCTCGGGGGATCAATCCCGCTCGCCCGCTAATGATTAGGTAGTTCTTGTATCCGGTATAGAGCAGATCCAGCGTTTCTAACCAGGGTTCTGGTTCGGCATTGGCTAAAAAGGGGGGTTGATCGGGGACAACTGCATCACCGATGAAGATAATTTGTTCCTCAGGGATGATGACCCATATCGCACCGGGCGCTGGTCCGGGATGGTGCTCCAAGACTACATCCGGTCCTCCCCAATGCAGGGTCATGCGGTCCGTGAAGGTGATATCGGGAGATGCCCAGCGAGTGCCGATGGCGTCATTATAGCCTTCCCATTCTGCGCCGCTTTCAATCGTTTGCCCTTTGAAGATCAGCGGGCGATTGCGGTATGCCTGAGCGGTCTTCTGGTGGGAGAGGATGGTACATTCCATCGACCGCGCCCCAAGCGTCCGGTCGAGGTGAGAGTCAAGTGAAATCATCAGCCGATTGCTTCCGCCGCGCAAGCTCATCAGAGCCGAACGCCACGAGCGGGTGTCTTCGGGGCGGAGCGGGGCATCGATCAGGATCGTGCCGTGAGGGAAGACCAGGGCTCCCAGGGTGACTCCCAGGTAGGAATCTTCAAAGTATATTCCGTGTTTTAAGAGATGCATGGATTCAACCAGTTGATGATGCTTGTGCCTCGGTCATCTCCTGCGTTTCGCTGGCGACCGGGAGCGTAAAATTGAACCGGGCGCCTCCCTCGTCTGGACTATCAACCCAGATTCGCCCACCGTGTTTTTCCACTGCCAGGCGGCAGAATGCCAGACCTAAGCCCAGCCCTTTTGGCCCATCCGAGGGGTGCAGGCGGATGAACTTATCAAAAATACGTTCTCGATCGTTGGTTGGGATGCCCGGGCCGTTATCCTGCACCCAAACCAGGATATGCTCATCTTGCTGCTCGGCTCCGATCTTGATAACGCTATCCAGAGGTGTATATTTCACAGCATTTTCTAGCAGGTTAATCACCACCCGCCGGATCATATCCACATCCACCCACACATCGGGTAGATTGGGAGATGTCGCATTGACGATCACTTGCTTTTTATTTTCGGCTGTCAGGGAGACGATCTCGATCGCTTCGCTGATAATTGGGACCAGCGAGCACTTGACCTGGTTGCCGATGGGCTGATCCGCTTCCAGGCGGCGCATATCTAACAAGGAGTTTGTCAAGCGTTGGATGCGTTCAGTAGATCGGATGGCGATGTTGAGCAAGGATTTCATGGCTGGATCCGCATCGCCGGGCAGCAGGGTTTCCATGACATCCAGGCTGGAGACGACATTTGCCAGTGGAGACCTGAGATCGTGGTAGATCATCGATAGCAGATCGTTGCGCATGTTATCCAGGTTTATTCTTTCGGTAATATCGCGCAGGATCCACTGTAAGTGTGAAACACCGTCAATATGGACTTCCCGGGCATATACCTGAACCGGAACCTGAGCACCCGATTGGGTGTACAGGCTGGACTGGTACGTAATTGTCTGTCCCAGGGACAGATTCGCAAAGCGGTGCCCCAGGAGCTCTTTATCGATAAAATTGAGTTTTTCTATGTTGGTCGATAACAGGCTGTTGGTAGGGACACCGATCAGCTCTGCTGCCTGGCGGTTGGCCTCCAGGATGTGACCCTCCCAGTTGGTTACCAGGATCGAATCGATGCTATCTTCGAACAGCTCCCGGTAGCGCTGGTGGGCTGCTTGCAGGCGTTCGAATAGCTGGGCGTGGCGGATGGCAGTACCTGCCAGGCTGCCGATGCCGGTCAGGACGAGGAGGGCATCTGAGTCGAAGGCGCCGTCATACGGGTTTAGCGCTTCGAGGGCGCCGATGATCTGGTTGCGCGAGCGGATCGGGGCGCAGGCTATTGCCCGAGTCTGGAAGCCAACCAGCTGGTCGATACCGGGGTAGAAGCGGGAGTCTTTGCTGGCATCCGGCACAATTGCGCCGCGCCCTTCGCGCACCACCCATCCCGCCACACCCTGCCCGATGGGAAGGCGCAAGCCGATCACCTCGGAGCTCTTGGGTCCGGTGGAGGCCCGGAAAACCAGCTCATCGGTGTTGGGGTCGAGTAAAGCCAGGGAGACCACGTCCACCCGCAGAGCCTGGCTGATCTGTTCCAGGATGCGCTGCAGGACATCATCTAGCTTAAGGGTAGCGGTGATTCCCGCGGCGCTCTCTGCCAGGGCGGTCATTACGCGCGCCTGGCGCTGGCTCTCCGCATACAGACGGGCGTTGAGCACCGCAATGCCTGCCTGGTCGGCAATTGCCTGAACCAGAGCCAGGTGCTCTTTAGAGAATGTGCCTGGTTTAGGGTGAACCAGGGTCAGCACCCCAATCAGCTGGTCGCGCGCCGATATTGGCGCGCTCACTGCGGATTTGGGACCGGTACGGGTGGCATCATCGTCAGGTCGCCGTAACCAGCGCTCGTCCTGGCTGGTGTTTGGGACCAGCGCAGACTGGTTATTGCGCAAAACCCAGCCTGCCAGCCCGCGCTCAAAGGTGGCGCGCAGCTGCTGCGTGGTCTGGTCGTGGACCTGATCCCCGACGACCAGCGCAGACTCGACCGGTTGCCCATTCGCATCCAGGACGATAATACTGCCGCTGCTCGCCCCCACATTTTTCATTGCCAGGAAAAGCACACGGTTGAGGACGGTTCGCAGGTCAAGCGCCGAGGCCAGCTCCCGGCTGACGTTGTACATTAACTCAAGCGAGGCCCGGGTGATCTGGTTTTCGTGATTCAGAGGCGGGTCGGATAGGAACTTTCGCAATATCGACATGAGGCTATCTCTTCCGGCGTAGAGTATAGCACAATTGCCAGAATTCCCTGGTTTTCAAATTGGCAAGTCTAACCAGCTATTCCAGGGAAGTCAGAGCTGGGGCAGCTCCAACATGAATATTTCGGTCGCCAGGCGCAGATTGATGTTTTTCTCCAACAGACCGATCAGGCGCTGGATAAACCCCACCATGCGAATGGCGGGCTCGCTTCCCAGTGAGTACGCCATTCTGTCGATTTCCTCAGTCCAGTCCAGGTTGGAGATCGCCACATTGCTCCCCGACGCCCGCAAAAACACATCTCTCCACAGAGACTGCCAGACTTCCAGGGCCTGCTGCAGGCGCTGCTTATCTTTTGCCAGGGGTTCTGCATAGGCAAATCGTTTGACCCGGTTGTCGCTGAGCAACCTATGGTGATCCTCTAACCAACCCTGGCGCTGTTTCAACAGCTCGGGAGAGCGGTACAGGCTCAACGCCGCTCCGATGCGCCCATTTGCCAGGTGAGCCAGCAGGCGCGCCTGCTCGGCTGGAACACTCCAGCGATCCTGCAAACCTCGGGTCAGTGTATCCAGGCTCAAGGCGCGCAGGCGGAGCATCTCGCACCGCGAGACAATCGTCGGCAGCAAGCTCTCGGCGCTTTCGGCAGTCAACAGCAAGACTACCCGCTCGGGCGGCTCTTCCAGGGTTTTCAGCAAAGCATTGGCAGCGTTCTGGTTGGCTTCTTCAAAGCGCAAAAACAGGGCAATCCGGTAGCGCGCCTGGTAGGGCGCCAGGGAAAGGCTGGGCAGCAGCTCGCGCACCTGGTCGACCCTCAAGACGCTTCCAGCGCGCTCTGCCTGCACAATAGCCAGGTCGGGGTGCTGCATGTTTTCGACCTGGGTGCAGGTACGGCAGGTTCGGCAGGGTTCGCCAGGAGATAGCGGTTGGGGACAGTTCAATGCCTGGGCGAAGCGCAGGGCTAAAGTCCGCCTGCCGACACCCTGAGGCCCTGTGATCAGATAGGCATGCCGGAAATTCCCCAGGGCGACGTGTTCTCGCAGTAGGTTCACTGCCCACTCGTGACCGAGCATATCCCAGTTCATGGAGTCATTTTAGCAAAGAGGGGGTAGATTAGCAACTGCCAGATCTTCCAGGTGCGGCTTCTCCGCCTGCAAGAGCTGGTAGGAGAAGGAAACCGCCAGCTCAGGGGTGGATAGTGGATCATATTGTTTTGTCGGGTTTCGCTCAGCTGATCCTTAACGCACATCCTGGAATGGATCGCTCCACCCAACAGTCTATCTCTCCCTTCTGTTTGGCAAAGATAACGACAGCTAGCGTTCCTTTGTAAGGGATGGAATAACTCCGGGCGCAGGTCCTGGCGGCCTGGTCATCCAGTATGGCTATCCAGCCAGGGTTGGATAGCGCATACGAAAGCACCGCGGTTTCTCCCCGTCCCAGATCCCAGGTCAGGATTTCTTCTCGAAAAGGCGCTTCTACAATGAG
>JBFYSV010000089.1:0-21525 GCA_041301185.1 Anaerolineae bacterium
CTGGCGTTGCTCCAGGGATTTCATCTGGGCCTGGCCGCGGGCGTACTCGCCGCGCAGCTCTTCCAGGCGTTCGTGAATGGTCATTGTGGCCTCCTGTTTTGTCATACCGCACCGAAGGCAATAAAATGAAACGACGTGTTCTGCGGGTCGCCGTTGAAGTTGCCTACGTCGCGGCCCGAGACAGTGAAACCGGTGCTGGATACGCTGCCCAGGGTGACAATATGGTCTTTGTCCGATTCGCTTGAAGTAGCCACCACCACCGGCGCGCCGGCAAAATCTGGGGTAAAACTCACCGCATATTCGCCTGCCGCGTTGCGCACGGATGCCCAACCGGCGCCGGAATCGGCGGCGCTGCCCGAGACGCTGCCCGCAACCAGGCGCAGGGACAGCCCGGCGCCCAGCGCAAACAACGAGTTTCCGGCTATATCCATGCGAACCGAGCCCACCACATGCAGCTTTGCGGCTGGGGCGATGGTGCCGATGCCCACCGAGCCGCTATCCTGCACGATGACCTGGGTGGAAGTCGCCTGGTTGGTGTGCACTCGAAAGTCGCCGCCCTCCGCCTGCACGTGCAGCGAGCTGGTCGCGCCGGTCAAGCGGGCCTGGATCTCATTAGAATCCAGGGCGATGTTGTCTCCATTCACATCGCCTATCACCAGGTAACCGCCCTCGTCCGCCAGGGTCACATCGCTGCCGCCCACCAGGTGCAGCCGCGCCTGGGGAGTGGTGGTGCCGATGCCCACGTCGCCATCCGGCTTGATCACCATCTTGGTGCTGTTGCCGCCGGCGCGTAGTACCAGGTCGTGGTTGGTCATGGTGGAAACAATCCCGCCGTTGCCGTCCGCGCCCAGCAGCACCTGGTGGGCGCCGCCATCGGCGATCACGTTCAGGTAGGTGCCTTCGGCGCCGCTCAGGGTGAGCAGGCGATCCGGGGCGGTGGTGCCAATGCCCACCCGCCCGCTGGTGCGCTCGAAGACCAGGATCGGGTCCACCTCCGCCGAGCTGACTTTGAGCAGGTTGGCGTTGCTATCGTAGCCGAGCTTGAACCAGCGCGAGCCGGTACCGGCGCTGTCCTCAAAAGCGATCACCGCCGCGGCGGCGTCCAGGTCTGGCCCGCGTACGCTGAGCGAGACCGGTGCGCTGCCGTCGCCCACCTGCAAGGCGTGCTCCGGGTGCCCGGCGCGCACGCCCACATGATTATCATCTGCCACCGTCAGCACCGCGGTGAAGGTATCGTCGGTAGCGCCGGTTTGCGGGCCGACGGTCAGGCGGTTGTCGCCGTCCTCCGCCGCGCCGATGCGCAGGCGCAGATCGTAGCCGGTGTCCGATTCGACTCGCTGGATGGCGAACTGCTCCCCCTGGCTGCCGTCTTCCAGGCGGAAGTCGATCAACCCGCCATCGATGTGCAGGTTGGCTTTGGCAGTGATATCCCGCTCCACCTGCAGCGAGCCGAGCACATCCACCGCCACCCCGGCGTCGCCGGCAGCCAATGGCTCGGTGAAACGATCTTGGATCACCAGGCTACCGGCTGGCGCCAGCAAGCGCCCCACCACTGCGCTGGTGTACAGCCGCCCTTCGCCCAGCTTGCCCGCGGCCGCCTCTACAAACTGGCTGCCATCCCAGCGCACGCTGCCCAGGCGCAGCATCCAGCGCTGGCGGTAATCGTCGGGCAGCTCCTGGTAGGGCACCGACAGGTCAGGGGGGATTCGCGAAGGGTCGTCGTCATCCAGCGGCGGGCGGGCGGTCCTGCCATCCACCACCACGCCATCCGGCTGGGGCGAGGGCGGCTCGATGAACACCCGGTAGCTCTCGCGGGTGCGGTTGGCCTGGTCCTCGCAATTGTTATAGCCCGCCTCCACCCGGTTGACCGATTCCTCCTGGTAGGCGATCCAGACCTCATAGTGGTCGTCGCGGGTGAAGCGGATGAAATCCTGGGTGTCCAGCTTGTGGGCGGCAAAGAGCACCACCTCCCGCCCGTAGCCGTCCACCACCATGCCCGGCTGGATGAAGACATCTTTGCCGCTGCCGCCTTCCTTATCCTCTTCCACCAGCTCCAGGCCGGTGACGATGCCCCAGGTGTGCTGTCCCAGGTTGTGGCGGCGGCGCAGGTCGCGGTGGTACTCCTGCTCATCACGAAAATCCTGGGCGCGCAGATACTGGCCCTGGTAATAGTTCAGGCGTTCGATCTGGTTTTCAGCCATGCGCATCTCCTTCCAGGCTGGCGGGGCTTCATTTGTTGCCTCCCGCGGCGGAGCCTTTCAGTGAATCTTTGACCTGCTTCTCCAGGCGGCTCAGGCGCTTATTGGCGGCATCCAGCTCGCGGCGCAGCACGTCTGCCTCGCTCAGGGTGGCAAAACCGACCACGTTCTTGTTCTCATCGACGTACATCCGCAGCGGCTGACCGCTGCGGATGGCTGGCGCCCCCAGGCTGCGCAAGGCAGCTTCGCCCGGTGTCCAGCTCACGGTCGTGACTTCGATGCTGGATACTTTGCCTTTCAGCGAAGCCCGCGCTTGGGCTGCCGGGCGGCCCACAAAGTTGGCCCCATCCAGGGTGGCTCCGGCTGTGGAGGCTGTCTCCATAGAGGCTGCAAAGCTGCTGGCAACCCCGGCTGCTGCCGCCGCCCCCGGCGAGGCCGAGAAAGCGCTGGCGAAGGTCGCCCGGGTGAAAGCCGTGCTGGAGAAACCGGCGGCGGTATCCAATCCCGGCAGGCGCTCTTGCAGATCACGGCAGCACAGGTCTTCCAACAGCATGCTGATCAACGCCGGGACCAGGGTGTGCCCGGTGAGCACGTAGCGGCGCACGTCGGAGTGGCAAATGCTCAGGATGCGGTCGCCGCGCACGGTGACACACGCCAGCAGCAGGCGGTCCTCGCACACGTCGCCAGGGCAGGTGGGCAGAGCCGCAAAGCAGATGCAGTCGAGCAGCATGGCCTGCAAAATGGCGGCGATCTCTACCAGCGCCTGGGTGACCTGCCCCACGAACTGCTCGATCTCGTTATCGGTGCGCGGGGGCGGCGGGCAGTAGACCTGCGCCAGGCGGTCGAGCAGGGTGCAGTTAGTACGCGGGTTGTTGAGCAGGTAGTCACGCATATCTTCGCGCAGGCGGCACAGGTCGCGGTAGATCGTGCTGCCAGCCCCGAACGGGTTTTGCTGCAACAAGGTATAGATCGCCGCGCCGCGCTTCACAAAAGCCGTGAAGCGCTCCACGCACTCCACCAGGCAGGTCAGATCGACAGTGATGCCCAACCGCTCCAGGCGGTCGAGCAGGGTGCTCAGGAAAGTGTCTTCCTTGTCGCTGTCTTCCCGGCGGGGGGCAGGCACCACGCCCAGCTCAAAGCCTTCGATGATGCGGGATGGCTCGCAGGCGCCTACAGCAACCGTGCGGGTGGCGGTGGTATGGCTCTTACCCCCGCAGGTGCATTGCTTGCCCTTGCGCCCGCTATCGCAACCGCAGGTGGACGGCGAGCAGCTCACCAGGGCGGTGCTGGGCTTGCCCTCTCGCTCCTGGTAGCGGATGGTTATGCACCAGTTCTCTTCCACATCCTCGCAGCGGTTGCGCACCGGCTCGCGCCACGGGTCGCACTCGCCGCGCTTCTCCTCGCGGCAGGCGCGGATGGCTTTGATCAGGTCAAAATCCTGCGCCTGGCAGGCGATGATGTCGTTGCCGCAGGCGTCCAGGGCGTAGCCCGGGTGGACCGTCACCCAGCCTTCGCAGTCGTGGCAGCTCACCTGCAAGCCGCAGACAATGCCGTAGCCGTGCAGGTAACGGTTGTGCAGGCGATTCTTCGCCAGCAGATAGGCTTGCTCGCTGTTGAGCTCGGTCTCGGTGAGCAGCTGCCCGGCAAAGTAGCGCGGCCGCTCCTGGCAAGCCAGTCCCGCGCAGACCGGGCAGTCGCAGGTATTTGTTTTCTTGGTTCGGATCGTGTCGGTTCTTGGCAACATGCGTCCCTTCCTTCTCTTCGAAACCGGCTCAGGCCAGGTTAAACCAGCTAAAGAACTTGCCGCCTTCGCTCAGGTCGCCCGTGGGGCGATTCGGCAGCCACTTGGGCAGGTGATCGGCGTCCACCCCGCGCCCGTTCTCATCCATCACCATATCGCCCTCCAGGATGACCCGCAACGGCGACTCCCGGTTAAAATCCGGTGCCAGATCGGGCACGAAGACTGCCCCGGGCGCTGGGCCAGCCGGGATAAAGCCGCCGACATCGACGATCTTGCAGGTGCCCTCGTTATCGCCCGGCTCGAGAGCCAGATCGATCCCGCCGACAAACTTGGGGCGTAGCTCGCACCAGCAGTTCAGCGTGTCGTTCTCCCGTTGGTTGAGCACCAGCACGTGCAGGCTGTGCATGTGGAGGGTCTCTGCCATCACCGGCTTATCGAAAGCCAGGATCACGCCGCGCTCCATAAACTCGCCGCTGCTCATCACCCCGCCGTGCTCCCAGTTGATGGCACAGATATGGGTCAGGTCCAGCGGCTGGGCTGGCGGTCCGGGAGGCCCTTGAGGTCCAGGAGGTCCCTGGGGGCCGGGAAGCCCTTGAAGCCCGGGCGGGCCAATCTCACCGGGAGTCCCGGGTGGGCCTTGCTCGCCGGCAGGTCCGGCAGGGCCAGGAGGCCCCTGCGGGCCCGGCTCGCCGTCCCCGCCGCCGCTCTCCAGCATGCACTGCACCACTTCGGTCAGCAGGCTGGTGCTGGGCAGCAGCCTGCGGTCAGACAGGTTGTCGATGTCTTCATCTTCAACATCCGCATCGAAGATATAGCCGCGGATTGTTGCCAGGGTCTGGCAGCCATCTTCCGGGCAGGCAGGGCAGCCATCCAGCAGCGTGGCGAACAGGTCTTCGCAGTCTGTCTCGATGACCTCCACCACCGCCACCCCGCCGCTGCTGTCCTCCTCTGCCACACCGTTGAAGGTGGCGTAGATGCGGCGTTCACCGGCGTCGTAAGCCAGATCGCGCGGGGCGTCTCCAATCGTTGCCGAAGCCGCCAGGGCGGATGTCCCAGCTTCCAGGGCGTGGGTGTCCACCGCCAGCAGGCGCCCCTCGCCGCTCTCTTCCACCAGGGCGAACAGCCAGCGCCCGCCGGGGGAAGCCGCCAGGGTCAGCGGCGGTGAGCTGCTCACCGCCTGCGCCGTCCCCACCGCCGGGTAGGGAGCAACCGCGGAGAAGATCTGCACCAGGCAGCTCCCCTGGTCAGCGACGAACAGCCGCGCCCCGCCGGTTGTCTCGGCGGTCGCCAACTCAAAAGGTGCCAGACCGGGAGTCGAGACGGCTGCGGTGCTGAAATCTGCCGTGTTGACCGCAGTGACCGTCGCCGCGGCGCGGTTGGCGATAAATACCCGGCTGCCGTCTGCTGTGACCACCATGCCGCCGGGCGTGCCGCCAGCCGGGGCATCCCCCAGGCGGGCAGCAGTCAGATCTGCTCCGGCGGTATTGATGCTGCTATCCCAGGCGACCACCTGGTCTGCCGCGGTTAGCAACACGTACAGCCGCCCGTCCGCCGCCGAAGCCGCCAGGCGGATCTCGTCGCCCGCTCCACCGCTCATCGGGAGCTGGTTGACCAGCGCCGTCGGGCTGCCCAGGGCGGCTGTATCCAGCACCAGCACCGGGTCGGTAGCGTCCACCGAGACGTACAATCGGCTGCCATCTGCCGAGAGGGCCAGGTCCATGCCGCGCGCCGGCAGGCTGTGAGGAGTCAGCATTTGGTGATTATCGCTGCGCAAAACGTACAGGGTGCCCGGGTCTGATGAAGTCAACACGTACAGGCGCTGGTTGGCCTCGTCCAGCGCCAGGCGGTGGGCGCGGGCGATGTTGAGGGTGGTCACCCATTCCAGGCGCAGCGCCCCAGGATCATCCGGCTCAGGCTCAGGATCCAGGCGCAGACCGATCTCGAAAGTCTCCAGGATGCGGTTGGGCTGGCTGCCCGTTTCGTCGCAGTTACAGTCATCGAACAGCGCCGGCACTTCCTCGGTGGGGCATTCCACGTAGCGCAGGCAGATCTGCAGGACATGCTCGGAGTCGTCTGGATCGGCTGCCGGTCCGTGCTTGCGGCGCCACTCATCCAGGAACAGGAGGCGGAAGTCCACCGTGGTCTCGTTTTCAACCAGGATCTCCCGCCCGCAGCAGTCCACCGCCACGCCCGGCTCCACCAGCACGTACTGGTTACGGCAGGCGGGGTTGGGATGCTGCTTGACCTTCAAGCCGCACACCGTTCCCCAGCCGTGCAGGTACTTGTTGTGGCGGCGGTCTTTGCCGATGAAGTAGTTCTGCTCGTCCACAAAATCGCGCTCGACGAGCAGCTTGCCGGTGAAATAGTGGTTGCGCGCCATCTGGCGGACATCGCACGCCATGCAATAACCGTCATGACCGCCGGTCGTATGCTCGTTACAGCTTTTGCAGTTTGCCATACTGACCTTCCTTCTCGTGGATCGATACGAAAACGTATCGTTGACCGGTTAACCAGCCCGCTTCGGGGCTCAATCTATTGCCGTGCCGGAACCCAACCGGGTGCTCTTGACCAGCCGGGTGGTCTTGCCCACCCGGGCATGCGGCGCTTGCGCCTCGTCCGCAGACGGGCTGAGCAGCGTGCCATCGCCCAGGCGGCTCTCCCCGGCAGTCACACCGGAGGGGTAGCAGCCCACCACCGTGTTAACGCCTACAATCGACTGCCTGCCAATGCGCAGGCGCGGCTCCACCAGGACGAGATTGCCCTGGCTGTGAGCCGGTTTGGATAATTCCACAATTCTTTCCAGGGTACGTACCTGGGCTTCGTCTGCCCCGGGCAAAATAACGTAGATGCTGAACTGGTGGGCATAGACATGGAACGGGTCGCGCTGCGGGTCACCGCTATCTTGCAGCTTGAAATCCCCAATGCGGGCATTGGCACCAAGCTGCAGCCGGTCAACCACATCCGCGCCCCACAAGACCGAGGCGTCGCCCAGGCGGGCCTGGTTCAAAACCAGCCAGCGGCGCAGCTTGAAATGCTCCAGGATTTGCGGCTCCACGCCGGTGTAGATCGCCACGTGCAGGCGCAGTCCGGCAGGCGTGCCGCGCAAGGCATACAGGCGGTGGGCTTGCTCTACCAGCTTACGGCGGCGGTCTTCAGGCCAGCTCTGCTCCAGAGCCAGTCCCAGCCAGGAGGCCAGCCAGGTGAGGAAATCGAGCGGGGTGGCGCGCGGGTCAAAGTACCCGGCGATGTTATCGATGGTCTCGCCCAGCCCTTCCCAGGCACTGTCCATCAGCGACAGGAAGCGCTCTAGGAAATCGGCGCTGGTGGCGTCCTGGCGAAATACCGCTGGCAGGTGGCGCAGCGAGGTGTTGCGTGGGTACTCGATGCGCAGCGAATCAAGCGCCGGGGTGTGCTTGCCGTCGCCGCGCAGGGTCAGGCGCAGCCACAGGTAGCGCCCCGGCTGGCTACGCACCAGGCAGTCCCATTCACCCTCGCCGGGCTGCCCGTTGACCTGCTGCGTCTCCCAGCGGTTGTCGGGCAAGAGCTGCACCTCCACCGCCGCCTTGGGCGCTTCGGAGGTGAACGTCTCCACCTGAATGGAGGTACCCGGCTCTACCTGGGCATGCATCCTCACCCGGTGCCACTGGCAGCGGAAGCGCTCGCTGTCCAACGGTCCGGCGATGAACACCCCCTCGGTAGCATACGCTGCCGCGGGCTGCAATGTGTACACCAGCCCGGCGAGCTTATCTGCCAGCAGCAGGCAGCCCTCGGGGTCAAAGGCGATGGCGCACGGGTTGGCTTTGGGCAGGCGGCAGGCGCAGGCGCTGGACTGGCCCTCGTCATACACCCACACGCAACCGGTGCGGGCATCCAGCAGGTGCAGGCGGCCCTGCGGGTCGAAGCCGATCGAGCCCGGCTTGAAATGCGCCTCCACCTCAAGCGGTTGCTGGACGCGCCCGGCGAACTCCCCGCTTTCGTCCAGCACCACCACCTCGGGCGAGCCCTCCTGGACGACGTACAGGTAGCCCCGCCGGTCCAGCGCCAGGTGGGTGGGAGAAACCAGCCCGACCCCGTTCTCATCCCGCCCATCCCAGGCAGCTTTCCAGCGGCCGCGGGCATCGAAGACGTGTACCAGCCCGTTGGCCCGGTCGGAGACGAACGCCCGCCGGTCGGGGGCGAGGGCAATATCAGCAGGCTCCCAGGTGCTGGGCGGATAGACTGCCCCGGCGGGCGGCAGGCAATCCGCAGCGGGGGCCTGCTCCGCCTGGACGGGCTTCACCTTCCAGCCCGCTTCGCCGTGAATAGCCTGCAGCGGGCCCCAGATCTGGCGCAGAGCCAGCCCTTTGAGGGCAAACACCTGCACCCGGTGGTTGCCGCGCTCGGCGACGTACAGGTCATCCCGGCAGGAGATCGCCATACCCGACGGGCGCTCAAAGCGCCGCGGCTGGCAGCCCTTCCCTCCGATATGCGCCAGCAGCTCGAAACAGGCGACGCAAGGATCGTAGCGCCAGATTTGCTCGCCATCCAGGACGTAAATGCGCCCGGCGCAATCCAGCGCCAGGGCGGAGGGCAGCGCCAGCCCGCCGAAGCCTCCCTGGGCGTCCGCCAGGGGATGGGCGTCACCCGGCAAAGGCTGCAAGCTGAGCGTCTCGCCCAGGGCAATCCCCGCCGGAGGCAGCAGCTCGCGCCAGCCTGCCAGTGCGTTTAATAAGTAGAAAGTCTGCCCGTTTGCCATCGATCAGAACCCGTAAGTCACGCGGATATCGTGCTCGTCGCTGTAAAGCAGCTCGCCTTCGCCCAGGTCTGCGTCCCGGCAGAAGGGCTGCGCTTCGTCATCCAGGTAGATCTCAAGCTGGTTGTTCTCGATCCTGTCCACCCCTTCAGTGGAAAGGATGGTCTGGTAGACCTCGGAGAAGAAGATCGAGCGCCCGAACTCCCAGCCCAGCCCGTCCTCGCCGCCCACCAGGGGGTGAAAATAGGTGGTCAGGCCGCTCTCGATGGTTTGCTTGACGCTCGCCAGGTCAGCGCTGGCTTTGACCACGATATCTGCTGAGATCTTCACCTTGCGATAGGCCGGCGGGATCACGTACACCTCGCTGGTCAGCAGGCGGTGCTGGTTGAGGCACTCGCACACCGCCTGGATGGTGCGCTGCCCGGGGGTTGGGTTGGGGATATCGGCGTCTGGCACCACAATCACGGTCACCACGCCGGGCACCTGCACGCCGGGATACTGCGGGTGGACCAGCGGCAGGGCATGGGCGCGGCGCACGCGCACCCCGGGGGTCTGCAACGCGAAATACTCGAAGTCCTCCGCCGTCACCGCCCGCCCGCGGCTCTTCAGCTCCAGCGCAGCGCGCGATTTGGCCTGCTCCACCGTCTCTTCATCGCTGCCAGCCGAGGCGCTAAAATAGTTGGTGACCGAGTCGACATGCTCTACGAAGGTCAAGACATTGGTGAGCGTCTCTGCGCCCACGTTCCCGGCGCTGCCCCCGCCGCTGCGGTACAGGCGGGCGATGATATTGCCATTGGGGTTATCCGGGTTCGCCACCGGGATCCGCCCGTGAATGCCATCCCCAAAGCGCACCTCGCCCGAGGTGCGGTTGAGGGTAAAGTGGGCGTCATCCGGGCCGGAGGCGGCAAAATCATCCACCGGCTCCCAGGCCTGAAAGCCCAGGTCCACCCCCACCACCGGGCGCTCGCTCACCTCCAGGCGCAGGTATTCCAGCACCACCTTATTGCCGTCGGCGCTGGTTGCCATCTCGGGCTGGGGCAGGGCCACCAGCCCGCTGCGCGAGAGATTGAAGCTCTGGTTGGGACGACCGTTGCTGCCGCCTAGCACCTCATCTCGGATGGTAACCGCTTGCGCCGCGGCCACCGTGTTCAGCCTGATCTCTTCCAACTGGGGCGACTCTTCGTAAAAGCTCTGTTCCAGGCGGCAGCGGAACCAGTACAGCGCCTCGCTCACATCGCCCAGCGCCGCTTTTGCCACCTTTGCTCCCGGGCCGCGCAGATAGATATGCCCGTTCAGGCTGAACGCCTGGGTGCCGTCCTTGTCCAGGCTGGCGGCTTTCCACTGGCTGCCGTCCCAATATTCCCAAACCAAAACCGCCGGGGGCGGCAGGCCCTCCAATTCCAGCGAGCAGGCAGCGCTCTCCAGGCGGGCCGCCTCGTGCACCACCACCGCCAGGTTCACCTGCTGGCTGGTGAATGCCAGCGGCGAGCTAAACCCCAGCATCAGGCTGCTGCCCGGGCGGGCATACGCTCCAAAGGGATAGAACACCTGCCCGGTGGTGTTGTTGGCATTGGTCTCCACACTGTAGCCCACACCGTCATAGACTTGCAGCGCGGCCAGCTTCACCCCCAGGGCGATCAGCGCCTCGTCCGTCTCGAAGACAATCGGCTGCCCGCTCTCGTCCGGCTCGGAGGCTGAAACCTGGGTGCCCTTGGGGACGATCACGTACTCAATGGTGTCGCTGTCTAAGGTGAAGGTCAGCTCGGCTTTTGCCGGGCGGGCGGGCTGTAGCTCGATCCCTAATAGCTGCAAGAACTTGATGTAGTTGCGCTCCGGGACGCGGTTCAAGCGGTAGATCAGCATATCCGTCATCCAGGCAAAGAGCTGCAGCATGGCAATGCCTGGGTCGCTGTCGTTGTGGTTGGTCCACTCGGGGGCGTAGCGCGGGATTAGAGCGCGCGCTTCGGCGTAAATATCTTTGTAGGTCCGGTCGTCCAGGATGGGTGCTTCTAACGGCATGAGTTGCTCCTTAGGCTTTGGGTGCGGTAACTGCTCAGGTCTGCTCTGCCTGGATATAGAAGGGATAGACCAGGTTCTGCACGGTGTTGGTCGAGCGGATGCGGTACTCGAGGCGGATCAGCAACAGGTTGGAGGTGACTGCCCCCGGGTCGCCGGGCTCGACTGCCACGCGCAGCACATCGATGCGCGGCTCCCAACGCGCCAGCGCCTGCTGCACCTGGTAGGCAATATCGCCGCGCGTGGCAGGGCTGTTGGGGGCAAAGACATACTCGTGGATGCCGCAGCCGAAGCGCGGCAGCATGCGCCGCTCGCCCAGGGCGGTGCCCAGGATGATCCAGATCGCCTCCTGGATGAGCTGCTCCGCCTGCGAGTACGAGAAGCCGCCCCGAGCGTTGATGCGGATGGGGAATTTCCAGCCAGTGCCTAAGATCTCACGCGCCATACGGTTCGTCTCGCTTTCCTTAACATGGCAGGGCGTTGGCGGCGGTCTGCAGGGCGTCCACCACCGCCTTGACCGGCTCCAGCGGGTCTTGCCCTGCCAGGTCTGACAGGGAGGGCGTCTCGGCAGACATGGGCGGCAGGGTGATCGGGTCTTGATCGATGATGCTCAGGGTGGTGTTGACCAGCTCGATCAACGGCTGCAAGCCCGCCATGGCGTTCATGGTGCTCTCCAGGGAAGTCTGGGCGTTTTTCTGGGCGCATTCCAGAGATGCCAGCAGCGCCGGGTTGCCCTGGGCGGCGTTCAGGTCGATCCCCACCGAGAAATTCAGCACGCTCTCTACCGCATCGATCATGCAGTTCAGGTA
Organism: Anaerolineae bacterium; assembly: GCA_041301185.1. Lineage (GTDB taxonomy): Bacteria > Chloroflexota > Anaerolineae > Anaerolineales > UBA4823 > JAQBDA01. The sequence goes on from JBFYSV010000089.1 coordinate 11,497, forward strand.
AGAGATCACCAGCAGCAGGATGTCTTTGACCATGGCACAGATCGGCGGCACGCTGAGCACGATCCCCAGGCACTCCGTCATCTCGCCGATGGCGGAAAGCAGGTCGCCGGTCTTGACGAAGCCCGACTCCACCGTAGTTTTCAGCGCCGAGACCACCTTGAGCACCCGCAGCAGGCAGGTCATGGAGGCCATCATCGGCATGATCTGGATCATCAGGCTGTGCGCCAGGGCGCAGTCGGTGGGTGGGCCGTCGGCGATATTGGTCAGCGAGCTGAGCGAGCCACCAAACGGCAGGGAGATGCTCAGTGGGTTCTTTTTCTCGATCTCGATGCAGGGTATCTCAACCAATGCTGTCATGCAAAGTGCCTTCCTTTTTCAGTCATTGCCTATCAGATCGGCTTGGGCGCAACTGCCACTGGTCTTCCATTAATAATCACGTTGGGCGCCTGGATGTTGATCGTGCCTGTGCTGCGGATGCTGATATTGGCATTTTGCAGGATGATCTCGTTTCCGTGGGCGTCGGCAATGCTGATATAGCCGCTATCCCCGCCGGCGACCTGCGGGTCGTAAATGGTGATCTCGTGCCCGTTCACCGAACGGATCATGCGGACATTGCCATCCGTGGTGGGCGGTCTGTCCACCCCATTCCACAGGAAGCCGATGATGTAGGCAATATCGGCGTTGTTCTGGTCAAAAGCCAGCAGCACATCGTCGCCGATCTCGGGCATGAACCACACCCCGCGCCCGGGGCCGGTCATGATGGCGGCAACATGCGCCCAATAGGTCTGGCTATCGCCCTCCATAAACGCCAGGCTCACCCGCACCCGCCCCAGCCCATCCGGCTCGCTGGCAACTTTACCCTGCACAATGCCGCTAAACTTTGCCATAAACGCTTCTCCTAGCCGACGTTCTCGGCTAACCCCTCTTCCCGGCGCGCCTTGAATGTGGTGCGGTAACCGGCGTTGCCGATGGTGTGGGTGGTCTCGGTGACGTAATACTCGCCGCTGAAGCGCTCGCCCAGGTTGCTGATCCGCACTTTGCGCCCTGCCAGCAGCCCGGGTAAGCCGACGGTCTCGCCGTTGGCTTCCACCATCCCTTTGCGCAGCTCGCGCAAGATGCGCCGGGCGCGGTCGTTGGCTTCGTTCTCGTCGCGCACCGGCTGGTCGGTGATCACCTCCCGGCGGTTGCCGAAAGCCTGCATCAGGCGCTGCTGGCGGGCAGCCTCCGCCCGGTCCCGGCGAGGGATCAGGCTCTCCCAGCTGGCTTTGCCCTCGATACGCCGGTTGCGCTGGCGGTCCCAGCCGAGCACCACCACCTCAGACACCTGGTTGGCGGTGGTCAAGGTAGGGTTGAAGGAGACCAGGGTCTTGCCCCATTCCAGCTCGTAAGCGGGCACCTCGTGGTTGTTGGAGGGACCGAAGTAAATATGCGGGTCGGGATTGCCATCCTGATCGGTCTCCTTCAGCACCAGCACATAGTCGCGCCGCCGAGCGCGCTCCATCAGGAAGACAATATCGTACTGGTTGTTCATAAACACGTAGCGGTCGGGCACTTCCGCCTCCCGGGCGGTGGGATCGGTGCGCAGCGGGAAGTTGATCCCTGGGCGGGTCTGGCTGAGCGGGTTGCGCCCGATCTCGGCGGCGATATCGCTGTCTTTCACGCCCTCCCAGGCGTGGGTGTGCTGCCCGGCGCGAAACTGGTGCAGGGCATTCAGGCCGCGCACAGTCAGGGTCATGCCGCCGCTTGCCGGGAACTTCGGCTCCAACCCGACAATCGTCCCTTTGAGCATCAGGCGCAGCCGGTCGGCGTAGCCCATGTACAGCTCCACGCTGTTGCCCGGGTCGAACAGCCCTTCGTAATCGTCGCGAGACGGCGGCTCGTAGCGGGTGCGCACACTCTGCGAGCGCTCGCCTGCTCCCGACTCGTAGTTGCTGATGGTCAGCTCAAAAGAGTCGATATCCTCCAGGCTATCGCGGTAGCTCACCTGGATCACATCCTGGATCACCTCCGCCTGCAGGCGCTGTCCGGAGACCACCACGCTGAACTGGGGCGCGAAGAAGGTCTCGAAAGGTCCATCTTCAGATGCACCCTGGTTAAGCGGCAGGCGGTAGATCGGGGTGTAAGTGGTCATGCGCTCTCGCAATCAGATCTTGGGCAGCTCCAGGCTTAGCCCCGCCGAAAGGTCCAGCGGGTCATCGATGCCATTCATCTCGGCGATCTGGCGCCACTTGCTCGGGTCGTTGAACTCGCGGCTGGCGATCTGGTCCAGCGTCTGCCCTTCGGCGACCAGCGTCACCGACTGGGTGAGGGCCTCCGCCAGCTCGGTCAGGGTCTGGTACTCGCGCAGGCGCACGGTGAGCGTGGCGCGCAGGGGGATACCCAGCGGGCTGAACAGGGTGAACTTCTGGGTGACGTTCTCCACAATGCACTGGAAGCCGTGCTCCCGCAGCTGGGTCTGGCCGCGCTTCAGGTTCGAGCCGGGAAAGCCGGTCTTGCCCCAGCTGAACAGGCACACCGGCGGCGTTTTGGCCTGCGGGTCAACCCGGATCAACCGGTAGAAGCGGTCGGTGAGGGCGGTGACCGGCACCACCCCCTCCTCCTCGCCCATCCCGGCCTCGGTGGTATCGAAGAACAGGTCTACGTTAAGCGTCTCCGCCTGGCCGCGCACAAACTGCTGCACAGGCATATCCAGCCCGGGGATCGCCACCTCGGCGTACTCCACACCCTTGGTCAGGGTGAACTCGGTGGGGTTGAACTGCACCTCCATCACCTCCCCATTGCTGGGGTTAAGGTCAGAGGTCAGGCGGGTGAAGCGGGCGCGTTCCAGCGGCATGGCTTAGCTTCTTTCCTCGCGGCGAGGGTACACACCCGGCGCCAGGCGGGTGTCGCTCTGGCGGCGCATCTCTTCCTGCTCCTGGCGCTTCAGCTCAGCCAGCACCGCATTGACGATCTGGCGCAGGATTGCCGGACTGAGCAGGGACTGCGAATCCGTCGCCTGCACGCTGCTGGTCACTTCACCAATATGGACATCCATACCTGTTGCTCCTTCCGCCTAACCAAACAGGCTCTCCACCGCCCCGCCGATGGCTTTCACCGTGCCGATCAGGCTGCTCAAGCCGCCGGAGGCCGCCGGGATCAGCGCCAGCCCCTCGTGGACAATCTCCAGCTCCTCGATCGCTACCGCGTTCTGGGTCGCGTTCAGGCTCGGGCCGCGATATTTGCTGGGCAGGCCGCGGTGGAACGCCCAAATCTTGACCGGCTGGCGGTCGTCATTCTGCAAGATGATCAGCCCATCCCGGCGCTGCCCGCTGCCCAGGATAAAGCCATTGTGCCAGTTCCATAGATCGTCGTTCACGCCCACCCCGCGCTTGAGAACGATCGGGCTGTACGTGGCGCGGGTGGGAAACTTGAGCACTGTGCCGTTATTACCGCCCTCCTTGTACTCCTCGAACTCGATGCTGCTATCCAGCCCGCTGCACTCGCTGAAACCGGCCGCGGCGGCCCTGGAAATATTCTTGACCGCTGAGAGCAGCTCAGTGCTGGCATCCAGGATGGTGATCACGAAGTTATAGCCGCGTAGCGGGTCGGTGCGCGCCCCAGTGCTCATCCGGCAGCTCCATTCAGCTCGGTGATCTCCAGCTCGTCCTCGGTACGCCCAATGCGCAGCACCACGAACTCCGCCGGGTGGACGGGTGCCACGCCGATGTCCACCACCAGCCGTCCCAGCGCCACATCGGCGGGCGGGTTGTTCTCCTCGTCGCAGCGCACAAAGAAAGCCTGGTCGGGGGTGGCGCCTGCCAGGGCGCCTTTGCGGCGCAGGGCTGCCAGGAAACCGGAGATCGCCAGCAGCAACGCCTGGCGCAGATAGAAATCGTGCGGCTCAAAGACCGCCCATTGCAGCGAGATATACAGCGCCCGGCGGATGAGCAGCAGCAAGCGGCGCACGTTGAGAAAGCGGTAGGCCGGGTCGCTGCTCAGGGTGCGCGCCCCATAGACGCGCAGGCCGCGCCCGGGCAGCGCTCGCAGGCAGTTGATGCCCAGTGGGTTGAGCAGCGCCTGCCATTCCTCGCTCACTTCCAGAGAGAAGCCCTGCGCCCACTCCAGGAGGGCGTTGGCGGGCGCTTTGTGCGCCCCCACGCTGCGGTCGGTGCGGGCGATGACTCCGGCGGCGTGCCCGCTGGGCGGAATGGCTCTCACCACCTGCCCGCCCAGGCGCAGCGGGTCGGTGACGAGCACCCACGGGTAATACAGGGCGGCGTAGCTGCTATCGAACTGCTGCCGCCAGCCCATCACCTGGCTGGGGTCAAAGACCTGCGCTCCGCCCGGTTCGGGCGGGTCGATCAGCGCCACCCGGTCGGCCTGGGTCTCGCAATGCAGCACAAGCTGCTGCTGCACCCACAGCACCTGGCTGCGGCTGAAAACCGGCGGCTGCTCGGCGATATCCGGGCAGAGGCCGGGCGGCAAAGGCAGCACGCCGGGCGGCGGGGGACAGTCGATGCACGGGTCTGGCTCAGGCTGGGGCAAGGGATCGTACACAGTGGGTGGCGCCGGGCGAATGAGGATATCTGGGATAGCTACCAGCGACACTTCCTCCTCCATCTCCAGGACGCGCAACCCGGTGGCGCTGGCGCCAGGGTCACCGGTGAAATCCAGCGCCTGCAGGTTCGCCAGCCCATCCGCCCCGCAGCGCAGGCTGAGCGTCCCGGCGGAAAAATCGGGCGTGGCGGCATCCACATCGGGCAGCCAATCCTGCCAGGTGGGCAGTAGCAGCCCGGCGTGCAGGTCTTCCACCTCGATCAGCGGCAGGGGCTCCCGACGGCGCTGCAAGGGGTCGGCAGGCAGGTTGATTATCGCCGGCGCGTAGCGCTCGCCTTGCGGCACGATGGACAGATCGGGGCATAGCGCCCGCAGGCGCCCGTTCTCGTACACCGCCAGCGAGAAGGTGACCGTCTCCAGGTCGATGGGGGCCGCCAGGTCAAAGCCCGCCAAGACCATCGGCAGCACGTCCAGCGGGCTGTCCCAAACCAGATAGCCGCCCACCGGCTCCACGCGTTGCACCACCCGGTAGGCTTCGATATCCCCGCTGAGGTTGCGCTGGAACAGGCGCACCAGCGACCCCGGCGGGAAGCCCACCACCGAGGCGACCGCCGAAGCGGAGCCATCCGCAGGCTGCGAGCCGCTGGTCTGAGTGGCCTCCGAGCGCCCGTTGGCCAGGCGCACCTGCAAGCGGTTGCCCCACCTGCCCTCGCTGCTGGCGCGGATGCGCAGGGTGGGGCTGCCGTCCATGCCGATCAGCTCGCCCTGGGCGCGGGCTGCATCGCCGTGCGCCACGCGCACGATATAGCCGCGCCGCCCGCCGTTCTCAAAGAACGCCTTTACGCAGTACGCCAGGTAAGCATTCCCGCTGAAATCGCCAAATACCGACTGGAACTGGCGCCAGGACTCTACCGGCCAGGCGGTGTGCAGCGGGCCGCGCTCTGCCAGTCCCACGAAAGCGGCGATATCCGTGCGCACAGCACTGATCCCGCCCCGGGTGGCATCTGTCGGCTCGTAGTACACGCCAGGCGTCAGGTATTCGGGCATCTTTCGCTCCGGGCTGCCGCTTTATTCAATCTCGACCCGCTCAACGCAGATCTCGATCGTCTCGATCAAAACATCGTTGCTGGACGCGCTCAGGTTGGATGACTCGTACTTGGTAATCCAGCCGGCTTCAAAGTTCCAGCGCAACACGGCTGTGCGGTCCTCGTCTTGCAGGATGATCGCCCCGTTGCGCCGCTCCACTGCTCCGTTCAGCCCGGTAAGGTACCAGTTCCACAGCTCGCGGTTATCGGTATAGCCGCGCTTGAGGGTGATATTGCTGAATTTGCGCAACCCGGTCAGCTTGCGCACATGCATGTTTACATCAGTGCCTTCGCGGTACTCCACCGGGTCGATATTGAAGCTTAGCCCGCTGGCCTCGCTGAAGCCCGCCACAGCGGCGTTATCGATCTCCACGCGGTAGTTGTAGCCACGGTACGGGTCATTTCGGTCTCCTACAGCCATCTTGGCCTCCTGTTATTCGTTAGCCTAAGCCAGATTGGCTTCGGCGGTGTACTGCTGGATGCGGATGATGACAAACTCAGCTGGCTTGACCGGGGCAATGCCCACCTGCACGATCAGCCGCCCGTTGTCGATATCGTCCTGGGTCATGGTGGTGCGGTCGCAGCGCACGAAGAAAGCTTCCTCCGCTTTGACCCCCATCAGGGCGCCATCCCGCCAGACGCGCAGCAGGAAGTTGGTGATCGATTGGCGCACACGAGCCCATAGCGGCTCGTCATTCGGCTCGAAGACCACCCACTGCAAGCCCTCATCCAGCGACTCTTCGACAAAAATGAACAGCCGCCGCACCGGCACGTATTTCCAGGCTGCGTCGCTGGTCAGGCAGCGCGAGCCCCACACCCGCAGGCCGCGGTTGCTCAGGCGGAAATCGCGGATCACGTTGATATTGCTGGGGTTGAGGATGTCTTGCTCGCCCTTGTTGATGGTCAGCTCCAGGTTGGTAATCCCTTGCACGACCACGTTCGCCGGGGCTTTGTGCACGCCGCGCTCGATATCTGTCTTGGCGTAGATGCCCGCCACGTGCCCGGAGGGCGGCAGGACGATCTCCAATCCCGTGGGCGGGTCTTGCGCCACGAGACTGGGGAAGTATAGAGCGGCGTATTTGGTGTCATACAGGCCGCGCTGCGCCTGGATGTCGTCCATGGCGCTATTCAGGTTGTACTCCGGGTCCAGGATGGCGAAGCGGTCTTGCAGCAGTTCACAATGCGTGATCAGGCTGTTCTGCACCGTCTGGCTGGTCAGCCCAGGCACAGCCACGATGCTGATCTGATCAATGTCCGCCAGGGCCTGGATGCCGGTGCGATTGCCGGGTCCCAGGTCTGTGCCCACGTAGTCGCCGTCGGCAGGGGCGGTGCCGTCCAGACCGCCGGTCATCTCCACGTTCAGCCCATCGTCGCCGCTGGGCATGCGGAAGGGGTGGGTCTCTACCACCGACCCGCCCGAAACGCGGAACAGGTTGGAGGCGTTGTTGATCACATCTTCATAGAAATGGGGCGTGGTATTGTCCAGGGTCAGAGCGGGAAAGCTCTCGCTGACCCCGTTATAGGCGGCGGTGATCCCGAATTCGCAGGTGCGGGCCGTGGTGACGGTTGCCGGGGCGTTGGGGTCCAGGTCGGTAGCTGCCGCCAGGGGTGGGGTGATCAGGATGGCGCTGCCTTGCAGGCTGAGCACGCGGTGGTACAGACGGTCGCCCGCCGCGCCGCTGGAGCCCAGGTCGAACTCCACGATGGCTCCGGCGTAGAAGCCGCTGACCGTGGTCAGGCGCACCGCATCGAAGTCCCCCGAGGCGGGCACGCTCTCGCTCAGCGAGACCACCTGGGCGCGCCCCAGCGAGGTGTGGCTGATGCGCACTTGCAGGGCGTTGCCCCATGCACCAGGGTCGGCAGCCTCGATCTGCACCACGGCTGCAAACGGCCCGCCGGGGGCGGTGATATCCACCTGGGTGAAGCGCAGGTCAAAATCTGTGCCGCCGGGTGGGGCAACCGCCAGGGTCACCTGGTTCAGGCTGGAATCATAGGCGCTGATATTCGTGCTGTGGGTGGTGGTGACCCCATCCCGCACCTGGGTGAAGGTGACCGGGGTGGGTGCCGCCGCGCCCACGCCGCGCAGGGTGCTCAGGAAGGCGGTGGTGCTGCCTCCCAGCAGGTTCTGGCTGAGGCGGGTGTGGATGCCAGCGGGAGGCGTGGCGCCGGCGGTGGCATTGCCGGTGCCCTCCACGCGCACAACATAGACGCGCTTGCCACCGTTCTCAAAAAAGCCGCGCACGGCGTGGGGCAAGAAGCGGTGGTCGCCCAGCGCATCCGGCAGGTACGCGCCGTAACGACGGCGGTAATCTGCAAAGCTGGTGACTAGCTGGGGCAGCCCGCTCACCGGGCCGCGCACGGTCATCCCGACCATGCCAGCGGTGCTGGTGCTCACGCCTTCGATTGGTTTGGGCCCGCTGTCAATCTCTTCAATATAGACGCCGGGCGATAAATACTCTGCCATATCGCTACCTCCTGGGTAAATAAATTAGGGAGTAAAGAGCCTCAGGTTAACCGTGTTGACCGGCTGGGCAGGGTCGATGCTCCAGCCCTGGTCAGCAAAATGGGTGGCAGCGGGGTTTTCGGCATGCAGGCTGATTGCATGCAGGTCCACCACGCCGTCGATGCGGTAATAGCCCCGGTCTTGGGCGGTGTCCCTGCTCAGTGCGCCCAGGACATGCTGTTCCACCCGAGCTGGATTGGCATCTTGCACCTGGATGCCGCTTGCGGTCAGCCCGGAAACCAGCCAGAGCAACCCCTGCCCGGCGGAGGCATCCCGGTCCAGCGCGACCGCTGCCCCAGGTGTCACCGTCACTGCCTGCACGGGCGTGCCCGCAGGGTAAGAGCGGCGCAACCCGCCGCGTAAAAATACCTGCCCTGGCTGCGAGCCAGGCGAATCGACCGCCATAAACTCATAATCTGGCTCGCCGCCCAGGCGCAAAACGTTGCCCGGCAGCAGCCCGGCGCTGTTGTCCAAACGCAGCTCGGTTGCCAGGAACGCGGCCGGCTGGTCTAGCACCCGCGCTGCGCCCAGGCTGGCAAACGTGCAGGCGCTGACCGGCGTTCCGGCAGGGTGGTCAAAATGCAGCGGGGTGCGCAGGGTGAGCAAGTTTGCCTGGTCGATCTCCACCCTTGCCAGCCCTACCACCGCCCCGCCGATGCCCATCGTCACCCAGCCCTGGATGCGCAGTGGCTGGTAATGCAGGGATAAATCCAGCCCGGGCAGGGGAAAAGCGCTGCCTGCCGGGATGGACACAGGGACGGAAAGCGGCTGGTGGCGCTCCGCCTGGAGGATCAGGTTCAGGTTGTAGGCAGTTGTGTCCAGGTCGGGGAAAACCAGCGGTACGTGCGCCGCCAGGCAGAAAAAGCCGTCCCGCCCGGTCTTGACCTGCACGCCGGGGTGGTCTACCTGCACCGCCGGCAGCAGCGCAGCCCCAGAGGGGGTGGAGGTGACTCGCCCCACCATCAGCACTTGGTAGCTGCTGATCAAATCATCGACCACGCTGTAAAGGCGACTGCCCACCTGGACCTGGTAGCGATTTGCAAACATCATCCACCTGAAGAAACGATCTGGCTGTGGGTGACCTGGCGCTGCAGCACCACCGGGCTGGCCTGCGGCGGTTCTTCGGAATCGATCAGGATCACCTGCACCAGGTAGCTGACCGACGCCTGGTAAGACTCTTGCAGCGCCTCCCACACCCGGGTCAGCTCTTCCAGGGTGGGGGTCTCCAGCGAGATGCGGAACTCGGACTGGCTGCCCAATAGAGCGCCAGCCAGGTCTGCCCCGCTCAGCAAGGGATGATCGTTAAAGACCTGCAACACGCGCCCGAGCAACTCTTGCTCATCGAGCGGGTCGCTCATCATCGGCGTGACCAGGTAGTGCAGGTTCACAGGCAGCGGCTGGCGGCGCACCTGGTTGAGGCCCAGCCGCTCTGGGGGATGGTTGAGGGCATGCTCGTTGCGCGTGACACGGTACATCCACACCGAGATGCCCGTATCCTGATCGGAGTGCATCTCTTTGGGAGATTTGAGCTCCACGCTCACCCCGGGATCGGTGATGTATTGCTCTAAAATCTGCTGTAACGATTCGCTGACAGCGCGAATGGCGGTGTATTGGCTCATACTGCCTGGTAGGAAAACTCCCTAGTGCAAAAACGAGCGGATGAATGCGAGGATCTTTTCCAGGTCCTGGAAGTGACGCTGCTGACCGGTGTAGGCATGGGTGATATGGCCTCTCCAGAGCGCCGGCTCCTCCTTCCACAGCTTGACCACGAACGCATGGGTATCGTGATCGATTGAAGATGAGTCCGCTGCGCCCTGGCGCTGCTCGCTGTCCTGGCTGCGATCCTCAGAATGATCCATTTCCAGTATTCTAGCAAGCGGGTATATCCGGGAGTACCTCCCGGGT
>JBFYSV010000093.1:0-12898 GCA_041301185.1 Anaerolineae bacterium
AAGCAGGGTAGCTCTCCAGTTAGGTGAAATAATCCTTGCGCTCGAGCACATGGGGTACATTATCGATCCGGTGCCTGAAGCCGAAATAATCCATTTAGAAGGCGAGTTGGGAGTTCAGCTCCCCTATGAATATAAAGAATTCCTTCTGCGCATCGGTTACAAGTCTGGCCCGTATAGGATGTGGAGCCCCGACAGGATATTGGCTGAGCTTGGTCGCCCCACGGGGGATCAAGGATCACTCCCCGAAGAAAGCGATAGGCTGAGATATCTACGCGAGCTTTTGGAGAGAAGTGAAAGCTTCGAGGATCTTTGCGAATTTCTGGAGACAGACAATGTAGACGGGGTACAGGAGTTTTGGAAGTTTCTGTCAGAACACAAGAGGCAGTACCCCGGTCCGCCACGGCCCAGCCGGCCCTTCCAATTCACTCGAGCGCAGGCGGAAGTGTATAACCGTAGTGTTCCCGAGGAGAGCAACCGCCCGTGGTTAACCGGTCTCTATCCCGCAAACGGCTCCATTACAATAGCCGACGACGGCGGGGAGTATGATTTCTACGTGCTGGTCATTAACGGAGATGCTGCCGGGAGCGTATGGGAGGTAACCGGAGAGGTTCTGACAGCCTGGAGACCAGCTCGACGTCCAAGAGGGGTAAGCGGCATTCGGATGGGAGGGCGTAATCCACTTCCACATCTATCAGCCACCCCCACCTTCCTTGAGTGGTATTGCTCCTGGATAGAACAACGCCTTGTAGATTTGTGCGCTGATCCGAAAGGTTACCTAAACCTTGGCCTGGTATACCTGAAATTGAATGAGTACTGGGAGTCTATCAAGTATTGGGACAAAATGATCCTAACGACACCTGACAACTCGTTAGCATACTACTACCGAGGCCTGGCGCTTCTAGGACTACATCAGCTGGCTGTAGCCGCGGCAAATTTCAAGACGTGTCTTTCCCGGAATCCAGATCCTTGGACGCGAGCAAGGGCTAAGGAACAATTAGTTAGATTAGGCGTGGAATAAGTACGCGAGACCCGTAACTAGGTTTCGCTTAGCTAATGATCAATAAGCATCCGGGATGGGTTCGCTCAACCCATCCTACCGGCTGCCGGCTATGTCATCCCGAGCGCAGCGAGGAATCCCTGCGGTGCAGATCATAAGATCATCATTGCAGGGATTCCTCGTCGCAAAGAACGCTCCTCGGAAAGACATCAATGCTCCATGCTTATACCCACCCAAAATCCACGTTAAATAAAAGGTGGGCATGTTTTATTCACGCCCGCCCAAAGAATCAACTGTATCAATTTACACCGGTGGCAAATTACGCCGGATGAGCGGGTACAGGCTCAACGCCCGGGCTGCGCCTTCTGCCACGCAGGTGGTCGGGTTATCCACCCGGTAAGCCGGCACGCCCAGCTCCTTGGTCAGCAGCTGGTCCATGCCGCGCAGCAGCGCCCCGCCTCCCGTCACCGCCACACCCCGGTCGATGATGTCCGAGACCAGCTCGGGGGGAGTCTTCTCCAGCACCCGGCGGGCTGTTTCGATGATATCCATCAGCGGGTCGTGCATCGCTTCCACCACCTCGCCGGTCGTCAGTGTCGCCGGGCGCGGCAAGCCGCTCACCTGGTCCTGGCCCTGGATCTCCATGCTTTGCTCTTCTTCCAGGGGTACCGCCGCGCCGATCTTTATCTTTATCTGCTCGGCGGTCATCTGCCCGATGATCAGCCCGTACTTCTTGCGCATATAAGCCATGATAGCTTCGTCCAGGGCAACACCCCCAGCGCGCAGGGTCTCAGCTGTCACAATACCATACATCGCCAGCACCGCTGCTTGCGTGGCGCCGCCCCCCAAACAGAGCAGCATATTACCGGATGGTGTGCTGATCGGCAGGTCTACGCCCAGGGCAGCTGCCAGCGGCTGTTGGATCAAATAAGCCTCCCGGCTGCCGGCTTGCAGGGCTGCCTCGTGCACCGCCCGGCTCTCCACACTGGTCACTCCATACGGCACAGTGACCATGATCCGCGGCCGCATGAACCGCATTGGTCCGCTGAGCTTGCGCAATAAGGCTTCTAATAAATATTCAGTGACTTCGTAATCGGCGATCACCCCATTGTGCATGGGGCGAGTGACTTCCATGCTCTCTGGCACGCGGCCGTACATATCCAGGGCTTCTTGACCCCAGGCGACCATCTTTTGCTCGTCGACCACAATAGCCGCCATGGTGGGTTCTTCCAGGACAATCCGCTCGCCTTCCGCCACACGGATAAAAAAGGTGCCCAGGTCGATGCCCAGTTCTTTTGAAAAAAGCGCCATATCTGGCTACGATTCTCCCTCACCGCCCCCGTACGGGCGGGATGGCTGGCTGCGGCGGAAGCGGCGCGCCGCCTCCAGGCGCAGGTTCGAGCGCTTGAGAGCGGCTTCCATCTTCAAGTAGGTGTCTGTATCCGGCGGCGGTCCGGCTTTGAGGAACTCCTCTGCCCTGCGCCGGGCTGCTTCCGCCCGGGCGACATCGATCTCCTCGACGTTTTCGGCAGCATCTGCCAGCACGGTGACGATATCCGGCTGTACTTCCACCACCCCGCCTGCCACGGCAAACACCTGCTCCTCGCCGCGTACCCGCACCTTCAAAAAGCCCAGGCGCAGCGTAGAGAGCAAGGGGGCGTGGTTGGGCAGGATCCCCATCTCCCCCGCCTCCCCCGGCAGGACAACGATATCCACATCGCCTTCAAACACCATGCGGTCCTGGGATACGATCTCACATCGAATGGGCATAAGACTCCTTACCCGATTTCCCTATAAATTCTGCGATTTTTCCCGGGCTTCTTCGATACTGCCTACCATCATAAAAGCCTGCTCGGGCAAATCATCGTGCTTGCCATCCAGGATCTCGCGGAAGCCGCGCACGGTATCCCGCAGCGAGACATACCGACCTTCCAATCCGGTGAACTGCTGCGCCACGTAGAACGGTTGCGAGAAGAAGCGCTCGATCTTGCGAGCGCGCGCCACAATCATCTTGTCGTCTTCGCTCAGCTCGTCCACGCCCAGGATGGCGATAATATCCTGCAGGTCCTTGTAACGCTGGAGCAAGCGCTGTACCTCACGCGCCGTGGCGTAGTGCTCATCACCGACGATGTTCGGGTCGAGAATGCGCGAAGTAGAACCCAGCGGGTCCACCGCCGGGTAAATGCCTTTCTCGGAGATGGAGCGCTCCAGGGCGATTGTGGCGTCCAGGTGGGTGAATGTGGCTACCGGCGCCGGGTCAGAATAATCGTCTGCCGGCACGTAGACTGCCTGCATCGAGGTGATCGACCCGCTGCGGGTGGAGGTGATCCGCTCTTGCAGCTCGCCCATCTCGGTTGCCAGGGTAGGCTGGTAGCCCACCGCCGACGGCATGCGCCCGAGCAGCGCCGAGACTTCCGAGCCAGACATGGAGAAGCGGAAGATATTATCAATAAATAGCAGCACATCCCGCCCCTGGTCGCGGAAATACTCCGCCATCGAGAGCGCCGAGAGAGCAACCCGCAAACGCACGCCGGATGGCTCGTTCATCTGCCCGTAGACCATCACCGTGTCTTTCATCACGCCCGATTCGACCATCTCCCGGTAGAGCTGGGTGCCCTCCCGGGTGCGCTCGCCAACCCCGGCGAACACCGAGTTGCCCTGGTGCACAGTGGCGATCGAGCGGATCAGCTCCATGATGATTACCGTCTTGCCCACGCCCGCCCCGCCAAAGATGCCGGTCTTGCCGCCCTTGGTGAAGGGGGCGATCAGGTCGATGACCTTGATCCCCGTTTCGAACACCTCAACCCGGGTGGATTGGTCTGAGAACTTGGGCGCCGGGCGGTGGATGGGATAGTACTGGCTGGCATTGACCGGACCCAGCCGGTCCACCGGCTTGCCAAGCACGTTGAACACCCTGCCCAGCGTCTCCTGGCCCACCGGCACCAGGATCGGCGCGCCGGTGCTGTTGGCAGTCCGGCCGCGCTGCAAGCCGTCCGTGCTGTCCATCGCCACGCAGCGCACCCAATTGTTGCCCAGGTGCTTGTTCACTTCCAGCACCAGGGTGCTGTCGCCTTCCATCGACACCTCGATGGCTTCATAAATCGCAGGCATCTGGTCCGCAGGGAATTCAACATCGACCACACCACCTAAAACCTGAACAATCCGTCCTTTTGCCATACAGTCCTCCAACTCATCAAGAAGTGCTCTCTCTTGTGATTAATCTCAGCCTAAAGCCTCAGCCCCTCCGGCGATATCCAGCATCTCGCTGGTGATCGACTGTTGGCGGGCTTTGTTATATTCCAGGGTCAGGGCACCTGCCAGGTCGGTGGCGGCATCGGTGGCGTTCTTCATCGCCACCATGCGGGCAGCATGCTCGCTAGCCAGCGATTCCAGGATCGCCTGGTAGACCTGCAGGGCGGTAAAGCGCGGCACGATCTCATCCAGGATCTCGTTCTGGCCTGGCTCGTAGATGTAAGCCGCCGCCGCTGCGCGGGCTGCCGGGGCAAAATCTTGCACTCGCCCCGTGCTCACCCCTACCTCCAGGGGCAGCAGCTTTTTCACCTGCGGAATCTGCTTGACCATGTTGACAAAATTGGTGTAGACCAAGTACACCTCGTCTACCCGCCCCGAAAGGAACTCATCCACCGCCAATCGCCCGATGGCGGATACATCCGCAAAAGACGGCGCTGCCGGCAGATTGCTGAACTCCGCCAGGATCTCCTTGCGGCGGCGGATCATCAAATCCCGCCCTTTGCGCCCCACAGTGATGTATTCCACCGGCACAGGGTGCTGGTCAAAGGATTGCGAGGTAAAACGCACAATATTGGTGTTATACGCACCAGCCAGTCCCCGGTCGCCGGTCACCAGCACCACCAGCACCCGCTCAACCTGCTCCCGGCTGGTCAGCAGCGGGTGCAGGGTATCCCGCCCGGGCTGCCCGGCGATATGGGTCAGCACCTGCCAGGCCTTGGTGGCGTAGGGCCGGGTATTGGTGACCGCCTGCATGGCTTTGCGCACTTTACTCGCGCTGACGGCCTGCAAGGCCCGCGTCACCTGGGCAATGTTTTTAACGCTGCGGATGCGCAGCCGGACTTCTCTCGCAGATGGCATAGCCCTCTCTCAATAATCTGTAGAACTTACGCAATTCGGGGGGTTTTGGTTTGTTTGGGCGGGTTCCGCCCGCCCAAACAAACCAAATATCCCAATCGAGTGCGTAACGCCTAATCTGTTCAAACGTCGCTACCTGCCGGATCTGGCTCTACTGCCAGGTGCTGTTGAATGCCTCCAGCGCAGCGCGCAATTTCACCTCGTTCTCATCGGTAATGCGCTTCTTTTCGGCAATATCCTTGCCGATCTCCGGGTTGGAGGTTTCCATGAAGCGCACCAGCTCCAGCTCGAAGCGGCGCATTTGGTCCAGCGGAACCTGGTCGGTATAGCCGCGCGTCCCCGCGAAAATAATGATCACCTGGTTCTCCAGCGAGATCGGCGCGTACTGCGGCTGCTTGAGGATCTCCTGCAGGTGCAGGCCGCGGTTTAGCTGCGCCTGGGTGGATTTATCCAGGTCGGAGCCGAACTGGGCAAACGCCGCCAGCTCGCGGAATGAGGCCATATCCAGGCGCAAGCGGGCTGCCACCTGCTTCATCGCCCGGGTTTGGGCGTCGCCGCCCACCCGCGAGACCGAGATGCCCACGTTCACAGCCGGGCGGATGCCAGCGTAGAACAGGTTGCCCTCCAGGTAGATCTGCCCGTCGGTGATCGAGATCACGTTGGTGGGAATATACGCCGAGACATCGCCCAGCAGGGTCTCGATGATCGGCAGTGCGGTCAGCGAGCCGCCGGAGCCTTTCACCTTGAGCACCTGGTACTGGTCGGCATCTGACAGGGCTTTGTGCGCCTCGGTGGCGTTGTGCTGCGCCAGCGGTCCGCTGTACAGCTTCCCGTTCAGGGCATCGCTGGCTTCAGCCTGGGGATGCGGATAATCTTTGGGGACAATCGCAAACTGGTCTGCCAGGCGGGCTGCCCGCTCCAGCAGGCGGGAGTGCAGGTAGAACACATCCCCCGGGTAGGCTTCACGTCCTGGCGGGCGGCGCAGCAGCAGGGATACCTGGCGGTACGCCCAGGCGTGCTTGGATAGGTCGTCGTACACCACCAGGGCGTCGCGGCCGGTCTCCATGAACGCCTCGCCGATGGCGCAACCGGCGTAAGGAGCAATGAACTGCAATGTAGCCGCCTCATCCGCGGCTGCCACCACCACTGTGGTGTACTCCATCGCCCCGAAGCGCTCCAGCAGGGCAACCGTGCGGGCGATGGCGGCTTTCTTCTGCCCGATCGCCACGTAAATGCACAGCAGGTCTTTGCCCTTCTGGTTGATGATCGTGTCAATCGCCAGGGCGGTCTTGCCGGTCTGGCGGTCGCCAATAATCAGCTCGCGCTGCCCCCGCCCGATGGGGATCATCGAGTCGATGGCTTTAATCCCGGTTTGCACCGGGGTATCCACGTCTTTACGCTGCACCACGCCTGGACCAATGCGCTCGATGGGCAGGTACTGATCAGCCTGGATGGGACCTTTGCCATCAATCGGCTGCCCCAGGGCGTTGACCACCCGCCCGATCATTCCGTCGCCAACCGGCACCGATGCAATCCGCCCGGTCGAGCGCACGCTCATGCCTTCCTCGATTTCGGAATACTCGCCCATGATGATTACGCCAACCGTATCGGCTTCCAGGTTGAAGGCGATCCCCAGCACACCGTTGGGGAACTGGACCAGCTCCTGGGCGCGCACATCCGAAAGACCGTGCACCCGGGCGATGCCGTCGCCGGCCTCCGCCACCGTGCCCACGTCGCGCACTTCCATCCCGGGCTTGAAATCTTCGATTTGCTTCTTAAGATCGGCGGTAATTTGACTGATCAGGTCGGACATTAGGCCTCCAAAGATTGGTGATTATTCCATGTACTGGCGTACTACGGCCCGGACAGGGGCTTCATATCCGGGCACGCCATGCGCTTCGGTCAGTTCTTTTAATAACTGTAAGGTTTTTTCCATCCGGGGGAATACGCTCCTCTAGCTAATCGGTCAAATGATACCTGAAAGACGGCATATTGTAAAGAAGTTCACATTTAAAAACTTCCCGAAAGCTTCGAGCTTTCGGGAAGTTTTAACGCCTTCACGACAGAGCGCACGGAGCCCACAGAGTGAATTTAAGATTTTCTCTATGGTTTAGTGCCCTTCCTTGGGGTAAGAATTCAGATCTTCTTGCGATAGAAATGGACTTGTGCTTTTTCCAAGGTAGCCATGCCACCCTCAATGGAGGCATCGATCATCTCGAGGTAGCGTTCCAGGCGATCACAGGTATCGACGATCTCTACAATGATGGGCAGGTCTTGCGATAATCGCAGGATTTTGGTCGTGTGGATGCGGCTGGTCGGTCCAAAACCCATCACGCCTCGCAACACAGTCGCCCCTGCCAGCTCCATCTTTTTTGCCTCCAACACCAACCATTCGTAGAGCGGTTTGCCGTCCTTTTTATCGCTCTCCCCGATGAATATTCGCAACAGGTAACCTTCTTGGAGCAGTTCCATTGGATTTACCTCCAGATCATCATGGGCAAAGTCCTGCCCGCCCACACTGCCATTACCCCTAGTACGCAATTGGCGCTCACATTCACCAAAGCGGGCATCAACTCCCCGCTGCGCAGCAGGTTGTATGTCTCCAGACTAAACGTTGAAAAGGTGGTGAATGCTCCTAAGAAACCAAACAGGAGCAAAGCCCGCATTTGTGGATTCAGGCTGCTTCGGATTTCAATAAAATAGAACAAGAACCCAATGATGAAGCTTCCGATCACATTGACAGCCAGGGTTCCGTAGGGGAAGGTGCT
The DNA here is from genome assembly GCA_041301185.1 of Anaerolineae bacterium. Taxonomy (GTDB): domain Bacteria; phylum Chloroflexota; class Anaerolineae; order Anaerolineales; family UBA4823; genus JAQBDA01. Next base: position 7,873 of record JBFYSV010000093.1, read on the forward strand.
GGATCTTGAGATGGTTTGCACGTAACCGCTGACCAGATAACGCATCACAGAGCCAATAAAACCACCGAAACCGATGAGGATCAATTTTTCCACACGCGACTCCTATCGCAGGTAAGATTAGTAGGAGTCATCAGCCATACGGCGGTTACGGCGAACCCCATCGCCACATCTTATGCGTATTATACACTTTTGGATCCCCGGCTGTCATTGCGAAAGAGCGTAGCGACTGAAGCAATCTCACTGCCTCCCCGTCGGTCGGGATTCTATCTCGATATACCAACTTCCCGAAAGCTTAAAGCTTTCGGGAAGTTGGTTCGTCCATCTAGCCGCCCATCCCTGCGGTGGGGTCCGCCTGGTGCAGCCCTATCACAATGCCGCTGTTATCCTTGAAATACGCCTGGTAGCCCACGCTGGGAATGGCTCCTTTTTCCATAACAATCTCGCCGCCATTTGCCAGCACCTTCGCCAGGGCGGCGTCGATATCCTCGACCTCGATGGTGTTGATCGTGCCGCTGAAGCCGCCCCCGGCTTCCATCAGCCCGCCGTTGATGCCCGGGGTGCTCTCGTCGCCGGTCATCACCAACCAGTAATCGACCGGTCCTTCCCACTTGTTGATCTGCCAGCCGAAAACCTCCCGGTAAAAGGCGGCGGTTTTCTCCAGATCATCGCTCGCCAGCTCGAAATGGGTAAAACGGTTCATAGAAATTCCTCCTGGGTAAATTGGATAATATGTGTCTGTTTATGGGATTATATATTAGAACACACGTTCTGTCAAGATGAACGTCGCAAATTTAATACGCAGAAAGAATTTTCCCAGACGTTTTTCCCGTCCATCCCCCGTAGTAGCTGCCCCCGTAGTAATACCAGCTCAGCTGCTCCAGGGCGCCTGCTGCCGCCTCAGCTTCCAGCGCAGCAGCCTGCTCGCTGGTGACCGCCCCCAGGTACCAGCGCCCGGATTCGGTGAAGGCCTCATCTTCGTACTGTACCCTTAGCCAGTATTGACGACATTCCGGGCACACATAGATCGAGGCTTCGCCAAAGCTGGCGTCCATCCCCAGCCATCTGACCAGCGCCAGGTTCTTTGGCGGCGCCAGCAGGCATTCGCAAATCCCCATCACAACTCGTCATCCCCCGGGAAGCTGTTCTCGCCGCCCGGCAGGTTGTTCCAGCCCAGCGAACGCTCATCGAACCGCTTGCCGCGGTTGTCGACCACCCGCGACCCGGTGACCACCCCAGCCTCGATCTTGACGTGCAGCTCCTTCTCGTAGACCGAGCCAAAACCCATGTAGACGTACTGCAGCAGCCTGCCCTTGGGGATGCGGATCATGCCGGTGAACCAGTCCGCCATCAGCGGCTCGTCGCCCACCAATCGGTACAGGCCGCGCAAGCCGGTCAGGTAGAATCGCCCGCCCTTGACCTCCCAGCTGCCCTGGTAACGCCGCCAGCAGGCTGTTGAGAACAAAATTACGCTATCCTGCGGATCGTAGTCGCGTTTCTCGATGTCGATCTCCAGAATCCGTGGGTGCCCTATCGGGACCGGCGGGCAATAGGCCATGGACAGGTCTTCGCCTTCGTATTTGAGTCGCTCGTGGATCTGTGCGGTTATACCAGCCTCCCTCAAGATTCGCACCAAAAGCAAGCAATAGAGATGGATCCGAATTAATTTGGACTATAATTCTCTCTATTATAATCGGGCTGATCCCATTCACCCGGCGCACTGCGCCTGATCGGCATTGCATCACCAGGCTAAGAGAGCAGAACAAATGACCATCGCACTCGTTGGCAGCGGCGAATACCTGCCTCCCATGGAAGCGGTCGACCGGGATCTCCTCCGTAGGCTTGAAAAACCTGCGCGTGTGGTCTGTTTACCTACCGCAGCCGGCAAAGAGGGTGCAGAACGGATTGCCTACTGGTCGCAGTTGGGCGTAGAACACTTCACCCGCCTGGGTCTGGAGGTATCTACGCTGCCGGTGATAGACCTCCGCAGCGCGAATGATATCCATCTTGCACAAATAATTGAGCAGGCCAATTTCGTGTACCTGTCCGGGGGTAGTCCAGGTTACCTTTTCAGCAGCCTGGCTGGCACACTGGCATGGGAAGCCATCCTGTCAGTCCTGGCGGACGGCGGTATCCTGGCAGGTTGCAGCGCCGGGGCGATGGTGATGGGCGGCAAGATCATCGGCTTTCCCGTTTCGAAGCCAGCCTTCAACCTGCTGCCTGGGGCGGTTGTCATCCCGCATTTTAACGAATTTCCCAAGCAGATGCTTTTTCTGCTGCGCCAGCTGGCGGGGAAGCGCACCACAATCGTGGGCATAGAAGCCAATACAGCCTTAGTCAGCGATGGCGAGCACTGCGAGGTGCTTGGGTCAGGCGGAGTTACGTATTGGGATACGAACGAGAAGCACCGCTTCCTCCAGGGTCACCGGTTTACCTGGAGTCATCAGGATTAGCCGCCCGGGTCAGGTTCCACCGCGATTTCCTCCCAGGTTTTGCCCCCATCCTCGCTCGCCAGCAACGCCCAACTTTGCGTGCAGGTCACCGTCTCGCCAGATCGTTTCTCTCCCTGGCAGGCACCGCGCTGGACAATTGCCCAGGTATAGCCCTCTGGTGTCGCATCGGCAGCCAGCGTCCCTTCCGGTAGATTATCCAGAACTTCCAGCCCGTCCTCTGCCGCCTCAGACGAGCCACTTCCGTCAACATATAGCTGACTATGCGAATTTTTCTGCATTTCCTCCCAGCTCCAGCCCCCGTCTGAGGTCCGGTAGGCTTGCTTGCCGTCTGCCCCGCCGCTCGTCCATCCGTTCAACTCGTTGGCGAAGCGCACCGCTTCGCCGATCGGCAGGCTGCGCTCCTCCCATTCTATCCCTCGCCCCCCCTCAGATTGTAGATAAAACAGCCGGCCCAGGCTGAAGCTGTTCCCGCTGTGCAGTTTCAGGGCCAGGTATGTGCGATTGGCATCCAGCACCTCGAAATAAGCCCTTTCAACCCCGGCCTCGTCCGGAGAAATACCCACCGGCAGCCTTTCGATCTGCCAGGAAAGGCCTCCGTCCCGGGTGTGGGCGATAGCCAGCCCATCCAACCCGCCGGTCGCCAGCGCCGCCCAGCCGTGCAAGTGGTCGTAAAATTCCACCCCGAGCAGGTGCGTGCCCCCTGCGCCAGATCCCACCCCCAGATCGCCCTCCAATTGCGGGGTGATGTCCTGCCAGCTCCCCCCACCGTCCTGCGTGACCAGCAGGCGCTCATCGGCGATCACCCAACCTTGGCTATGCGAAAATAAACCCAGGTCGCGCAGAGGCTCAGACTCGCGCTCCAGCAGCACCTGCGCCAGCCCGGGCTGGCTGGCTTCCGCAGCGCCCACCGGCAACAGGTTGACCTCGCCGTTGAGCACATTCGAGTCAATTCTCAACCGCACGCCGCCCCAGGTCTCATCGTGCCCGCCGGCGTACTGCTTCAGGCGCCGGCTCCCCGGCCACAGGCTGTCCGACAGGCAAGGCGTATCCCATACCGTGGCGTCCGGGTCGTATTCGTCCAGGTACCAGTGGGCGATCCACACATCGTCGGGCGGCGTGGCGACCGTCGCCCAATCGCTGATGTACGAGGTGCACGGCGCTCCGTATGCCCCAGATTTCTCCCCCAGGTCGTGCAGCTTCTCGCTCCAGCCTTTGAGAAACTGCTTGGCGGCATCCCGGCACTCGGCATCCGCCCCGGAGTACGACTCCAGGTCGTAGTAGATCACTTTCGGCCCGAAGAAGCCAAGATTGACCGCCGCCGAGTGGGCTGAGGAGGCTTCTTCCCGGCCTTCTATATAGGCTTCATCCGGGTCTTCCGAAAATTTATGCTTGAATTTTGAACAGGGCGCCTGGGGTCCCACCCATGCCAGGATGAACTGCCAGCCCTGCTGGGCAGCCTGGTGCACCCACACCGCGTCCAGGGGCTGGTCGTCGCAGGCAAAGCTGATCCCGCCCAGGTACAGGTTATATACCACGTACGGGCTTTTCAGCCACCAGGTCTCCATGTCGTCCAGGTCGGGGAAGTAGCATTTATCGAAGCCGTGCTGCACGTTGACCTGGATGCTGCCCGGCGGGTTGACCGCGTAGCGCGTCACCCGGCTCTGCTCCAGCGCCTCGTAACGCAGGCTGGCGGTGGCGGTGAACACGCCGCTACAGCCAGGCGCGGTGGAATAATGCACCGTCTCCCACAATGGCGCGACGGTCAGCGTATTGCTGTACACCACCCCCGCTGCGCACGGGCCGTCCAGATCCCAGCGCAACCCGACCTGTGCCGCCTCACCGGTATTGTTCACCCCACCGGCTTTGTAGAGGATCGTCTCGCCCGGCAGGAAGGCTTGCAGCTTGCCGCCGTTCTGGTCGCTGGTCAGCGCTCTGAGCAGCTCCACCGCAGGAGTCTTGAACACGCTCATCCACGGCATGTAGATCGCCGCCACCGGGGTGGGGGTCGGGCTGGGTGAAGGGGTCGGCGAGACTGTGGGTGAAGCGGTAATCGTGGCGCTTGGCGCCGGCGTGGTCTGGGTGGCCTGCCAGCGGCTGGCTTGCCCCTCCGCCGCCGAGACTGCCGTCACCGCCAGGATGATGATTGCCAACCCCAATCCCCCCAGGAGAGCAAAGACTGCAATGAAACGGGATTTGTGGGTGTTTTGCATACCGCTAGGCTCCTATGTGTTATTCTGTCATTGCGAGACCAGCACCCTTGGCTGGTCGAAGCAATTCGTTTTATACCATCCTTGTCAGGCTATTATAATATGGAGGCGCAAGTGTCCAGCCTGTACCCCGATGAGAAATGCACCCGGTTCGGAACTGCTACACCAGGCACGACGTCTATTCGTAGGGGCACAGCAAGAGAATAGTGTACAATCGGATATCGACCTTGTGCTGTGCCCCTACAACCAGGATATTTCTTGATCGGTGAAGGTGGTCTCAATGCAAACTGTATATAATCCTGATTTTCGAATTCTGCGGAACTTGGCATGCCTGCTCGTCGCCTTTCTGCTCCTGTCGGGTTGCCTCGC
>JBFYSV010000094.1:0-3234 GCA_041301185.1 Anaerolineae bacterium
TATCAGCATACTGGATGGTGTTCCAGTAGCTGTTAAGGATGAGGTTGACCAGGTACCTTATCCCACCACGGTTGGCACGAAATTCCTTGGGAAAAATCCGGCTCAGCACGATTCTACTGTTGTCGCTCGCCTGCGTGCTGCCGGAGCCTTACTCATTGGCAAAGCCAATATGCACGAAATTGGGATTGGCGTGACCGGATTAAATCCTCACCACGGCACAGTTCACAATCCATACTCTGTGCATCACCATACTGGCGGCAGCTCCAGCGGTTCAGCAGCTGCGGTTGCCTCGGGTTTATGCCCTCTCGCAATTGGCGCCGACGGCGGCGGCTCCATTCGCATACCTTCCGCATTTTGCGGGGTAGTGGGCTTAAAACCCACCTTTGGCCGAGTCAGCGAGTACGGCGCTGCGCCTCTCACCTGGAGCATGGGACATTTAGGGCCGATTGCAGTCGATGCATTGGATGCTGCCATTGGCTATGCGATTATTGCCGGAACAGATCCGAAAGATCCAAACTCGCTCCTCCAACCACCTCTCAATCTGGAGAAAATCACGGAAATGGACTTGAGTGACCTGACTCTCGGTGTCTATTGGGATTGGTTCCATCATGCTGCGCCATCCGTGGTTGAAGCGTGTCAGAGTATGCTCTCAAATCTGCAAAAAATGGGTGCAAAGCTGAGAGAAATAAAGATCCCACAACTAGAAGCAGCCCGGGTAGCTCATATCATCACAATTACCGCAGAGATGGTCACATCCCTGGATCGATATGATCGCATACACCGCAAAGATTTCGGCCTGGATGCCCGCTTGAATATATCCCTGGCGCGCACATTCAATGCCCGCGACTATATCAAAGCACAGCGTGTCCGTACCCAGCTGATTGAGAGCATGCAAACTGCATTCCGGGATGTGAATGCCATCTTCACCCCCACGACTGCAATTACCGCGCCTCTCATCCGCCTCGATGCCCAGCCGGATGGCGAATCCGATCTAACCACGCTTACCGAAATCATGCGTTTCGCAACCGTTGCCAACCTGACCGGACATCCCGCGATCTCCTTTCCAGCTGGATATGATCCCGAGAATCTACCAATTGGGATTCAAGCCATCGGCCGTCCATGGGAGGAACATGTATTGCTGCGTTTGGCTTACGCTGCCGGAAATATAACCAAACGAAAGCCCCCTGAAGTGTTCTATAAACCTCTTGCTATGTAAATCCAATTCGCCAAGGGTATCTTCACAAAAATCCATATCAAACTGGCGAATTGCTTAAATGATTGGCCGACTTAATACGGTTTATTTGTAAAGACATTTACGGCCAAGCACAAAGATTATCTTGTTTGGCAAAAAGCTTGCTGTAAGCTATTTGAGATTTTCCCTGATTTGATCCCAGGATTTCTGAAAGGCACGCACCACACCAGGATCATACCGGCTCCCGCTGCCGCGCAAGATCTCTTCGTATGCCTGGTCGGGAGACAAAGCTTTCTGGTAAGGTCGAGATGTGGACATGGCGTCCAGCGAGTCTGCTACTGTGACAACTCGCGCCACCAGGGGAATGGCTTCCCCAGCCAGGCCATCTGGGTAACCAGTGCCATCCCAACGCTCGTGATGGCTCCGAATCACCGGGATGGACGGCGCCAGGTAGGCGATATCTTTAACCATTTCGACGCCAATTACCGGGTGCTTTCTCATTTCAACCCATTCGGTTTCGCTCAATGGACCCGGTTTCTTTAATACACTTTCCGGTATATGGATCTTACCAATATCATGTAGCAGGCTGCCGTAGAAGATCTGATCCATCTGGTTGGACGTCAAACCAATCTGCCTCCCCAAAATGAGCGCATGATCCCGCACTCGTTCCACATGACCGCGCGTGTACTGGTCACGTAACTCAATTGCGTTCGCCAGCATGATTAGCGTTGAGGAATATGCCTGTTGCAGCTGTGCCAGCAAGAGCTGGTGGCTGCGTTCCAACCGCGAACGGATGGTTGTAGTTAGCTCTAATCGGGTAACTGGTTTAACCAGGTAGTCTTCTGCTCCCAATTTTTTGCCAGCAAAGATATCCTCCCGGCCCCTGCGGGCAGTCAGAAAGATAAATGGGATCGATACCCACCCCGGATGACCCCGTACTTGCTCAAAGAATGTATAGCCATCCATCTCCGGCATGGAGATATCGGATAATATCAGGTCCGGAGCAACGGACTGCATCTGTTGGAGTGCTTCATAGCCATGGGCAGCGGTTAACACCATATAGCCCTCAGCCTGCAACAATGCCTCTAAGCCCTGCCTCAGGATATCGTTATCTTCAACAATCAGGATCGTTTCGCCAGCCATAATCACTCATCAAACATCGGTAATCGCACGCAAATGTTCGAACCCTCATCGACTTTGCTGCGGATTTCAATTTTACCTTCGTGCAGATCAACAATCTCCTTTACGATTGCCAGACCAAGACCGGTGCCATGGATACGAGTCTGCCGGACCCGGCGACCACGATAAAACCTCTCAAAAAGATGAGGCAAATCTTCCGGATCGATTCCCATCCCAGAATCCTTCACCCATAAACACACCTGGTGATCCACGGACGAGGTACGAACACTTACCCCACCTTGAGCCGTATACCGTAGTGCATTGGATATCAGGTTCGTTATTAACCTGGCCAGCTGGTTTTCTTCACCCCGAACCTGAGGTATGTCGTCGCAAGGTTCAAACTCCAGGCTAAGCCCGGATGCTTCCGCAAGCGGAACATGTGCGGTGATAATCTGATTGGTTATTGTGTTCAGATCAACAGCCGAAAATTCGACCTTCTTGTGCCTGCCCATCGTCAGGCGAGAAAGATCAAGGATATCTTCCACAAGCTTGCGTAATTGGTGAGCCTGCTCTTTTAGAATATTCAGGTATTCTTCGCGTTTCGCTTGCGGCGCGTATTCCAACAGCTCCAGGTACAGGCTGATGTTGGTGGTTGGCGTCCGCAGCTCATGCGAGACATCCGAGACAAAAACATCTTTCATCCGATCCAGTTCTTTTTGCACGGTGATATCCTGCAGGCTGCCGACATAATTCACGATTTTCCCGGATTGATCCCGCACCGGCGCGATGCTCATCTGGATATCGTACAAACTACCGTCTTTTTTGCGGTACATCAGCTCACCCCGCCAGACCTGACCCACCAGTAGGGTTCGATGCATCTCATCCAGTTTCTCAGGCAGGTTGTGGGGGGCAAGGTTCATGAA
>JBFYSV010000096.1:0-23762 GCA_041301185.1 Anaerolineae bacterium
GATAGGGCTGCCCGCCGTAGACAGCCAGCAGGCGCGGCTGGTTGGAACCGGCGTAGTCCATGATTGCCTGGGCTACCTGGATTGCCAGCTCGCGGGTGGGGGTCAACACCAGGCTTTGAATCCCGCTCGCCTGTGTGTCCAACTGGTGCAAGATGGGCAGCCCAAAGGCGGCGGTCTTGCCGGTGCCGGTCTGCGCCTGGCCAATCACGTCTTGCCCGTTGAGCATCAGTGGAATCACTGCAGATTGGATGGGGGTGGGGCTGGTGTAGCCGAGGTCAGATACAGTCTGAACCAGGCGCGGGTGCAGGTTGAATACATCAAATTCAGTTGTCATCAAAATACTCCTAATATATCGGGGTGTTCTGATGACTCCGCTTTCTAACACGACCTGCGCAGGTCCTATTCCCGGCTGCCGTGCGCTGTCAGGCACTCCTTACGAGTGGCGCTGGCGTAGGCAGCAAAAAAGCCCGACCAAACTCTGCCGGGCAATCATTCGGAATGATCAAAACAATTTCCCTATAGCTTGCGATCCACAATTGGATCGAAGCGCAAGTATATCATCAAAGTGATGGAAAAAGATTAGCGTTTCATTGGATGATTGGCAATCTCCGAGGTGAGAGAAGGATGCGCCCACCGCAAGCAGAAATCAGGCTAAGGTTAATCTTTACTTAGAAACCCGGATCTTGCGCGACTTTTTACCCCTTTTCCCAACAAGTAAGGTGTAACACACAACAACCCAATCATTATTCAATACTCAATTCGCGAAAAGGAGATTTAGCTATGAAACCCAGTTACAAGTTCTTTGCCCCGTTGTTTGTTTTGGTCTTGCTGGCGATTAGCGTTGTAGGTGTAGCATTTGCCCGCCGTTCTGCCGAGTCCAGCCGCATCAGCACGCCAAGAGAGACTGAGATCGTAGGCGTTGTTGAAACCATTGCTGCGGATTCCGTAACAATCAATGGCAAGGTCTACCAGTTCACCGCCACGACCGAGATTAAGGGCTCGATCCAGCCCGGCGCACAAGTCAAAGTCCATGTCTACACAGGCGAGAACGGTGCGCTTACCGTCCGTGAGATCGAGCTGGCAGCGCTGGGCGCATCTGCCGACGATCTCAGCGATGACCAAAGCGCTAATAATGCTGATGACAAACCCGGCGACGATGAAAACGAAATCTTTGGAACGGTTGAAGAAATCACCCAGACTGCCTGGAAGATCGATGGCAAAGTGTACCGCACCACAGCCGCAACCGAGATCAAGGGCATGATCCAACCCGGTGCGCAGGTAAAAGTGCACCTGTACCTGGACGCTAACGGCGTCCCCACGATCCGTGAGGTTGAGCCGGTTGGCTTCTCCGGCTCTGGTGACGACAACTCTGGTAACGACAGCTCCGGTGATGACAGTTCTGACGACGACAGCTTCGGTGACGACAGCTCTGACGACGACAGCTTCGGTGACGATAGCTCTGACGATGACAGTTCCGGTGACGACAGCGACGATAGCTCGCCCAACGGTGACGATGATAAAGACGATCACGACAACGATGACGATGATGACGACGATGACGACGACGATGACGACGATGACGACGATGACGACGACTAAAAATCCAGCTACCTACCGTTGAGCTGGTTATCGATAAACAAAGGGCTGCCCAGTAAATCCAGGCAGCCCTTTTCATTTATCCGGCATCATGATAGAGATCAATAGCCTTGATCGCTGCTACATGCAGCTAACCTTTACTCAAGCTTCTCCAGGCAGAGCTGGAATCTGGTCTGGCGCAAATGGCGGCTCCAGCAACTCGGGAGACATCTGGTAACAGCGAAACATGTCTGCAATGAAGTGAATCCTGTCAGCCAAATCCCCCCAGTACTCTGCCCCCGATTCTCGCGTGCTATCTGGCGTCGGATCGATCTGCGCCAGCAGCTCCAGCAGATCGGGATTGCTTAATTGTTGCAAGAGGGGCGGAAATCCTGCCGCCAGATCATCTCCCAGCCGCAAGCGCGTGTTGTGCGGCAGCTCAATTGTCATCATCGTCTCAGTGACCAATAATTGTGCCTGGCGTTGCGCCTCAGCGACATAGGTCCCAACGACTGCATCAAAATCCGTCAGCCTCCCCAGCAGGCGCATGATCAACCAGGCCAATTCTCTGCGCCAGCCGCCTTCGGGACGCATTGCATCGAGCAGGTTGCGAGCGAAATCTTGCGGGGATATGATCGGTGCAGCAAGCGCTTCGTTAATCTCAGGTTGTAAGCGCGTCTGCTCGTGAAATCCAATCTCCAGGTTGGCTAATAACAGTAACTCATTTTTTGCTTTCTCGTCCTGCTTAAAAAGCGCCTGGTAGTAATTCAGGAAAGCCTTGCGCAGGTAATCTTGACCGTCCGGTGGGTTGCCAGGACGCAATTGCTCTACAAAGCGGGCGATATGGTTTGCATCGTACACCCGGTCGGGCAGGCAGTCCGCAGAGAAGCGGGCAAACTCCCAAGCGATCTCAGCAAATACCTTCAGGTTGCCGCGCGCCACCGCGGCGCTCGAACGCTCGAAGGCTGATTGGGGGTCATAAGCTTTCCAGGCCAGCTTCAAGAGCTCTTCGACCTGGAGCCTGGCGCCCAACCGCAAGGCGGCTGCCCTGAGTTCTTGTGCTGCCTGCAGTGCCGCGGCTTGCGATCCCAGAGTATCTTCGAGCGTTCGCCCCAGATCCTCTTTGCGAATCGTCTGCCCTGCTTGTTTGGATGCCCATGTGGCAAAGCTGCACCAGTTAGCGCCTCCACCCGTACGCTCTGCCAACACCACCGCCAGCTCGTGATAGCATTGCGTAATATGCAGGTTACGCAGCGCGGGATCAGCCAGGGCAGCAATTCGCTCGACTTCTGTGATGGTCGGATTTTTTGCGTCTGGCATATGCTGACCGATTATCCCCTCACTCGCCGCTCGGCTATATGAACACCATTGAGGTGGAAAACAACAAGATCGCCCAACAACCAGCGGGCGATCTTGCCAGGTAGTAAGTAACGTTTAGACGCGCTTGTTGACTTCCACCAGGAGCGCTTCCGCTTTTTCCTTTGTCAGGCCAAGCTGCGCTGCTTGCGGCATGGCGAGGATCATGTTCAGTGTCATGCCTCTCGCCATCGCTACCATTGGGTGGGTAGAGACACCGGGAAGCTGCGCGTCTAGCACAGCCTTCGCTTGCGGGTTGTCTAACAGTTCGCCGAGGGTGGTATCAAGTGTGAATGCCATAAAATTTTCTCCTGTTCAAATAAGTTGATGTTGCTTTGAATTTTAACTATCAAGCCTCTCCGACGGGTTCTGCGGCAGGTGGTTCCTCTTCTTCGCCGCTCTCCATCCGGCCTGCAGTTCCCTGGTATAGCTCCCATCCCTGGCTGAAAATGACCACCTGCGCGGCCAGCAGCCACAAGAAGAACAGGCTCAGCACGATCGCGATCCCGTTCAAGATGGTAGCCAGGTTACTTTGAATGTTCGCCAACATGAGCTTGAGGTTATCCATCGATGACTGCGACTGTCCGATCATCGCCTGGTATTCGCGCAGGCTGCCGGAGATCAATCCCACGCTGTCCGACATGGTAACCAGGTTGCTCTGAATAGCGCTCAGGTTGTCGTCCGCCTTTTCCAGGTTAGCTGCCATCTCAATGAAAGTATCTGGCAGGCTTTCCAGGTTGCTTGCCACATCCCCCAGTGAGTCGGAGAGGGATCTCTCCGGGTTGTAGGATTGTTCGGGCGCCTCTACGAATGCACCCACAAACGGCGCGGCAGACAACACCGTGCGGAAGGTGTCCAGCGATCGGATAGCACCATCCAGCACATCGGCTGCCTGTCCGGCAGTGGTTAATGAATCGCTGGTCGATGCCAGGGTGGATGGCAGCGTCTCGCCCATGATGCCTTTTATTTGCTCCAGCATCGGGGCGGTATCCTCCACTGACTTGGCGGTAGTCGCCAGCATCGCCGAAAGCGCGTCGACGCTGTCCACCGTCGCTCCCAGCGCCTCTCCGGTGATCTCCATCGCCTGCTGGCTGGTGGAGATGCTGCTGTTGAGGGTGACAATCGTGCTATCTACAACGCCAGCCACGGTAGGTTGCACCATCCATACCCCCACCAATCCCGCCAGGCTGAGCACCAATCCCAGGACCCCGGCGATCATGACTAACACACCCAGAATGCGACGTATTACGCTCACAGTGCCCTCCAAAATATACAATTCCTGATATCGGGTTGGATTAATATTGCAGTTTAATTATAGTACGGTATTATGAAATAGTCACCCTATCGTCTCCCTTATATGTTTTTTATTAAGACTATATCGCGCTACCGGCACGCCGCTATCAGCGCGTTGCTACCAGCGCGCCCGGTGCTCTTCGGCAAAGCCGATCAGATCTTCAACCTGGATGACCTCTCCCTGATCGCTGACCACCTTGCCCCGGTAGCGACCGAACATCTGGTGCACCTCGCTGAAGATCAACCCCAGATTTGTACGCGCCAGGCGATCTTTGAATGGCGTGAACTCCAGGTCAAGCCTACCTTCTCCATCGCGAAACCGCCAGGGTTTCATGTAATCCCCGGAGACATAATCGAATTTCACCTGTCCAAGCTTGTGGAGGCGCCCGTCCAGGATCAAGGCGTCTTCCGTGGCTGCCGAAGTATCCCCAAAGCCGTGCCCCAGGTTGAGACCCACCCTGCGCCCGTCGGGCAGGAACCCCGAAGCGCTGGCCCAATTCCAGTAGCTGCGGTACTCCCAAACCCCACGCCCCCAATCCAGCGAACCCAGGCACTCGTCCGGTGCCAGCTCATCAACAATATCTCCGTAGCGCAGGCTGCCTTGCGCAGGTAGACAATTGATTTTCCGATTGTAATAAAATCGCTGGCGACCGATGGGAATGACGATGGTCATCGATTCGTGATCCGGCGGGCACTGCAGCAGCAGATCGGCCTGGATGCCGCGCCCTTCATGAAAGCCGGGCCAGGAAACCACAATCCGCCTGCCAGCAGGGGAGAGCTGAAAATCCAGGCTGGCCTTCCCATTTGAGAAATGCGCGTCTCCCTGCGTGCTGTTACGGGGCAGGCTCACCCCGCGCCCCAGAGGAATAACCAGCCCTTCTTCGTGCAGGTCACCCGTGGCAAAATCCAGGGTATAGACGAATATATTGCCCGCGTAGCCCAGATCGGCAATAGTGGCAGAGAAGAAGCGCCGCGGTGTGAAAACAGCATAATAATCCCAACGCTTCATCCGAAAGCGCTGCATACCGCGCAGGGCATAGAACCGGGCATTCTCCAGGTTACAATCCAGCACGGGCTGGCGCGACCAGCCCACCTGAGCCAGCCGGCCGCTAGGGTCGAGCAGCTTGCCGGGTTGAGTGAGTTCTTTTTGCATGGGGCACTCCGTTGGGTTTTTATCGTTTTGCATTGCCAGGCTTCGCCAGCTTATATTCAGAGCAGTGTTGATACCAATTATACCGTTTGTAGGGCTTTACCATCCCCGGCTCAGTCTGCACAACCCTCCACCTGCGTGCTCAACAGCATGACCAGAGCCGGAATTTTCTAATCGATATCTTAGGTACAAATACTCTGATTTTGTGTTACATTTATAAAACTTAGATCTAACGTACTTGGTGGGAAGCCGCCTGCGAGGCAGCCAAGTTTGGCAGGCTATTTACCAGCGATTTGCACCATCCTTAACCCTACTTGCGAATGACTGAACCAGAAACCGATCGCCCTAAACTGCTCGCCAACCTCAGGCACCGCTTACCTTTCCTGTTACCAAAGCTAAAAGGTTTCGTCCAGTTCGCCACCGGAGTCGTTGCGGCGCTGCTGGCGCTATGGCTGTATAGTTCCCTGACACCAGAGCCAGACCTGCTGACAGAGACAGAAGTGCGGGAGACAGTGAACCAGGTAATGGCATCCGCAACCCCTCCCCCCTCCTACTCGTCTCAGGTGTACCAGGTCATCCAGCCTTCTCTGGTCTTGATCCAAACCAGCTATAGCGGCGAGGACTCCGAGAAAGAAGAAGGGTTGGGAAGCGGCGTTGTGATCAACGACAGTGGTGATATCCTGACCAGCCTGCACGTCGTGGATGATGCCAGCGAGATCGAAATCCTGTACGCAGACGGAACGAAAGCCAATGGGGAAATCATTGCCGCCCAGGAAGAAAATGACATCGCCGTTCTGGGCTCCGACCGCCTGCCAGAAGTGCTCATACCTGCCATCCTGGGCAACCCGAATGCCATGCGGGTAGGCGACGAAGCCTTTGCGGTGGGAAACCCTTTCGGGTTGTACAGCTCCGTGAGCGCGGGGGTGATCTCCGGTTTTGGGCGGACATTTAAACCTGAGGGTCGAGATCAAATGCTGGAAGATTTGATCCAGGTTGATGCCGCTGTGAATCCTGGTAACTCGGGCGGTCCTCTGCTGAACCGCTACGGGCAAGTAGTGGGCATTGTGGTCGGAATTATCAATCCTACGGAGGATGATTTCTTCATCGGCATCGGCTTTGCGGTACCGATCAATGTCGCTGGCGGTGCAGCTGGAATTCCACCATATTAATCTGTTAGTGGTTTCGCAGTTCAGGGAAATTCGGGGGTTTTTGGACGGGCGACGCCCGCCCAAAAACCCCCATCCTCCCACCAACTGCGTAAGTCCTATCTGTAAAAGGAGTTTGTGATGCCCTTCAGTGACCAACCGAAGAACGACCAGCCCATGGAACAGGTTTTATATGAGGTAAAGAAAATCATTGTCGGACAGGATCACCTGTTGGAGCGGATGGTTGTTGCCCTGCTATCTCGCGGGCATATCCTGGTTGAAGGCGTGCCGGGGCTGGCAAAGACCATGGCGATCAAGACCCTCTCAGATGTCATCGGCGGAGAGTTCAAACGCATTCAATTCACCCCAGACCTGGTACCAGCAGACCTGGTAGGCACCCGCATCTACAACCAGAAAGATGGCGAGTTCAACACCTCGCTAGGACCAGTTTTCACCAACCTGTTGCTAGCAGATGAAATCAACCGGGCGCCGGCAAAGGTTCAAAGCGCACTGCTGGAAGTGATGCAGGAACGCCAGGTCACCATTGGGCGGGAGACCTACCGCGTGCCGGATCCTTTCCTGGTGTTGGCCACCCAAAACCCGATTGAAACCGAAGGCACTTATCCGCTTCCGGAAGCCCAGGTGGACCGTTTCATGCTGAAAGTGCTGGTGGGCTATCCGTCAACCACCGAAGAGTTTGTGATCGTGGAGCGGATGATCGGTCACATACAACCGGTCCAGAAAGTGCTGACCAGCGACCAGCTGCTGAGATTGCAGCAGGAAGCTGACAATGTGTACGTGGACCCGGCACTGATTGAGTACGCAGTCCGAATCGTGACCACCACCCGCCATCCGGAACAGTTCGGCCTGAAGAAGCTGCAACCCTTCATCCTGTTTGGGGCAAGCCCGCGCGCTTCGATCAACTTAATCCTGACGGCACGCGCCCTGGCATTCGTGCGTGGGCGCAACTATGTTCTGCCACAAGATGTACTGGACATGGCGCTGGATGTGATCCGGCACCGAATTGTTCTCTCGTACGAGGCGCTGTCAGACAACATCACCTCCGATGAGCTGCTAGGAGAAATACTCGACCAGATCCCACTCCCGGTTGTGCCATTGCGTGAACATGGAAGCATCCGCATCAACGCCTGAGCGCATCTTGCTGCGCCTGGATTGGCAGGTCATCCGCCGCCTGGATGGTCAGCTCCAAGGCGATTACCGCAGTCTTTTTTATGGCTACGGGATCGATTTCGCTGACCTGCGCGAATACCAGCCCGAAGATGATATTCGCTACATCGATTGGAATGTCACTGCCCGGATGAACACCCCATACATCCGGCAATATGTGGAAGACCGTGAGATTACAGCCTGGTTTCTCTTGGATTTAAGCCCTTCGATGGATTTCGGGAGTGTTACAGACCACAAACGCACGCGCCTCATCGAATTTGTCACCACGATGTCCCGCATCTTGACCCGCCACGGCAACCGGGTCGGGGCGGTTTTGTTCTCCAGCCGCGTCGAGAGGACAATCCCAGCCCGGGGAGGGCGTTTGCAGGTGTTGCGGCTGGTAAACGAAATGCTCAGGCAGCCCTATCTGCCGCGTGCCCCGTTCACAAACCTCAGCGCACTGCTTGAAGGCGGGCTTAAAGCCATTAAGAAGCGCTCTTTGGTTTTTATCGTATCAGATTTCATCAGCGAGCCGGATTGGGAGCGCCCCTTGATGTTGATCAATCAGCACCATGAGCTGATCGCCGTGCGCCTTTGGCACCCGAATGAGCTGGAGCTGCCGGATATAGGACCCATCATCATGGAGGACGCCGAAACCGGGGACCAGCTTTACGTGGACACCCACGACCCGAAATTGCGCGCCCGCTTCAGGCAAGCTGCCCAACAACGAGAAATAACACTGAGCGAGGCGTTCAAACGCGCCGGCGTGGACGCTTTATCGCTGGGGACCGATGAAGATATGGTGCGGGCAATCGTCCGCTTCGCCCGGTTGCGCCAGCAGAGAAGGCGATGACAGGAGAGACTGACGGATGACATTTGTTTGGCCTGCAATGCTGGTTCTTCTTCTGTGTCTGCCTGTTTTCGTCGGTTTATATATTTATTTACAAAGCCGGCGGCAGCGCATTGCAGCGAGCTATGCCGGATTTACAGGCGGGCAAATCCAGCACCGCGAGCCGGGCAAGCGCCGGCACATCCCTGCAGTGCTGTTTTTGGTTGGGCTGACCGTTCTCTTGATCGCTATGGCTCGCCCCCAGATGACCGTCAACCTGCCCAGAGTTGAAGGCACAGTAATCCTCGTATTTGATGTCTCTGGCAGCATGGCTGCTGAGGACCTGCATCCCAACCGGATGGCTGCCGCCAAAGTCTCAGCCAGCGAGTTCGTCCAAAACCAGCCTTCCAGCGTCCAGGTTGGGGTGGTGGCTTTTAGTGAGGGCGGTTTGGCAGTGCAAGCACCAACCAACGACCAGGATGCGATCCTGGCATCGATCGACCGCCTGCAACCTCAGCAAGGGACATCGTTGGGGCACGGAATCCTGGCGGCGCTCAGCACAATCCTAACGGGAAGCGAAGAAATCACTACCACAGGGGAAGTGCCTGTTCCCGCGCCGGAAACAAGCGGCACCTATGGACCGGCGATCATCGTCCTGCTAACAGATGGTGAAAACACCGCTCCCCCCGATCCCTTCGAGGCTGCCTATGCTGCAGCCACACAAGGTGTGCGGATTTATTCAATCGGCATCGGCAGCACGGCAGGCACCACGCTGAATATTAATGGTTACACAGTGCATACCCAGCTCAACGAAACCGCCCTCCAACAGATTGCGGGGCTGACTGGTGGCGAGTACTACCATGCTGGCAACCAGGAAGATCTGGGTGAAATTTACAACAACATTTCCCCCGAGCTGGTCATCAAGCCTGAGAAGATGGAAGTCACCTCAATTTTCGCGGGTATAGGCTTGCTGGTCTTGCTCATGGGTGGTGGTCTGATGTTGTTATGGTTTGGAAGATTGCCGTGAGCACCTGGGTGCAGCAGAGCAGTTTGGGTCTGGCGGAAAGGATGTTCTAGATGGACATAGTGTGGCCTGGGTTCCTTCTCCTGCTGGGAGCAATTCCACTGATCATAGCTTTCTACTGGTGGATACTGCGCAGAAGGCGGCGCTTTACGGTTCGCTATTCAAGCCTGGCATTGGTTCGGGATGTAATCCCGCGCAGCGCCCGGTTCAAGCGGCACCTGCCATTCGGCCTGTTCCTGTTGGGATCTGCCGCCCTGGTGCTAGCCCTCAGCCGCCCCACCGCCAGGGTCATCGTGCCTTCTGGGCAGGCAACGATCATGCTGGCGCTGGATGTCTCGCGTTCAATGTGCTCAACAGATATTCCACCCAATCGGTTAAAGGCAGCTAAAGCTGCTGTACTATCTTATATCGACCGCCAAGACGACCATTCACAAATCGGGATTGTTGCCTTTGCTGGCTTTGCAGCGCTTGTCCAATCACCCACAACCGACCAGGATATCCTCCGCTCCGCTGTCGAAAACCTGACAACCGCTCGCAGGACTGCGGTTGGCAGCGGAATTCTGGAAGCCTTGAACGCCATTGCAGAAGTAAACCAGAACATACCTCCAGTCGCGAGCGCCTCAACTCCACAGACCATGCCCACACCCATGCCTGTGGGTGTGTTTGCTCCGGATATTATTGTCGTCCTGAGCGATGGAGCGAGCAACACTGGACCTCAACCGCTAGAGGCAGCTCTCCAGGCTCAGGCAAGGGGTGTGCGAATCTATACCATTGGATATGGCACTGAAAGTGGATCGCCAATGGACTGCGGAGACCGCTTTCAGGAGCAATTTTTCCCGGGCGGAGGGATGGGCGGTGGGGGCGGTGGCTTTGGAGGCAGGTTCCGGCGGGGGATTGATGAGGAAACCCTGATGGGAATCGCCGAGATGACCGGCGGCGACTATTACTCCGCCACCAGCGCCGGCGAGCTGCACGATGTCTTCCGGCAGTTACCTACTTACTTGATGACCCGAGAAGAGGACTCCGAGATCAGTGCGATTTTCACTGCCCTGGGGCTGCTCCTCGCAGGGCTGGCTATATTCCTATCCATGGTATGGCACCCCTTCCCCTGAGATAAATTCATTGGGACATAAAACATCGAGGTTGCCCGGAGATGACCTGGGCAACCTCTTCTTCCGCATCGACCGAAATATTCAGTTGTTTTCTAACAGGATCAGGCATGCAATACAGACGGCTTGGGCTGGTTCCACGGCACACCATTCCCTGGGTCAGGCGGTGGCCCGCCGCTGTGCCGGGTGATTGAAGGCTGCAAGCCAAGGTCGTTGGGCTTGGGCTGGTTCCACGGCACGCCGTTGCCGGGATCATCGGGTGGTCCACCGCTGTGCCGGGCAAGGGACTGTTTCCCGGGTAAAGCAAACACCACCGCGCCAATTAGGGCAGCCACCAACAAGGCTGGCAAAATCAGATGTTAGTTCTTCCAGTGAAAATATTGTCTGGTTGAATTTCCCCCTCCTTTCTCTTCATGTAAAACAAAACCGCCGAAGGTCATCCTTCGGCAGCCTGGCGATCTCCAGTTAGGAGACCCATAGCTTTGTGCCCCCTATTTCGCAATGGGTTTACCTTTTCAGGGATGTTGTTGGGCGTATTCAGTTATCGTCCACCCTGTCGTCCCATATACAGGACATTTTCGTGCTCTTATCATATATATGATATCGATTTTCTCAGGGATGTATTAACCACACATTAGAGTAGCTGAGGGTTTACTGAAAGAATTATTAATACAGTTGGGAAGGCAAGCGGCAGGCAGACCATTTCACCACCTCATCCACAGGTATCTACTCTGGCAGATCGTTCAGTCCCTACTTCATTATTTCCATGCAGGCGCTGAAAGCCATTCTGCCCAACTCGTTCATCCAAGGCCATGGACCCTGTCAAACCTATTCCAGCCTCATGATGCGAGCATTCTCTTCAATCGCTCCCTGGATCAGCGCCCACAGGTACCGCTCCAGCTTGCCCGAGTCTACCGCTTCCATGCGCAGCAGCCTCAGCAAGCGCGTGCAACCGTGACCATAGATATCCACCAGGTGCAGGAAATCCGGCACTTGCTCAGCTTCTAGCGCCAACCTTAAGTGTGTGCGCAATACCAGGCGCATTGCTGCTACTTCCTCTACCATGCGCCGGCTGTTTGCACCCAACTCCTCTTCTCTGCCCAGCGCCTGCGCCCGCACTCCCGCCGAGACGGGTTGCCTCCCCTCTTCGACCTCGTGCCGGTCCATCATTTGTAGCACGGCCTCCGCCCACTCGCTTGAATTGTCTCGCTTTGCCAGCTCCTGCTCCGCTTTGATCAACCCTGCCAGCCGGTAAGCAATCCTTGTGTACGCATCCCCCAGGCGGGCCACCTCCCTGTTGTCCTCCGCTTGCCCCAGGCGCTCCAGCAACCGGCGCCCCAGCCTGCGCAGCCCCACAATCTCCTCCTCAATCCCTTGGATATCCTCCGCCAGGAGCGCTGCAACTGCCTGCGGTAGCTGATTAATGGCGGATTCTTCTTCCACACTTGTAGGTTTCTTCTCTTCTTCCATCGCCTGCCTCCATACCGAATCTAGCACATATGTTCGGTTTTCGCAATCCCGGAATCGATGCTATCCATGTGCAGTGGATTTAAATTCTGATCAATGCTGCATGGTCAGCCACTTACCGGATAAATACTCACCATCGATTTGCACTATAATTCAGTCAGGTCGCACCCGCTTCACACACCAGAGGTTTATAAGATGCCCTCAGAAATAAAGCCTATCACCCTACCTTTGCCGTTTCACATGGGCAGTGTCAACTGTTATCTCATCCAAACCCACACCGGTTACGTTCTGATCGATAGTGGAGGTTCGGGCAACCGTAAAGAGCTTCTCAGGCATCTGGAAAGCGCAGGTTGCAGACCAGGCTCGCTCAAGCTCATCATTCTAACCCATGGGGATTTCGATCACACCGGTAACGCTGCCTACCTGCGCCGTACCTTTGGCAGCAAGATCGCCATGCACCCCGGCGATTTAGGGATGGCTGAGCAAGGCGACATGTTTTATAACAGAAAGCAGCCCAATATCCTCATCAGGATATTGGTCCCGCTGCTCACCGGCTTTGGAAAGTCGCAGCGCTTCTCGCCGGATGTTCTCGTCTCGGATGGCGACGACCTCACCGCCTACGGGCTGGACGCCCGGGTTATCTCCATCCCTGGGCACTCGCAAGGCTCTATCGCCATCCTGAGCGCCGGGGCCGACCTGTTCTGCGGTGACCTGCTGGAGAATATCAAAGAGCCTGCCCTCGGTTCTCTCACCGACGACATGCCCTCTGCAAAATCCAGCCTGGATAAGTTAACCGGATTGAAGATTGGGATGGTCTACCCAGGTCACGGTCAGCCCTTCCCCATGTCCCAATTCCAGAGCAAGAACACCTCCGGCTTAGCCGGAAAATCCGAAGGGATCAACCAGGGCTGAGGAATGACTGAAATCATCGATCTAAGCCAGGAGATTTACTCAGGCATGCCGGTGTTTCCCGGTCTCCCTGAAGTGAAGATCAGCATGCACGTATCGCACGAAGAGTGGGACGGCATCATCGGCAGCAGCCAGGTTACTCCCGCCGTGAACCGCCTGGAGTTCGGCGAGCATACCGGCACCCATGTGGATGCCATCAACCACATGGGATCTCACTATCGAGGTCAGTCCATCGACACGATGCCACTCAGGATGTTTTATACCTGGGGGGTTTGTCTGGACCTGTCTTACAAAGGCTTGCGCGAGCTGATCGAGCCTGCCGATATAGTAAACACCCTTGCCCGAGCGCAGCTAGAGCTTGAGCAGGGAGACACGCTTCTGCTATACACAGATCATTACCGCCGCACCTTCGGCACCTCCGACTGGCATAACCACCCCGGCATTAGCGCAACCGCCGCCAGCTGGCTGGGAGAGCACAAGATTGCTGCCTTCGGCGTGGAGTCGATGGCGCCGGGCGTGCTGAATCTTTCCAACAAGGAAGTCCACCGCATTTGCGGAGAGATGGGTTTCACCCATTACGAAAACCTGGTCAACCTGCACTGCCTTATCGGCCGCGGGCGCTTCCGCTTCATTGGCTTGCCGCTTAAGATCCGCGGCGGCACCGGTTCGCCAATAAGAGCTGTTGCCATCTTCGAGGAGTGAGCAATGAACAAGAGACAACCGGGAAGGTCACGGACCTCTTAAGGTGAACAAATGCCTGTTGACCCCCCCAGGTATTGGCGCTATAGTGGTTAATGAAAGACCGTACCTAGCCTGTTAAGGAGTCGTCTGAAAGGAGAGTTATGCCATGGCTACTCCAATTTCGCGTTTCAACCGCATTCTGTTGATCCTGATGGTCGTTTTATATATCATCTCCCTGGGGGCATTCACCTATCTCAACTGGAGTTTGGATCCCGAGCACGTGCTCTGGATGCACGCCGTTAACGCCCTCATCCTATCTATCCCCCTGGTGCTATTTTACGGCTCAGCTTATGTGCTGATCAGCGCCTGGCGCGAGCATAAGCTAACTGGGCAGATCAACCCCCGCCTGGCTAAGGTCATCCACTGGGCGCCGCGCATAGCCGCCATCCTGATCATCTTCTTTGTCAGCCTGTTCTCACTGGATGTGTTTGGAATGGAGGGCACCCCCCTCGAGTTGCTGGGCGGATTCTTGATTCACAGCATCCCGTCGATCGTCATGATCCTGATGCTGGTCTTTGCCTGGCGGCGACCCGCAGTCGGGTTCATCGCCTTCTTAATCGCCGGGGGGTTCTTCCTGCGCTTTGTCATCTTGGGCGGAGACCTGGCCCATTTTCTGCTTTTCTCTGGCCCCCTGCTGCTGATCTCCGCCCTGTTCTACGCCGATTGGCGCTGGGCGAAGCCCGCACCACCCCCCACCACCAGTGTAGCTATCTAGTCCAGAGAGCTGCTAGTTTAGGAGGATCTGACGCCGCCTGAAATTGGCGTCTTCGACGCACCCGGCTACGCATGGGACGTTGCAATGGCAGAAGAATATACTGCTCTCGCTGATGAGGATGGCAGGCTACGCATTATCAATATATCAAACCCGAGCGCGCCGGTTGAAGCCGGCAGCCCGCCTCGTTTTCCATCTTGCTGCTGATTACTAAATAGACCGGGTGTGAGTTTACAGGTTGGCTTAGACCAGGCATAAAGACCTGCTCGTAAATAACTGTTGCTTGGAGGTGATTTTCAGGTATCAGACCGCAGACGATATCCAACCCCTGGTTCAGTACGAATGTAGCGAGGTCGAGACGGGTCGGGTTCGATTTTATGGCGGAGATTGCTGAGATTAACCCGCAGCAGGTGCAAATCTTCTTCGGAGGTATGCCCCCATATACCTTGTAATAATTGCCGATGAGTTAACACTTTCCCAATATTCTGTGCCAATAACCTGAGGATATCGTACTCGGTTGGTGTAAGCAATATCTCGCGGTCTGCAATCATAACCTGGCGGCGCTCCAAATCAATCTTGAGTTCGCCCACCACTATAACCGGCTCGTTCTCTTTTTGAATCGAACGCCGCAGCGCAGCCCGAATGCGAGCCATCAGTTCGCCTGTACCGAACGGCTTGGTCAAATAATCATCTGCACCGGAATCCAGTGCGGCTATTTTATCGCTTTCCTGTTCTCTGACTGACAGGATGATGATCGGCACTGCAGACCATTCCCGAATCCGCCGGGTTACCTCTGTTCCCTCCATGTCTGGCAAACCCAAGTCGAGGATCACCATATCCGGACGATCGACCGCCACAGCCCGTATGGCTTCCTCGCCATTGGATGCTTCTACGACCGTGATATCCTGAGCACTGAGTGCAACACGGAGGTAGCGCCGAATTGCCTTTTCATCATCAACAACCAAAATCCGCATACTGGTGCTCACTACTTTACTACCTTTGGTATTTCCTGCATCGGCAAGGAAAAGGTAATGCTCGCTCCCCCGCCGGGTCGGTTCTCTGCCCAGATCAGTCCACCATGAGCTTCGATAATACCCCTACTGATCGAAAGGCCCAACCCAGTGCCGCCGATCTTTTCCGGCCTTTCTACCCGGTAGAACTTCTCGAAAATATGATCCAGATCTTCTACCGGTATGCCTATGCCACGATCCTTAACACTGACATGGAGATCTTTACCAACCTGGCGAGTCTGAATTTCAACAGGCGACTCGAGGTTTGAATACTTCAAGGCATTATCAATCAGGTTAACCAACACCTGAACAATTAACACAAAATCCATGGGAACCAGGGGACTGTTTTCTTCAATATCTATCGCAACTTTTCGGTCTCGTAAAGTGTCACCTAAATTCTCTAAAGCAGTCCCGATGGCGTCTTGAACATCGCCCGGTTGCTTGGTCACTCGCATTGCCCCCGCTTCCAGGCGGGTCATATTGAGAAGGTTTCCAACCAACCGGTTCATACGATCGGCTTCATCTCGGGCGGTATCGACCAGATCCTGATGGATTTGGGGATCCATTGCCACGCCGCCATCGGACAGGCTGCTCAGAGCGCCTGTGATGGATACCAGGGGAGTGCGCAGGTCGTGGGAGATCGAATTGAGAAGAGCCGATTGGAGCTTTTCGGTAGCGTGAAGCAACTCTGCTTCTTTTGCCTGCTCAGCTAACTGGGCCCGTTCAATTGCCAGCGCTGCCTGCCTGGAAAACGTTTCCAAAAGCCGGCGTTGATCCAGGGTCATCTGATTTCCCTCATCCTTCGGCTTTACTGCCAGTACGCCAACAGCTCCTCGGGGTGTTATCAGCGGGATATATCTACCTATCGATGCCGGAAGGGTATCCGTACCTCTTCCTGCGATCTGACCATGCTTCAATGACCAGGCAGCAACTGCCATTTCATTCTCATCCAGGGAAAAATCAGCCGATTTGGTGTACTCCTTCAACGTATCTTTGCCCTTAGAATTCGGTAGGAGGACAACCGCTTCACGCCCGAAAGTCTGGCTCACGCTGCCCGTCACAGCGGAGATGATCGCATCCAATCCCTCTGCAACAGATAGATCGCGGCTGAGTGTATAAAGTATCGATGTCTCTGCCTCCCTGCGCCGGGCGGCCTCTGCTTGATCACGCACACGCGCGGTTAACTCACTGATAACCAGGCCGACTCCAAGCAGACCGATGAAAGTCAGGATATATTCAGTGTCAGAAACAGCAAAAGTGTAATAAGGCGGCACAAAGATAAAATCAAACGCCAAGACGCTGAGGAATGACACAAGGATAGACGGTCCGCGGCCCAGATACACAGCAGCAACCACGACGGTGAGTAAATAAACCATCACCAGGTTCGTGGGAGAGACATTATGCTGGAAAAGAGCGCCAATCCCGGTCGCAACCAGTACCAGGAATATAGCCCACAAATAGCGGCCCCAGGGATGGTGCGGCTGCCAGGCAACATTGCGGCGTTCCTGTTCCAAATCGCCCGGAACACTGATAATGTTAATATCGATATTACCACTCATCCGAATCAGCTCATCCACCACCGAGCCGAACAGGAGTTCCTTCCAGCGCGAGCGCAAAGGTTTACCCAAGATGATCTTTGTTACGTTGTGCTCCCGGGCGTACTGCAACAGCGCTTCAGGGACAGAACGACCAGGCAATGTGAGCGAACGCCCTCCCAACTCATCTGCCAGAAGTAAAGTCCTGGAAATACGGTCTCTCTGCTCGGGCGTCAATCGAGAATGTGCTGGTGTTTCCACGTAAACCGCCAGCCACTCCGTGTTTAAATCATCAGCCAGGCGGTAGGTTGAGCGCACAAGCCGTTCTGCCAGGGGATGCGGGCTGATACCAACCAGAAGTCGCTCTGCCGCAGGCCAAGGACCAGGGATTGCCTTGGTCTTCATGTAATCCCGCATCTGATCGTCTACCCGCTTGGCTGCCAGACGCATGGTGAGCTCACGTAAAGCAGTCAGGTTGCCTTTGCGGAAGAAATTATGGATTGCCTGGGCTGCCTGTTCGGGGACGTAGACCTTTCCCTCCTCCAAGCGGACTAAAAGCTCATCAGGCGGCAGATCGGTCAGCTCGATCTCTGTAACCTGATCGAGCACGCTATCCGGGATGGTTTCGCGAACGGTGACGCCAGTGATTTGGGCGATTACATCGTTAAGGCTTTCCAGATGCTGGATGTTGAGGGTGGTATAAATATCAATCCCCACCGCCAACAACTCTTCCACGTCCTGGTAGCGCTTGGGGTGGCGCGATCCCGGGGTATTTGTGTGAGCCAACTCATCCACCAGTACAAGCTGTGGGCGGCGCTTCAGCACCGCGTCCACATCCAACTCGGTCATGGCGATTCCCCGGTAGGTTTCTTGCTTCCTTGGCAGTACTTCTAATCCAACCAGTCTCGCTTCGGTTTCGACTCTCCCATGGGTTTCTACATACCCTACCACTACGTCCACGCCCTCACGCTTGCGCTGGTGCGCAGCCTCCAACATGGCATAAGTTTTACCCACTCCGGCAGCATAACCGAGGAAAATCTTCAATCTTCCACGCGGCGCTTGCTGCTCCTCGTGTTGAACACGCGATAAAAGGTCGTCGGGGTCGGGCCGGGAATCGCTACCGGATTTCACAATGTTATTGTAATCCATCTAAAGCCATGTTCAGTGTTAATACGTTAACGCGTGGCTCACCCAAAAAACCTAATTGGCGATCTTGTGTATATTGCTCTACCAAACGGCGGACCACCTCTTCGCTCATGTTGCGTGCCCGAGCAACCCGCGGCACCTGGTAATGCGCCGCAGCTACCGAGATATGCGGATCGAGGCCGCTGGCAGAAGACGTCACCAGGTCGACCGGAATCGGGAGGCGATTCTCCGGATCTGCGGCTTGTAAAGCATTTACTCGCGCCTGGACAGCCTGCTCAAGGGCGGGGTTCGTTGGTCCCAGGTTCGAACCGGAAGAAGCAGCCGCGTTGTAGGGATAAGGTGCGGTAGCTGATGGACGGCTCCAGAAATACTTTGGGGCGGTGAAGGATTGGCCGATCAGATCTGAGCCAATCAGCTGGTTGTCTCGTATTACCAGGCTACCATTTGCCTGGTGAGGAAATATCCATTGAGCAATGCCGGTGACAGCAACCGGATAAATCAGCCCGGTAAGGAGTGTAAATAACGCCAGTGTAATCACACTGGTGCGAAATTGGGCACGCATAGTTTCATTTATCCTGAATCTTTAAAAAGGCAGTGATAAGGCCCATGAGGGAGATTAACCATCCAGCCCATACCTGCCCGTCAGGTTGGTTGCCTGTATCATGAGCCGGGTTGTTCCCAGTCTGCTTGGGAAGATTGCCCTGTATAGTTTGAGGAGTATCCATCGTGTTCAAGAAAAGCTTTTGCTTGCGCCATTGCCTCTCCTCTGAGAAGAGCGCCTTCTGATTGGCATCAAGCCAGATCATCACCAGTCCATACAGGATGATAACCAGGCCAATCTCGATCCAGGTATGAATCGTCTCAGAGAACGACGACTTAACTTCCAGCCAGAAGAGACCAAGCACACAGGCGATGGACAGATACAGAAGCCACCATTTTGGATGCATCAAACTCTTCTTCATTGGTTTACCTCCGTACAGTTAGTTTAGTAGTAAATCCCGCTCCAGATCACAGCCTATGTCCAGACATTCCTAAACCCTAAGCCAGATTCAAGAGCACTAATATCATATCGATGGACTTGATCCCAATAAACGGAGCTATTAATCCACCTAAGCCATATACAAGCAGGTTATCTGCCAAAAGTTTATCCGCCGGCTTAGGCGTGTAAGGTATACCCCTCAATGCCAGCGGAATCAGGGCGATGATGATCAGCGCGTTGAAGATCACCGCCGACAGGATTGCACTCTGCGGGGATGCCAGCCGCATGAAGTTTAGATTTCCTAAAACCGGGTAGGTGCTGGCAAAAGCTGCCGGGATGATAGCAAAGTACTTCGCCACGTCGTTAGCAATGCTGAACGTGGTCAGCGCGCCGCGGGTCATCAGGAGCTGCTTGCCGATCTCCACGATCTCGATCAGCTTGGTGGGGTTGCTATCCAGGTCTACCATATTGGCAGCCTCGCGGGCGGGCTGCGTACCGGTGTTCATCGCCACAGCTACGTCCGCCTGGGCAAGGGCTGGCGCATCGTTCGTCCCATCACCGGTCATCGCTACCAACCGCCCCCCAGCCTGGTATTCCCGGATCAGCTTGAGCTTGGCTTCCGGCGTGGCCTGGGCCAGGAAATCATCTACTCCGGCTTCAGCGGCTATGGCTGCTGCGGTGAGCGGGTTATCGCCGGTGATCATCACCGTCTTGATACCCATGGTGCGGAGTTGGGCAAAGCGCTCCTTAATTCCGCCCTTGACGACATCCTTCAAATGAACCACACCCAGCGCATCATCGTCCCTGCTGACCACCAGCGGCGTCCCACCATTTCGGGCAATTCGGTCTACCGTCTCCCGTAGCTCGTGCGGGATTGTCTTTCCCGCACTTTCAATCAGCTCAAACATCGTATCCGGTGCACCCTTGCGGATACGGATCACGCGTCCCTTTTCCGTTCCGTTCAGTGGAATATCGACACCGCTCATGCGCGTCTGGGCAGAGAATGGGATAAAATGCATGCCAGGGATCACCTGCGCCTCACTGGAATCATCAATTTCTCCTGTGAGCTGTCCACCTCCAGGATTCCTTAAGCCGCCCTGCCATCCATCTCTCCCTTTCCCTCCAACATGCCTGCCCCGCAAGCCATACCGATCTTTCGTCAGCACCACAATGCTGCGCCCCTCCGGTGTTTCATCTGCCAGAGAGGAAAGCTGGGTGGCTTCGGCTAAATCACGCGCCTCTATGCCGGGAACCGGGACGATCTCAACCGCCTGCCGGTTGCCAAGCGTGATCGTACCGGTCTTGTCCAGCAGCAGGACATCAACGTCGCCGGCAGCCTCCACTGCCCGGCCCGACATGGCGATCACATTCCGCTGTATCATCCGGTCCATCCCTGCGATCCCGATGGCTGAGAGCAGCCCACCGATGGTAGTCGGGATCAGGCACACCAGCAAAGCGACCAGGACTGTCAGCGCGATTGGTTTTCCCTGACCGGCAACATCAACACTGTAAATGGAAAAAGGCAGCAAAGTAACACAAACCACCAGGAAAATGATCGTAAAGGCTGCCAGCAAGATGTTCAAGGCAATCTCATTGGGTGTTTTCTTTCGCTTTGCACCTTCGATTAACCCGATCATGCGGTCCAAGAACCCTTCACCGGGGTTGGCAGTTACCTGGATGATAAGCCAGTCCGAAAGAATGTGCGTCCCCCCGGTCACCGCGCTGCGGTCGCCGCCCGACTCGCGGATCACTGGGGCACTTTCGCCGGTAACTGCACTCTCATCGACTGAGGCGATCCCTTCCACCACTTCGCCATCCGCCGGGATGGTATCACCCGCCTCCACCAGAACCAGATCTCCCTGGCGCAGAGCCGTAGATGCGACTCGCTCAATCTGAGCGTTTTTATTGCCGCTCTTCAAGCGTTTTGCCTGGGTCTCCTGCCGGGTGCGTCGTAAAGCCTCCGCCTGCGCCTTGCCGTGCCCTTCAGCAATTGCTTCTGAGAAATTGGCAAACAGCACCGTGAACCATAACCAGACAGCCACCAGGCCAATAAACCCTGGAGCAGCCTCGCCACGCCCCAACAACGCCTGGATCCAGAGCACTGTGGTCAGGATGCTGCCCGTTTCAACAACAAACATAACCGGATTACGCACCAATAAACGTGGGTCCAGTTTTTTAATCGCTTCTAGAGCGGCGCGCAAATACAGCTCTCGCTCATTTGCTGCCGCTTTCTTCTCGATTTGAGGGAATATCGGTTGGGATGCCATAGACATATACCTGTTAGCCTAAAAGCAAGTGTTCCACTATCGGCCCCAAGGCCAGAGCGGGGATGAAATTCAGGGCACCCACAATCAACACGATTCCGATCAGCCAGGCCACAAAGAGCGGTGTGTGGGTCGGCAGCGTGCCTGCACTGGCAGGAATCTTTTTCTTACCCACCAGCGAGCCAGCCAGGGCAAGGATGGGTATGGCCAGCCAATAACGGGCAAACAGCATCGCCAGGCCACCGGTAAGGTTATAGAAGGGATTGTTCCCGCTCAACCCGGCAAAGGCGCTCCCATTATTGTTGCCCTGCGATGTGAAAGCATACAAAATCTGGCTGAACCCGTGGGGCCCCGGACTAGAAATCGCTGCTCGACCTGCTTCCGTGACAACCGCCAGAGCGGTGAAGCCTAAAACAACTACCGGCATGATTAGAATGACCAAAGAAGCCATCTTCATCTCATAAGCTTCGATCTTCTTCCCCAAATATTCTGGAGTCCTACCAACCATCAATCCGGATGCAAAGACTGCCACGATAACAAAAGCCAGCATTCCATACAACCCTGATCCCACACCGCCGAAGACAACTTCGCCCAGTTGCATCATGACAAACGCCGCCAGACCGCCTAGCGGGGTGTAGGAGTCGTGCATGGAGTTGACCGAACCATTGGATGCGGCCGTGGTTGCCATCCCCCAAAGGGCAGAATTAACCACCCCAAACCGCACCTCTTTTCCCTCCATATTACCGCCAGGATTGAGGGTAGTCGCTGCCTGATCCACGCCCAGCATCGCCAGAGCCGGATTGCCGCTGGTTTCAGCCCAGATTGCAAGCCCAAGGAAGGCAGTGAAGATGAGCGTCATGACAACCAATAGTGACCACCCCTGGCGGATGTCTTTCACCATCACCCCGAAGGTGAAGCACAGGGCTGCAGGGATGAGCAGGATGGATAGCATCTCCAAGAAGTTCGTGAGCGGTGTCGGATTCTCGTATGGATGGGATGAATTTGTGTTGAAAAAACCGCCCCCATTCGTACCGAGTTGCTTGATGGCGATTTGCGCAGCTACCGGGCCAAGGGCGATGGCCTGTTGGTCAACGACCTCTCCGCTGGTATCTGTGTAAGGTTGGATGAGTGTTGCTGTCTGAGATTCCTGGAAGGTCTGTACCACACCTTGCGAAGCTAAAGCCAGCGCAAGGAGCATGGAGAGTGGCAGCAAAATATATAAAATGCTGCGGGTCAGGTCAACCCAAAAATTACCAATCGTCTTCGCAGAATTCCGGGCAATCCCTCTGATTAATGCCACCAGGATGGCCATCCCGGTAGATGCTGAAACAAAGTTCTGGACAGTCATACCGAGCATCTGGGTCAAGTAGCTCAGAGTAGTCTCACCACCGTAGTTTTGCCAGTTTGTGTTTGAGCCGAAGCTGACCGCTGTATTAAATGCCAGGTCGGGCGAGAGAGCATTGAGTCTCTGTGGGTTGAGTGGTAAAAAGCCCTGCAACCGCAGCAAACCATACAGCAAGAGAATACCCAGCACGTTGAATAGAAGCATCGACACGGCATAGGTCCTCCAATTCATCTCCTGTTGGGGGTCGATACCTGTCAGGCGGTAAACCAGATGCTCAGTCGGTCGTAGAACACGATCCAAGATGGTCCGCTCGCCTTGATAGACGCGCGCCATATACCCGCCCAGCGGCTTGACCAGCAAGAGCAAAACAATTAAGTAAATAGCAATCTGAAGCAGCCCGTAAACTGTCATCTTCTTCTCGATAATTGCCTTATCAAAAATGTTCCGGCCAAAGCAATGCCAGAAATAAGTAAATCAGCAACGCCAGGGATATCACACCAGCAATCCAAAACATCCTCATTCCTCCATCAGGCGCTGGCAGATTGCAAGCAGTCCATAAGAAAGCAAAGAGAATATACCTACGATCAAGATGAACACTCCATCAAGCATGATCTTCTCGCTCCACAATTTCAATAGAGTAGGACTTACGCATTCGATTTCCCAATCAAGTCCGTAACTCCTATAGAGGATATTCAGTTGAGGGTCAAAATTGGATACAGGATGTGGCTAGAAAGGTAAAGAAAAGGTCAAAATAGCAAGACCCAAGGGCTGGCGCGCTAACGGTTGCCACCTGACGGACGGCTACTCACACTTACAGGTTCGATTGCATATATTCAGCCCAGTACGTTCGCGCCGGTCTGCAATCCTTAACACATGAACAAGTCAAGTTTCGAGGCTTATTTCACGGGAAAGCCTTTTGCATTGCGCTGATCAGCCGGTCTTGCAGGACGTCGAAAGAGGGGTCCGCTACCTGGCGGACAGGATCGGCGTCGTACCAGGCGATGAT
>JBFYSV010000097.1:0-15412 GCA_041301185.1 Anaerolineae bacterium
ACGGTATGGGGATGGATGATCCCCGACGGAATCAAGTGCAGCTTGAAGGTTTGATCACCTACCGTGACAGTGTGTCCGGCGTTATCTCCACCATTGAAGCGGGCAACAAAGTCAGCCTGGGAGGAAAGCAGGTCTACAACCCGCCCTTTTCCTTCATCCCCCCATTGTGCGCCAACAATAATATCCAAAGGCATGGCAACCTCCTCGGTCCCGATTCGGAACCTTGCTACGAATAGCTAAAGGCAGCACAGTTTGTGCAGCTCGGAGTGGGTACGATAATTCCCAGAACTGGGTAACTGCTAGTAAAATTATTGTATCTCGAATTCATTCTAGCATAGAGCAGCTGCAAGTCGCAACCCAATCTGATCATTCTGGTAATAACACCTGGAGATCGAGATCAGTATGCTAACCAGCCCCAAAACCTATCCATACCACAGGAGACTCCATGCGTAAACGAGTAACTCTCATCACCGGCGCTGCCGGAGAAATTGGTCAGGCGTTGATTTCCAACTTGGCGGAGCGTAGCCAACAATCACTGATTACCCTGGATATACAGCCTCTACCCGGCGAAAGCGCCAGTAAGGTGACCCATATCCAGGGTGATATTATGGATAAAGGTTTGCTCTCGCGCCTGGTCAGCGAATACGAAATCGATACGATTTACCATCTGGCAGCTCTATTGTCCACACGCAGCGAGTTCACGCCAGCAGCAGCTCACCAAATAAATGTAGAAGGTACTCTTATCCTTCTCCAGATGGCTACCGAGCAATCCGAATGGCGCGACCGGCCGGTCAAGTTCATCTTTCCCAGCTCTATCGCAGCCTATGGATTGCCCGACCTGGAGACCAAAATCAACTATGCCAGGGTGCGGGAATGGGAATGGAATTACCCTCGCACCATGTATGGGTGCAATAAGCTGTATTGCGAGCAGTTGGGGATCTATTTCAGCATGTATTACCGCCAGCTTGCGGTGGAACGACCGGTGATGCTTGACTTTCGTAGCCTGCGTTTCCCAGGATTGATCAGCGCATTCACCGTTCCCAGCGGAGGCACCAGTGATTATGGTCCGGAAATGCTGCACGCGGCTGCGAAAAGTGAACCGTATGCATGTTTCGTGCGCGAGGATGTGCGTATCCCGTTCATGGTGATGCCAGATGCTGTCACCGCTTTGCTGCGCCTTACCAATGCCCCGCGAGAAGCGCTTAGCCGGCGGGTCTACAACGTGACCAGCTTCAGCTTGAGCGCGGCTGATTTCCGCGATTGGGTTTTGAAATCTTTCCCCGAAGCCCAGATCAGCTTTGAACCGGATGTCAAGCGGCAAGCCATTGTGGATAGCTGGCCGGCAGATTTGGATGACAGCCCGGCGCGGCGTGATTGGGGATGGCAACCCGAATACTCCCTTGACCGCTCATTCACAGAATATCTCGTACCGAATATCACCAATCGCTATAAAAACAAATGAGAGATTCAATAACTCCAGGTCCGGTTGTATTATTTGGTTCGGGGGAAACTTCTCCCAGCGGCAGGAAGGTTTTCGATAGCGTCCTGCGCAATCTACCGCAGTCTCCCAGGGTGACCCTGGTCGAAACGCCTGCCGGCTTTGAGCTTAACTCTGCCCAGGTGATTGGGCGGGTGGGTGAGTTTATCTCCCTCCGCTTGCAGAACTACCAGCCGCGCATCTCGTATGTGCCCGCTCGAATGAGGGGAACTCCATTCAGCCCGGATGACGCTGAGCTGATCGAACCCTTATACCAGGCAGACCTGATCTTTATGGGACCAGGCAGCCCGACCTACGCTGTGCGCCAATTGAGAGACAGCCTGGCCTGGTATGCGATGCTGGCCCGACACCGCCTAGGAGCAGCTATTGCCCTTGCCAGCGCAGCTGTAATTGCTGTGAGTGCTTACTGCCTGCCAGTATATGAAATCTACAAGGTGGGTGAAGACTTGCATTGGAAAGAAGGGCTTAACCTGTTTGGGTATTACGGCTTGCCCCTGGTCTTTATCCCGCATTGGAACAACAATGATGGCGGGGAAGAGCTGGACACCAGCCGGTGTTTTATGGGGCAGCCCCGTTTTGCTCGCCTGATGGCGATGCTGGAAGGTGGGTTGACTGTGTTGGGGATAGAAGAAAAAACGGCGTTGATCATCTATCCCGCTGATGGGACCTGCCAGGTAGTAGGGCTGGGTGGAGTAACCTTGATCCATACCGGTCAGGCTCACCAGGATACCGTCTCGGAGGGTGAGCTGGTAGGCACAGGTCTGATAGAAGTAGCTCGGCAGCGTAAAGGCCATATTCACCGGTTCCATAGTGGGCAGGCATTCTCGCTAAGCCGTATTGGGAATTTGAATGCCCCTGCATTGGGGGCAGGGTTACCTGAGGCTATCTGGCAGCATGCGCTCGAAGCCTCTGCCGCGCCAGCCCAGGAGGCAGATCGACCTTCTCCGCAGGTGATGGAGCTGGTGCAGGAAAGAGAGGCTGCACGGCAGCGTAAGGACTGGCAAGAAGCAGACCGGTTGCGTAAAGAGATCAACGCTAACGGTTGGCAGGTGCAGGATACCCCAGATGGGCCGCGCCTGGAGCAGATTCTGGCAGGTAATTCGTAAATTATTTGAGGAGGTTCAGGATGGCAAATCTACCCGTGCTCGGATTTATTGGTTTGGGCTTGATCGGAAAATCGATGGCTCTCAATATGCTCAGAGCAGGCTATCCGCTCGTGGTTCACAATCGCAGCCGAGCAGCAGTTAGTGAGCTGAGCGCAGAGGGCGCAAAGCCTGCCTACTCTGCAGCAGAAGTGGCTGCTCAGGTGGATATTGTCTTCACATGCCTGCCGGATTCGCCTGATGTGGAGCTGGTGGCTTTGGGTGAAGGCGGTATCATCGAAAGCGCCCATCACGAATTGATCTATGTCGATCATTCGACCATAAAGCCAGCAACGGCACGCTATGTAGCCAGCGAGCTTGGGAAGAAAGGCGTGCGCTGCCTGGATGCGCCGGTGAGTGGCGGTGATATCGGTGCTCGCCAGGGTACGCTGGCGATCATGGTCGGAGGAGAGGCAGATGTGCTGGAGTATGTGATGCCTATCTTCCAGATTACCGGAAAAACCATCACCCATGTAGGTGGATCAGGAGCGGGGCAAATTGCCAAAGCAGCTAACCAGATCATGACTGCAGCTCAAATGGTGGCGATGGCTGAGCTGATGATCCTGTCGCAAAAAGCCGGGGCTGATCCACAAAAGGTAGTCGAGGCTATCCGGGGCGGAGCGGCCCAGTGCTGGACGCTGGATGTCAAGCCGCCACGCCTGTTTACCGGCAATCGTGCCCCGGGATTCAAAGCGTATATGCATGCCAAAGATCTGGCGATCGCACTGGATACCGCCCGCGAGTTCGGCGCACCCCTACCTTCGGCAGCGTTAGACGCTCAGTTATACCAGGCCATGCTCGAGATGGGCATGGCGGAATTGGATAACTCTGCGGTGATCGGGGTGCTAGAAAGCTTGTCGGGAATACAGCTTCTGGAAGGCTTTGGTAATCTGCCTTTAAAGGAATAAATCCAAAAGAACACTCTGCAGGCCGGGTAAATGAGCTGGCACCCAATACGATCAACGTATAAATTAGGACTTCCGCAATTCGGGGGGGTGGGGTTATTTGTGCAACCTGCTGGGGAGTTTTACGTATTATGTTTCAGAGTGATGGACGTATCGATCAGGCGTTGAGCTTTTTATAAACGCCGCCGGTACTGGTCAAGAGGAGCAATGCTGTGCAAGACAACGAGTCGCGCTGGCTCGCCCTGGCGCAGAGAGGCGATCCAGAAGGATTTACGAGATTGGTAGAGCTATACCAATCACCAGTTTATAACCTCTGTTACCGGATGTTGAACAATGCAGGTGATGCAGAAGATGCAGCCCAGGAGACATTCTTACGGGCTTATCAATCGATGAAGCGCTATGATAACAGCAGACCTTTTCCTACCTGGCTTTTATCGATTGCAGCGCACTACTGCATCGATCAGATTCGCAAACGGCGGATCGCTATTGTGTCGATGGAGGATATGCCCCACATCGAGCTGGCAGACGAGACGCCTGGACCAGAGTCAACCGTCAGCCGCCGGGAAGAGCGGGGTAAAGTCCAGGGCTTGCTGGATACTTTGAGTCCGATAGATCGTGCAGCGGTGGTTATGTATTACTGGTACGAGTTTTCTTATGAAGAGATTGGGCAAGCGCTGGACCTGACATTAAGCGCCGTCAAGAGCAGGTTGCACCGTGCCCGCCAGAGCATGGCTGAAGAATGGGAAAAGCGTAACCAGCAAACCCAATACGCAACGAGGGAGAACCATGGCAAAGTACAATCACCAGCCTTTTGAAGATTGGGTGTATTCACGGGAGACGATCTCTCCACAGGAAGAGCTCGCTCTGCAAGAACACCTGCAAGAGTGCAAGAATTGCCTAAGCCTGGTTGAAGCATTGCACGAGGTGGAGGTTTGCCTCAAATCGGAGCCAGTTCTTTCGCCCACGCCGGGCTTCACGGCTCGCTGGCAGACCCGCCTAGCAGAAAAGAATACCAGGCGGCAGAAACGCCAGACGGTTAACTTCGTCTTGTTCACTGGTGTTGGGGGGGTTGCGCTTTTGGCGCTGCTGGTTGTATTCATGTGGCCGATTATCCGGTCGCCATATCCGTTCTTGCTGGCAATGGTGTATGAGATCACATTAATCTACTTGTTCTTAACCACATTCACTCAGGCTGGGATTACCGTACTGCGAACGATGTTCAGCGTGGTTCCAGGGGTGGTATGGGTCAGTGTGTTGATCACAATGGGGGGGTTGATAGCACTTTGGTTGTTTGCGTTTCAAAGGTTAGTTTATCCTCGGAGGGTAATCGTATGATAAGGAAAATTCAGCTCGCTTTGATCTTTGCATTTCTGGTTGTATTGGTTATTCCCGGCACGGCGCTAGCAAAGGGCTTGCATGAAGACGAAATTGTTTTTGGCGGCACGTATACCCTGGAGAGTGGTGAGGTATTGGATGGCAGCCTGGTTGTCTTTGGAGGCTCAGCTGCCTTAGAAGAAAGCTCTCAAGTGCAAGGAGATGTAGTCATCTTTGGCGGCACCTTGGATGCCCAGGGGGATATTACCGGGAGTGTAGTCGGCATCGGCGGGTTGGTAACGCTGGGTGATTCTGCTTCGGTGGAGCAAGATATCATCATCTTTGGTGCAAACCTGGACCAGGCATTGGGGGCGGAGGTGGGGGGGAATGTAGTGAATGGAATAACCAGTCCTCTGGCACTCAACTTCCCCGGTGATATGCGCGTTCCACGCTTCCAGGTTTCGTTTAACCCATTTTTTCAATTTGCATGGTTTATGCTGCGAGCATTTCTGTGGGCTATCGTAGCCGTTGTGCTGGTGCTCTTCTTGCCTCGCCAGTTTACTGAGATCTCGCGCACTGCGATCCACCAACCTTTTATCTCCATAGGGTTAGGGTTGCTGACGATGTTCATCCTGCCGATTTTATTGTTGGTGCTGCTCATCACCTTGATCTGTAGTCCCATCAGCCTGATAGGTATGCTGCTGCTGGCAGTTGCCTGGGGTTTTGGCTTGATTGCCTTAGGTCTTGAGCTGGGGAACCGGATAGCAGCGATGTTCAAACAAGATTGGGCGCCAGCCCTCTCAGCAGGCGTCGGCACATTGCTGTTGATCCTGGTGCTCAATGGGTTACAGGCAGTCATTCCATGTGTGGGTTGGGTCTTCCCTGCCCTGGCAGGCATGATCGGCCTTGGAGCAGTAATTTTGACTCGCTTTGGCACCCAGCCCTATCCACAAAATGAGTTTTCGGCGATCGCGCCTGCCCCTGTTCCTCCTGCTGCTTGGGTTTCACCTCCAGAGGAAACACCTGTTGGGGTTGAGCCGCCCGTGGCAGAGACACCGGTTGCTAAAGAGCCTGATCAAGAAGACCTGCCACCGGCAATCTGATAAATTCAATAGTGGGTCTATCAACAAACCAGCCGCAATCGATCCTGTTTGCGGCTGGTTCTTGTTTGGGGAGATGACTTATGAGAGATAGTGCCAGGCTGCACCAACTGTAATCAGGATTTGTCCTAAATGGTAAGTGATGATCACTGCCAGACGACCCCATCTGATAGGAGTGACGAACTTATTCGAGGCTAATAGGGTATCCGACAGGAAGAAAAGCAGCGCGCCGGCGCTGACTAGGATAGCTGCTCCCGCTTGCCAGGTATTTGCTGCCAGAGTAAGCAAGGCAGAAAGAAGCATGACGCTAATCACCAGGCTGTAGACCAGCACCGGGGTTTTCAGAGCAGGCTGTCCGGATGAATCCAGACCGACGGCAATCCTGCGGTACACGCGCAGAAAAACTAATGCCACCAGAACCGCTAATACGAACCCTGCAAGATTGAAGGCAGTTGGGGTTTGATTGAATCCAATGATATAGGCTACGTGCGCCAGCAAGAAGGCGACCAGCCCGGCAATAAAGCGCTCGCGTGGCAGCATGAGGAAAATGTCACCCGCCATCGAGAAAACCAGGCCCAGCCCAAACCAGATTAGGGACCCTGAAAAACCGCTTGCTTGCCATAACCAGACCAGCAGAACCAGCATCACCCCCGGTTTTGCAAAATATTCGAGTGTCTTGCGTCGCGTAGCAACTGCCACCCAGTCTGTAATCGCGACAATTAAAGCGACCCCGATCAGAAGGTAAGACATTTAGAACTCCCCAGGATAATAGCCGATTATGCTCAATAACCAAACCGACGCAACACTTTTTCGTCGTTCCGCCAGTTCTTGCGCAGCTTTACCCGCAACTGCAAGTAGACTTTTCGACTGGTCATGGCTTCGATTTCTTTTCGTGCTGAAGCGCCGATCTGCTTCAGCATTTGACCACCATCGCCGATCACAATCCCTTTATGCGATTCGCGCTCGACAAAAATTGTCGCTTCAATAAAGGCTCCATGCTCGTTGCGCTCGATGTACTGATCGATGCGAATGGCAATCCCATGTGGGACTTCTTCCCGTAAAACAAGCAAGGCCGCCTCACGGATCAGATCGGCCGCGATTTCACGCTCGTACAAGTCTGTGACCTGCCCCGAAGGGAAATACGCTGGACCTTCAGGCAACGCCTGGATGATCTTTTCTAAGAGCATGTCCAAATGGTCTCCGCGGGTTGCTGAGATGGCAATCGGATCTGCTTGAGGGACCAGTTCTTGATATTCTGCCTGGTTGCTAGCGATGTGTTGGGTATTTAGCCGGTCGATCTTGTTTAATGCCAGGATGGTCTGCACGGGATGGCTCAATTGCTGGATTGCACTGGCAAGTATTCGATCTTCATCATCTGGTAAGCTACTGGCATCAACCAGGACCAAGATCAGATCGCATTCTTGCATCGTTTCCAGGGCATGCTGGTTCATGCTCTCACCCAACTTGTGCTTTGACTTATGCACTCCCGGCGTGTCAATAAAGATAACCTGGGCGTATTCCAGGGTGAGTATGCCTAATTGGCGCTTGCGGGTTGTCTGAGGGCGAGGGGTAACCGCTGCCACTTTCTGTTTCAGCAGCGCGTTCACGAGGCTTGATTTTCCCACATTGGGTTTGCCTAATATTGCTACAAAGCCGGAATGAAACTTGTTATTTGTCTCTTCGTATTCCATAGCTGGATTCTAACAGAGATGTGCTGTATACAGACCCTGACCTGGAGAAGACAGGGACCTGCTGCATGAGGGGGCGGAGTACGTCGTTGTATCACAATGACAATTACTATAAATTGCTTGACCAATATATGATAGATTGATATAATTTCTTTTCGTCTATTGGGCTGAGGTGATTTCATTTCGTTCAATTTGAAACTGCCCTATCACAAATCTGGCGTAAAAAGGACAAAACAGGCGTATGGGAGATAAATTCCGTACGCTCCTCCTTTTACGCTTTTCGTGCATGTTTTTTGTGTTTGTTTAGCTGTGAACCAGGAGAGATTCTATGGCCTCTGCTTTGCCAAGTAAATCCTATGCGCGGATCGATGTCAAGCTCTCGTTACCCGACTTGATCGAGGTACAGATCGATTCTTTTGAGCGCCTCAAGAAGGAAGGGCTGGCTGACCTGTTCCATGAGCTTTCCCCAATCGAATCGTACAATAAGGGGATGAAGCTGTATTTTCCGAGCCGTACCAAGGAGTCGGAAGATTGGGGCTTGACCTATTGGTTTGGTGAACCGAAGCATACGATTGAAGAGTGTGTTGAGCGCGACCTGACTTATGCCAGTCCATTATATGTTTCCGTGCTGCTTGCCGGACCAGATGTGTCTGAGCCAATGAAGCAGGATATTTTTCTGGGCGACTTTCCTGAAATGACAGAGAAAGGCACCTTTATTATCAATGGTACTGAGCGGGTAGTAGTCTCACAGTTGATCCGGTCTCCCGGCGTCTACTTCGAGTCCATGCCCGACAGGTCCACGGGTCGCCCCCTGGCTATGGCAAAGCTGATTCCCGACCGGGGTGCGTGGATGGAGTACGAGACACGCAAGACCGATTACATCACCTTGCGCTTCAATCGCAAGCGCATCGTCCCGGTTACGATTTTCCTGCGCGCCCTGGCAGCCGTCGGCGATGGGCTCGCAGAAACACTGCTGAAGACAGGCACAGACGAAGAGCTGATGGAAATCTTCGCTGACGTGGATAATAACCCAGACCGGATGTTTATCGCTTCTACATTTGCACAGGAGCCCGAGTGGGACGTTTCGCGCGGCGAGACGATTGCAGAAGCCGCGTTGTTGGAGTTCTTCAAGCGGATGCGCCCTGGCGATCCCGCCACCCTGGATAACGCCCGGGAATTCCTGGAAGAACAGCTTTTTGACCAGCGCCATTACGATCTTGAGCGAGTTGGTCGTTATAAGCTTAACCAAAAGCTTGATTTGAATGAGCACGTCCCTATGGCAAACCGGACGGTTACCAAATGGGATATTCTACGCCTGGTCAAACGGATGATCATGATTAATAACGGCATGGCGCCATCCGATGATATCGACCACCTGGGAAATCGCCGGGCGAAGACAGTTGGGGAGCTAATCCAGAACAAATTGCGAATTGGTTTGCGCCGCATGGAGCGCGTGATCAAAGAGCGCATGTCCATCCGCGACCAGGACCAGCTTTCTCCCATCACCCTGATCAATATCCGTCCTGTTGTGGCGGCGTTGCGAGAATTCTTTGGTTCCAGCCAGCTTTCACAATTTATGGATCAGACCAACCCTCTGGCAGAGCTACGCCATAAGCGCACCTTATCGGCATTGGGTCCCGGTGGTTTACGCCGTGAGCGAGCTGGCTTTGATGTCCGTGACGTGCACTACTCCCATTATGGACGTATCTGCCCGATCGAGACACCAGAAGGTCCAAACATTGGCTTGATCGGTCGGTTGGCATCTTTTGCCCGCGTCAATGAGTATGGTTTCATTGAGACCCCCTATCGCAAGGTGCGCAAGACCCTGGCTCCCGATGACCCCAAGCTGGTTGGAAGAGCGCTGCGCGAAGACCTGGTTGACCCCAGTAGCGGGGAAATTGTTGGTCGTGCTAACGAGCGCATCACACCAAAGTTGGCGAAGATCATCAACAAGCTCAAGGTGCCAGAAATCCTGGTTGTCCCCTTCGTTTCTGAAGAGATGATCTACCAGAGCGCCGATGTGGAAGATCGCTACGTCATTGCCCAGGCCAACACCTTGCTCAACGAGCATAACGAATTTGTCCGCACGCGGGTATCCTCGCGCCACTACTCATCTTTCATTTTCTCCTTACCGACAGAGCTAGATTTCATGGATGTTGCCCCGCACCAGATTGTGGGCATCAGTGCTGCTCTGATCCCCTTCCTGGAGCACGATGATGCCAACCGCGCCTTGATGGGCTCGAACATGCAGGCTCAGGCGGTTCCATTGCTACGCCCGGATGTGCCCCTTGTCTCTACGGGGATGGAATATGAAGCCGCGGTTGATTCGGGACAGGTTGTCATTGCCGAAGAGGATGGTGAGGTGCTATCCGTAACGGGAAAAACCATCGGTGTTCGCACGCTGGATGGAAAAGTACACACCTACCCGCTGAGAAAATACCAGCGCTCGAATCAGAGCACCTGTATCGACCAGCGACCGGCGGTTGTCAAAGGGCAGCTCATTAAGAAAGGTGATGTCATTGCCGATTCTTCCTCCACAGAAAGTGGACTGCTTGCGCTCGGTCAAAACGTAATCGTTGCATTCATCTCATGGGAAGGTGGAAACTTTGAAGACGCCATCCTGATCTCCGAGAGACTGGTGCAGGATGACGCCTTCACATCCGTCCATATTGAGAAGTATGAAGTTGAATCACGGGATACACGCCTGGGTCCTGAGGAGATCACCCGCGATATCCCGAACGTCGGTGAAGAGGCCATCAAAGACCTGGATGACCACGGCATCATCCGGGTGGGGGCTGAAGTTAATCCCAACGACATTCTGGTGGGGAAGATCTCGCCAAAGGGTGAGAAAGAGCTCACCCCTGAAGAGCGCCTGTTGCGGGCAATATTCGGTGAAAAATCGCGGGATGTGAAAGACACTTCGCTGCGCATGCCGCATGGCGAGCGGGGGAAAGTTGTGGATGTCAAGGTGTTCACTCGGGAAGATAACGCTGACCTCTCTGCGGGAGTGGATATGATGGTGCGTGTTTCCGTGGCGCAGCGGCGAAAGATCACCGCTGGCGATAAAATGGCCGGCAGGCACGGGAACAAAGGCGTGGTATCCAAGGTTGTTCCAGTGGAGGATATGCCCTTCCTTGAGGACGGTAACCAGGTGGACATCATCTTGAACCCATTGGGCGTGCCGGGACGGATGAACATCGGCCAGGTATTGGAGACCCACCTGGGTTGGGCAGCCAGCCGGCTGGGATTCAGGGCTGTATCGCCGGTATTTGATGGGGCGAGCGAGATCGAGATCGAAGCTGAGCTGGCTCGCGCCTGGATGATCGATCAGGCATGGGATGAGACCGGTGAGAAAGCCTGGGAATGGGTGCAAGCCCAGGAATATGATCCGCAATACTTCCAGGATGATGACGAAGTGCGCAGCCTCTACCTGGAAGATTGGCTGGGAACCAAGGGCTACAATGTCAGTGATATGAAGGAAGATATCCTCTACGCGCGGCGATCTGTGTTGCGCGAATGGCTGAGAGAGAGCGGTTTCAATCCAGATAAGATTCTGTTCTTCAGCCGGGATAACCTCGAAGCCCCGCGACACGAACTGGATGAAAACGCAGTAGATGCATGCTTAAAGCTTTGGCTGTCTAAGGTGGGCCAGGAAAGCAAGAATCTGTCCCTGGAGCAGCTCCGCCAAAAGACTGAAGAGGCGATGCTGGAAACTGGGATGCCAGTACCAACCCTGGGCAAACAGACCTTGCGGGATGGCAAGACCGGGGAAGCGTATGACCAGCCGGTTACCGTAGGTGTGATGACAATGTTGAAGCTTCACCACCTGGTGGAAGATAAAGTCCACGCCCGGTCGACTGGTCCTTACTCGTTGGTTTCGCAGCAACCCCTGGGTGGTAAAGCCCAATTCGGCGGTCAGCGTTTCGGTGAGATGGAAGTTTGGGCGCTTGAGGCGTATGGTGCAGCGTATACGCTGCAAGAAATGCTCACAGTAAAATCGGATGACGTCCAGGGACGAGTAAAGACTTACGAGGCAATTGTCAAGGGTGAGCAGATCGAAGAGCCAAGCATCCCGGCCTCTTTCCGGGTGCTGGTCAAGGAGCTGCAAAGCCTGGGGCTGGCGGTGGAAGCCGTCACCGATACGGGTGAATTGATCAAGTTCGGAAAGGACGAAGAACGTGCCCGACCGCCCAAGCTTGTGACAGGCCTGCTGGGTCTTGGCGAAGAATTGTAGATATTTTATGTTTCTCAATATTCGTTCTTGACGCAGGTATTTGTGCGTGGTAAAATCACAATTCGTTGCCAATCAGATTCGGCGCTTCGTTGACGCCTGGGCAATCTAATGTGAATACAAGGCGAGGCCATCAAATCAAATGATGGCCTCCCTTAATGGATAGCATCGGTTTTTGATCTGTTTTTTGGAGGCAAAAGTGCCCACGATTAACCAACTGGTCCGCAAAGGCCGCAAGACTAAGAAAGTAAAGAGCAAGGCGCCTGCTTTGCTGTATACCTACAACTCAATGCGCCAGCAGCGGCGGCGCCTGGATAAAGGCGCCCCCCAGAAACGCGGGGTTTGCACGGTGGTGCGTACGATGACCCCCAAGAAACCGAATTCGGCGTTGCGCAAAATCGCCCGTGTCCGCCTGACCAACCTGATCGAGGTTACGGCATATATTCCAGGTGAGGGCCATACTTTGCAGGAACACTCAGTGGTGTTAGTGCGTGGCGGTCGTGTAAAAGATTTGCCTGGTGTCCGCTACCATATTGTGCGCGGCTCTCTGGATACAGGTGGTGTCAACAGCCGCCGTCAGAGCCGCTCCAAGTATGGCTCCAAGCGTCCAAAAGGTGACGCAGGTGGCCGGTAGATATTGATAGCTGAAGATATTATCAACATGCGGTGACCTGGAGTGTGGATTGCCTCCCTTGGGTCGCCAGAAGTAGATGGAGAAGTCGAATGCCTCGACGAAACAGACCTGAAAAATTCGAAATTCTGCCTGACGTGCGCTATAACAGCGTGCAGTTGCAGTCATTCATAAACCGGGTAATGCGCAGTGGCAAGAAAAGTGTAGCAGCAACCCTGGTTTACGACGC
This sequence comes from Anaerolineae bacterium, assembly GCA_041301185.1. GTDB lineage: Bacteria > Chloroflexota > Anaerolineae > Anaerolineales > UBA4823 > JAQBDA01. The sequence goes on from JBFYSV010000097.1 coordinate 12,739, forward strand.
CTTTGCGATGATAGAGGACCGCACGAAGCGTAACCCTCTGGAAGTCTTCGATCAGGCAATCAAGAACGTGGCTCCGGTGATGGAAGTCAAGCCTCGCCGTGTAGGCGGCGCCACTTATCAGGTACCAATGGAAGTTCCTGCATTCCGCCGGTTTGCCCTGGCGACGCGTTGGATCCTTTCTTCCGCTAACTCGCGATCAGGTAAATCCTTTTCTGAGAAGCTGGCAGGCGAGCTGATGGACGCAGCCAATAACACCGGGGCATCGATCCGTAAGAGAGAAGAAACGCACAAGATGGCAGAGGCCAACAGGGCCTTCTCTCATTATCGTGTCTAGAGTTAATAGCCTGGTTTGTGTGATCGGCGGAGACGAAGCGCTGATCGCCGGAGCCAGGCCATGGAGTAGTGTTCAACCGTGGCTCGCCAACATCCGTTAGAACGATACCGCAATATTGGCATTATTGCCCACATCGACGCCGGTAAAACAACAACCACCGAGCGGATATTGTTCTATACGGGTAAAACCTACCGACTGGGTTCGGTGGATGATGGAACTACTGTCACGGATTGGATGGAGCAGGAACGTGAGCGCGGGATCACCATTGTCTCCGCGGCTGTCTCGGCAGAGTGGAAGGGTTACCAGGTCAATATCATTGATACACCCGGGCATATCGATTTTACTGCTGAAGTACAGCGTTCCTTGCGTGTTCTGGATGGCGGCATCGTAATTTTTGATGCGGTTCAGGGTGTTGAGCCACAAAGCGAAACCGTGTGGCGGCAGGCAGATCGATATGGTGTGCCGCGAATTTGTTTCGTAAATAAAATGGATCGGGTTGGGGCTTCTTATGAGCGCACGATCGAAATGATCCGCCAGCGCCTGGGTGCCAACCCGGTATCGGTCCAGATGCCGATTGGGTCTGAATCAACCTTCAAAGGCATTGTAGACCTGCTTCTTAACAAAGCGATTATCTGGGAAGACGACCTTGGCAAAGAGCCGCGAGAGGTGGAGATCCCGGTTGATCTGCGCAATACAGCTGCCGAGATGCGCGATCGAATGGTTGAGCAGATTGCAGAAAGCGACGACGATCTTACCTTGAAATACCTGGATGGGGAAGAAATCTCCGTCGTTGAGCTCAAGGCAGCGTTACGGCGAGCGACGATTTCTGGCACTGCTACCCCAGTTTTCTGTGGCAGTTCGTTACGCAACAAAGGTGTCCAGGCTTTGCTGGATGGCGTGGTGGATTACCTGCCCTCCCCGGCAGATGTTCCACCGGTAACAGGGCAAAATCCGCGCACAGATGAAACCCTTGAGCGCCCGGCTGAGGATGACGCACCTCTTAGCGCTTTGGTCTTCAAAATTGTCACCGATCCGTACGTGGGGCGCCTGGCATACATCCGGATTTACTCTGGTAAGATAACCCAGGGCTCTATGGTGTACAACTCAGCCAAAGACCAGAGAGAGCGGATTGGTCGCCTGTTGCGCATGTATGCCGACCGCCGCGAGGATCTAACTGAGGTGATGGCAGGTGATATTGGCGCTGTGCTGGGATTGAAGAATTCATTTACCGGTGATACCCTGTGCGACGCATCCAACACGATCGTTCTGGAGAATATTACGTTCCCGGAGCCGGTCATCTCTGTAGCGATTGAGCCCAAAACGAGTGCAGATCAAGACAAAATGTCGGATGCACTTCACAAGCTGGCAGAAGAAGATCCTACCTTCCGAGTTCGTACCGATCAGGATACCGGGCAGACAATTATTGCTGGGATGGGAGAGCTTCATCTCGAGGTTTTGGTGGACCGCATGTTGCGGGAGTTCCGGGTTCAGGCGCGTGTCGGTCGACCGCAAGTATCTTACCGGGAGTCGATCACCATGCCGGTTGTTAAAGCGGAGTGCCGCTATGTCAAGCAAACCGGGGGTCGTGGCCAATATGGGCACGTCGTTTTGGAAATGCTACCGGGTGAGCCGGGAAGTGGCGTGATATTTGAGAATGGCGTGATCGGTGGCGTTATCCCCAGAGAATATATCCCGGCAGTTGAGAAGGGTGTGCGCGAATCCGCTGAGGCTGGCGTGATTGCTGGTTATCCGGTCACAGATGTGATAGTGCGCCTGTATGACGGCTCGTTTCATGAAGTAGACTCTAACGAGATGGCTTTCAAAATAGCTGGCTCGATTGCATTCAAAGAAGGTGTACAGAAGGGCGCACCAGTATTGCAGGAGCCCATTATGAAGGTGGAAGTTGTCGTGTCTGAGGAGTTCTTGGGAGAAGTGATAGGTCAATTGAACGCTCGGCGAGGTGAAATCCTGGGTATGGAAATCCGCCCGGGCAATGCCCAGGCAGTGAAGTCGATGGTGCCTCTGGCTGAGATGTTTGGCTATGCTACCGACCTGCGCTCTGCTACACAGGGACGCGGTGTCTTTACAATGGAATTTGATCATTATGCGCGTGTTACGGAAAACGTAGCGAGAGCAATTATTGGCGCATAATTAGCGCGGCGCATATTTTGGCGCCCACCATTGTCATTTTGAGCTATTTATTTGCACAAGATCGGGTGAAGGAGAGCACGAATGGGAAAGCAGAAATTTGAGCGGAGCAAGCCGCACATGAATGTGGGGACGATGGGGCATATAGACCACGGGAAGACGACGCTTACGGCAGCGATCACGAAGTGGTGC
>JBFYSV010000098.1:0-33911 GCA_041301185.1 Anaerolineae bacterium
GCCCGCCCCGCGCTTTGTGCTGCTGGTTGGCGATGCCAGCTACGACCCGCTCGGCTACCAGGCGCCGCCGGAGGCCAACCGCCTGCCGGTACCCATGATCGATACAATCTACGGCGGGCAGACCGCCAGCGACGTGGAGTATGTCCAGGTCAACCAGGATGGCTGGCCCGACCTGGCGCTGGGGGTTCTCCCAGCCCGCACAGCAGACCAGGTGGCTGTTTTTGTCAAAAAGACCCTGGCTTATGAGCAAGCCCTCCAGGAGGGCGCCTTGTCCGGCAGCATCCTTTCAATTGCCGATGGGCAGGAACCCAGCTTTGCTAAGGATGCCCAGGCATTTATCGACCTGTTTGGCGAGTCCCATCCAGGAGAAATCTACGCTCCGCCTGCCGGTACAGCGGATGCCGCAAGCCAGATCGAGGCGCTTTTCACGGAGGGACAGGCGCTGGTGGCGTATTTCGGGCATGGCAGCCTGAAGATGTGGGGTAAAGACCGCCTGTTCACGGTCGATGACGCTGCCGGGATGGAGAATGCTGCCCTGCCGGTGGTCTTGAACCTGACCTGCCTGACCGGGTTGTACACCCATCCGGAGGTCGAGTCGCTTACGGATGCCTTTCTGTTCAACCCGGGCGGCGGCGCGGTTGCCGTCCTGGCTCCTACCAGCCTGACCCTGGCGGCTGACCAGAATTTCCTCACCCGTCCCCTGGTGCAGGAAATGCTGGCAAATCCGGGGGCGACTCTCGGGCAGGTTCACCTGGCAGCCCGCCGGGATATCAGCCTGGAGTCTGCCGGGCAGCGGGATGTGATGATGACCTTTCTTCTCTTTGGGGACCCTGCCCTGAGCCTGCCGCTCTCCCCCGCCGACGCTGCCGGGGATCAATAATGGGTCAGGCTGCCTTCCATCTTGGCTCGCTGGACGGCATAGCGAAAAGCCAGCAAGCTGAGCGGCAGTAAGCCAACGACAAACAGTCCTAAGACCAGGAAATCGTAGATCAGCTCGCTCCAGGCCGCGTCCTGCAACAGCGCCAGGCGCATGGCATGCAGCGAATAGGTGATCGGCAGCAAGCGCGAGATCCACGCCAGGGCGGGGGGCAGGATCGCCACCGGGAAGTACACCCCGCCCAGCAAGATCGACAGGGTGCTGACGCCCCATTGGATGGGGTCGCCGCGCTTGAACACCATGATAAAGCTGGCGGATAAGATGCCCAGGCTGCTGGCAACCAGCACGGTCAGGATGATCACCACCACCGCTGCCAGGTAGTTGCCTCCCTGCAAGCCGTTTTGCATCAGGAACAATCCCACTGCCAGGTAGACCAGCACCCGCAGGGTGGTCATCAGGTAATCCCAAATGGAAGATGCCAGGATGATCGCCGATAGGCGGGTGGGGGTGGTTAGCATCGCTTCCAGGGTGCCGGTAGTCTGGGAATGGCGCAGGCTATTCGCAAAGCTGGACAGCCCGGTGCTGAAATAGCCCAGGAATGCGATCCCGATCAGGACAAACGCAAAGTAATCCCCGCCGTACTCTGCCAGGTAGGGTGCTGCCGCTTCGCCCAGCAGGTTAGAGATGAAATAGAAGATCAGCACCGAGAAGAAGATGCTGGCGAACTGCAAAATAAAGGAAAACCGGTAGCTGGCTTCCTGGATCAGGTCGCGTTTCAAAAACGCCGGGATGATGCGCCACAACGAAGGGGGTGCAGCTGACTGACTGCCCTTGCCAGCCTGGCGCGTCCCGGTCGGGACCGGTGGTCGGGTTGCTTTTTCAGGGCGGGCAGCGGGTGGTGCAGGGATGCCTTCATCCGGGCCTGCCTGCATGTGATGGCTGAAGATCTCCTCCAGGCTGGGCTGGCGGTTGGTCACAGCCAGGATAGGCACCTGGTCCCCCCGCAGCAGGTCGATCGTCTGGTTGAGGGCTTCGGCTGTGCTGCTCAGTGGCAATTCGATCCAGGCCCCCGCTTCATTTTCTGCGGGTTGGGGTGATGCCCCGGCAGGCGGCTCGGGCAAGTGAATGCCGGGCAGGCTTTGTTCCAGGCGGGTGCGGGTCTGTTCCGGCAGGTCTCGCACCTGGATGGAGAAGCGGTCTCCCAGGCTTAGCGCTCGGCGCAACTCCACCTGCGTCCCAAGCGCCAGGACCCGCCCGTGCTGCATGATAGCGATCCGGTCGCATAGCTGTCCGGCTTCGTGCAGGTCGTGGGTGGTCAGCAGGACGGTCATCCCTTGCCGGTCAACCAGCTCCTCCCGCACCAGTTTCTGCAAGTGCCGGGTGATGAGCGGGTCCAGCCCTTTGGTTGGCTCGTCCAGGAAAAGCAGGCGCGGCCGGTTGAGCAGGGCTCGGGCAATTGACAGGCGCTGGCGCATCCCGGTGGAGTAAGTCAGGAAACGCTGCCTGGCGACTTCCTGCAGCTCGACCTGCTCCAGCACCTGCTGGACGCGCAACCTGATCTCAGCTTCCGGCAACCCGTATAAGCGGGCGAAGAAAGCCAGGTTTTGCGCCCCGCTCAGCCGCCAGTAGAAGCTGCGCTCATCGCTGGTCACCAGCCCGATAGTCGCCTTTATGGCGGAATCCTGCTCGAGCGGAAAGCCGTTCACCCAGGCCGATCCGGAGCTGGGCTGGACCAGCGTGCCGAGCATTTTGATCAAGGTAGTCTTGCCCGCCCCGTTAGGGCCCAGCAAGCCAAACAGCTCGCCCGTTTGAATGGTCAGGTCAACCCGGTCAACCGCCGGCTGGCTGAGCGTGGCGGGGTTGAACAGCCTGCGCCAGCCATTGGCTGCCGGGAAGCGCTTGGTCAGGGAGTGGCATTCGATTGCGGGGTGCAAAATTTGCCCACCTTATCCCCTGCTCCCGGCGAGCCGGGCTGCCAGGCTGGGAGCGATGGATTCTTGCCAGGCTGGCCTTCTAGCCTGGTACACCAGCTCTAGCTGATCGCAGCCCGCAGGCGCTCGATCTGGGAGGGGATATCGCCCTCCAGGTGCAGGCGGATGAGGCGTCGCCCGGCATCTCTCAGCGCCTGCAGGTCGCCCAGCGCCTGCGCCATTTTGAGCACGCCAAACGACATCGCAGATGCGGCTGATCCGATCTCATCCGGGATTGGCACATCGGCTTCCCCCGTTGCAGTCAGCTGGATGAACAGCCCATTACCGCTGTCACCCTTGTGGAGCTGCCCGGTCGAGTGCAGGAAGCGCGGGCCGTAGCCCAGGGTAGTTGCCAGCCTGGTGCGCGCTTGCAGCGACCGTCGCAGGTCTTGCAATGCCTGGCTGGTCGCTTCTTCAGGTTGCAAGAACGCCTGGATGGCGATATAGTCGCCCGGCCGGGCTTCGCCCAGGAACCGGTCCAGCGCCTGGTTCAGGCTGCCAGCCGGGTGGTTGGCATAGACGCTGACCCCGTCGCGGTGTAAGGTTGCCGGTTGTTCGGGTAAGGCACCGCTGCTCTTGTAGGCTGCCACCATCTGGCGGGCGAGCACCTTGGCGGACTCGACATTGGGCTGGTCAAAGGGATTGATCTCCAGGAAATAGCCAGCGATAGCGGTCGCCAGCTCCCACAGGAAAAACTGCCCGCCGAGATCGTAGACATCCTCGATCTCCATTCTTGCCACCGGGTGCCCGGCGGCTTGCAGCTCGTCCAGAGCAGCCGGGTCGCCGCTTTCTCCTGCCAGGCTCAGGCTGACGAATAGCCGGTCGGCGCCATATAAATGCGGGGCGGTGAGGGCTTCGCCTACCACCGGCAAAATCCCAGTGCCTTGTTTGCCGCTGCTCTCGGCAATCAGCTGCTCCACCCACTCCCCAAAGCTGGTTAGCCGAGGCGATAGAATGAAGGTAACCTTATCTCTGCCTTGCCGGGCCAGGCTGCCCAGGATAGCGCCCAGCCAGGCGGCAGGGTTCTCGTCCAGCGGGCGGTTGGGCCGGCAGGTGGAGGCCATTTGCCGGGCGTTGTCCAACAGGCGGCGCAGGTTAACCCCCGCCAGGGCTGCCGGAACCAGCCCGAAATAAGACAGGGCAGAGTACCTGCCGCCGATATTGGGGTCATTCAGAAACACGGAGCGGAAATCCAGGCTTTGGGCAATATCCACCAGCTTGCTGCCGGGATCGGTGATGGCGATGAAATGCTCACCGGTTTTAACAGCTCCCAGGGAGCGCATGGTTTGCTGGTAGAAATACTTGAAGAAGGACAGCGTCTCTTCGGTGCCGCCGGATTTGGTGGAGACGATAAACAGGGTGTGCGCATAGTCGTTCTTGGCGTCCTGCGACATAACCGCTCCAGGATCAGTGCTATCCAGCACCTCCAGCTCCAGGTGACCGGGCTGGGAGCCAAACGTCCGGGCGAACAGCTCTGGCGCCAGGCTGGAGCCGCCCATCCCCAGCAACACGCCGCGCCGATAGCCGGCTTGCCGCACGGCATACACCAGCGCCTCGATCTGAGCAAGGTGGGTTTCCATGTCCTCAGCCACGTACAACCAGCCCAGCCGGTTGCGGATTTCTTTTGGATCGGGCTTCCAGACGGTATGGTCTTGCTTCCAGATGCGCTCCAGGATATTTTCAACCACAAGTTGATCCAGCGCCTGCTCGACAACCCCCCGGTATTCTCCCAAGGCGCTCCCGAACGGGCTGCTTCTGGCGCTCAGCGCAGCTCGTTTCCCGGCGATGCTCCCCATCAGGTCCTGGAACGATTTGGCGAAAGCCGCCACGCCCTCATCCTCCAGCTCGGCTGTTACCTGGTCCATCGAGATGCCCAGGTTTGCCAGCGCCTCCAGCTCGCGCTGGGACCTGTCCATGAGGTTCTCGATCGTCTCGACCACCTCCCCGTGCTCCACGAAAGCCTGCAGGGTATTCTGCGGCAGGGTGTTGACCGTGTGCTTCCCGATCAGCTCCTGGACGTACAGGATGTCCGAGTATGCCGGGTTCTTGGTGCTGGTGGAAGCCCATAACGGACGCTGCAGCCTGGCGCTTTGAGCTGCCAACCCCTGGAAGCGCGGGCTGCTGAAAACCTCCTGGAAGATCTGGTAAGCCAGCTTGGCATTATTCACGGCTGCCCGGCCCAGCAGGCGGGTTGCCTGGGCGCTGTGCGGGCTGGCTTTCTGGATGATTGCCTCCAGGTGTTTATCCACCTTGGAGTCCACCCGGGAGACGAAGAATGACGCCACCGAAGCGATCCCTCCCACCTGCGCGCCTGTGTTCAAGCACTGCTCCAGTCCCTGCAGGTAGGCTTCGATCACCTCCCGGTAGCGTTGCAAGGAAAAGATCAGGGTGACATTGACATTAATTCCGCCGGCAATTGCCTGGGTGATGGCAGGCAGCCCGGATTTTGTGGCGGGGATCTTGATCATCAGGTTGGGACGCTCTACCTGGGACCAAAGACGGCGCGCCTCGGCCAGCGTGCCTTGAGTATCGTTGGCAAGCTGCGGGTTGACCTCCAGGCTGACATAGCCATCCGCCCCCTGGGTGGTCTCGTACACCGGGCGCAGCAAGTCGGCAGCCTGGCGGATATCGGCGATCACCAGAGCTTCGTAGATCTCCAGGTCAGATTTGCCTTGCCGGGCAAGCTGGCTGATCTCCTGATCGTAATCCTGACTTCCGGCAATTGCCTTCTCGAAGATCGTCGGGTTGGAAGTCATACCGCGCAGGCCCTGGTCGATCAGCTTTTGCAGCTCGCCAGAGGCGATAAAATCCCTTTGAATATAATCTAACCAGATTGCCTGTCCCAGCTCTGCCAGTTGGTGTAGTTTGGTCATGGTTTCCTCCTCCTGTGTGATTGGCTGAAGGGATTTTGACCATAAACATTGAATATCACAGCCAATCACTTAAGCAATTCGCTTCAGGTTTCTTGTCAGTTTTCTATTTACTTTCAGCGAATTGCATGAAGTCCAGCTAATTTTACCAAGGGTTCACCTAATCATGGCGCGCAGATACACGCCTCCAGTCTGGCTAATCTTGTTGCTGTGATTTACTATTCCACCACAGAGCACACAGAGATCACCGAGAAACCCTTAAAATCTATGTGAACTCTGTGTTCTCTGTGGTAAAAAATCTTCATTTTCTAGGCTATAATCCAACCGTTCCATGGTATCCTGTGTAATGGTGATCCGCGGAGAGTAATATGCCAGATCCATTCCCTCCTCCTGGTTTTGCCCCCATCCCATCGGCTATCGAAGGCATTCAGGTATATGCCCCGGCTCCGGCAGAAAGCGCCTCCCAGCCGGAAGTGGTGGAATTTAAATGCCCCCAGTGCGGCGGGGTCACGGCATACAGCGCCCAGGATGGCGGTCTGACTTGCACCTACTGCGCATACTACGAGCCGCCGGAGAAAGCCCCGGTGGGCAAAGGTGCCCAAGAATTTGAGTTCACCGTCGAGACGATGGACCGCGCTGCCCATGGCTGGGGTGAAGCCCGCAAAGAGCTGGAATGCCAGAGCTGCGGGTCTATCGCCAGCCTGCCCCTCGACTCGCTGACCCACACCTGCGCCTTTTGCGGCTCCAACCAGGTCATCCAGCGCCAGGCTTCGCAGGATATCCTCCGTCCCTGGTTCTTGATCCCGTTTAAAGTCGATCCCGCTGCCTGCCACAAGCTCACCCGGGAGTGGATGGGCAGCTCCTGGATGACCCCTGCCAGCCTGAAAAACCTGGCCCGAGTGGCGGAATTTAACGGAGTCTACCTGCCATACTGGACCTTCGACTCGCTGACCAGCGCTGCCTGGAAAGCCGAGGTCGGTCACACCCGCACCGAGCGTTACCGCGAGGGCGGCGAATGGAAGGAACGCACCGTGGTGGACTGGCGCTGGGAGTCCGGGCAGGTAAGCCTGAATCATGACGACCTGATCGTTCCAGGCACGCAGCGCTTGAGCCAGGTCTTGTTGGACCGACTCAAAGGCTTCGACCTTCAGGCGCTCACCCCGTACGACCCCAAATATCTGGCAGGCTTGCAAGCCCGGGCCTACGACCTGCCCCTGGAAAAAGCCTGGGAGATCGCCCGCGAGAAGATGCGCGAGAGCACCCGCCAGGCGTGCATCAGCCAGGCGAGCACCGGTCAGGTGCGCAATTTTAGCATGAACCTGGATTTCAGCGCTGAGAGTTGGCGCTATGTGCTGCTCCCGATTTACGTGGCAGCTTATCGCTACCAGGATAAAGCCTTCCAGGTGATGGTCAACGGGCAGACCGGGGTGGTTGCCGGTCAGCGCCCGGTGGATTGGACCCGCGTCTGGCTCAGTGTCGCTGCCCTCCTGGCTCCCGGGTTGCTCTTATCCTTGCTCGGCTTGCTGACCCTGATCTTTGGCGGGGTGGGCGCGATCATCGGCGGGTTTGGTTTCTTCTTGCTGGTGGTTGGGGTGGTGATCGCGGTGATCATCCTGCGCCAGGCGATGAGTATGGACGACCTATGACTGTGATGAGCACACCCACCGGTTGGGGCTTTACAACTGCCCACGCCAGCTGCTCAGCCTGCGGCTGGAGTTATTTGCTGCCATCAGACGCCCTGCCTGGTGATGGCTCCCGAGCATTGCGCTGCCCTCACTGCTTTGCAGTCGAGCTGTCCTTCGTACCTGAGCCGCAAGGCGGGCTGGCTGAGAAGCTGGCTTACACTTCACCCCCTGAGCTGGTCCTGCCTTTCAGCCTCTCCCCAGAACGCCTGTCACAAGCCATCGCAACCTTCGCCAAGGGTATCCCGTTTGCCCCGCCCGACTTGAACCCCCAGGCACTGGCAGGCAGAATGAAGCGCGTCTACCTGCCGCAGTGGCTGGTGGATGCCAGCCTGCGCGCCACCTGGCGGGCTGAAGTTGGCTTCAACTATGAGGTGGTCAGTCACCAGGACCGGTACAGCGATTCCGCTGGCGGGTGGCGCTCTCAGGAAGTCAAGGAGACCAGAATCCGCTGGGAGCCGCGCCTGGGACAGCTGCAGCGTGTTTTTCCCAATCTGACCGCCCCTGCGCTCGAGACTCACGCTCGACTGCGAGGCCTGGTGGGTGATTTTGATACCTCCACCGCCCAGCCATACCAAAGCCAAATGGCGAACGCCTCTTTTGTGCGCCTGCCGGATCGCTCCCCGCAGGATGCCTGGCCAGATGTGCTGCCCGGTTTGCAAGCCGCCGCTGCTCAGCAGTGCCAGCAGGCTTGCGCTGCAGATCACCAGCGCGATTTCCGCTGGCAGCCTGAGATCACCGGGCGTAACTGGACACTCCTCCTTCGTCCGCTCTACACCACTTACTACCTGGACGATCAAAACCAGCCCCAGGCGGTGATCATCAATGGACAGACGGCCCAAACCAGCGGTTCTCGCCGCTCGTCTATGAAGCGGGCACAGCGTACTGCCCTGATCATCCTGTCGATTGCCGTTGTGCTCTTCGCCATCAGCGCCATCCTGGCCCTGGCAGGAATTGCCGTCCCGCCGCTGCTGCTCCTGGGTGGGGTGGGGGTCTTGATGGCAGTGCTGGTAGCCCTGGGAGCGGTCATTCCCTTAGCCCTGGTCTGGCAGTATAATCGCAGCCAGCCGGGGGCGTCCCAATCGCTTAAGCAATTTGCCGGATCGGACTAGATGTTTGTGAAGTAACTTTTGGCGAATTGCCTAGAATTGTAAGAGTTTCCTGAAAGAGATCCATAAACGACATATTTGTCAGACAATTGCGGTAGAATAATCCCCTATGTCTACCTCCCTGACCGCCCGTCTCAGCCTCGGATTCACTTTGCTGCTGGTGATTGTGATCACTGCCCTGTTTCTCATCTTTATTGATGTGGAAGAAGTTAGTGTGCAGCTGCGCCATGCGAACCCGGGGTACCTTGCCCTGGCAACGATCCTGCTGCTGGCTGGATATAGCGTATATGCACTGCGCTGGCAGCTGCTCTTGGACCGCATTCCTTCCCTGCCGGCAACATTCCATGCCTCCAACCTGGGGCATTTGCTGAACATGCTCCTGCCATTGCGTCTGGGTGAACCCTTGCGCATTGTCGCCCTGAACCGCAGCTCCGGGGCTGGGGTGGGGCAGATCACCTCCAGCGTGGTGATAGAGCGTATGCTGGAGACTGTATTACGACTGGCAGCCTTTGGCGGCATGCTGGCAATCGGGGTTGGCTTTAGCAACTCGCCAGGGATTCTGGCTGGGTTGGGGGTTTTCCTGGTAGGCGTACTGGTTGTGCTGGTATGGATGGTGAAAAACCGGGAGATGGTCCTGCAGCGCTGGCCTGCGTACCTGGGGCGCATCCCCCGTTTGAATCAGGAGCAAATTCACCGCTCGCTTTCAGATTTGCTGGATGCGCTGGTGTCCATGTCCTCCCCGCACAGCCTGGCGCTCGGATTGCTGACCAGCACTATCGCCGCAACCTTTTTCCTGGGTTTCCATTACTTTGCTCTGCTGGCGTTGGATTTTCCCCTCACCCAGACGCAGATGCTTGCCCTCTCACTGGGCATCCTGGTGATCGCTCCGCCGTCTGCGCCAACCATGCCGGGCATCTACCATGCTCAGATCGTGCTGCCGTTCGCCGCCCTGGGCGTCCCGGGCAGCGCCCTGGCAGCTTACGCCATCGTCTTGCACGCTTTGCAGACAGTGATGGTAGTTGGTCTGGGCGCCTGGGCATTGTACAAAACCGGCGCTTCCCTGGGCGATCTCATCCGGCGCAGGCAGCCTGTAGCGGTGCCTGTAGCGATAGACACCCCCTCACAGGATTAACCCCTCGCCAATCCGGTCTTGCCCTCTCATTCCTGGCAGCGCGGGCAGAAGTAGCACGCCCCACCCAAATACTGCATCTTCTCGATAGGAGTAGCGCACACCGGGCACGGCTTGCCAGCCGATTTGCTGTCCATGGTACGGATATAACCGCCGGTCTGGTTGTACAGGTCTACCTCGTCGTAGCGCCCGCCTTTTTCAATCACCGCTTGCACAGTCTCCTGGATTGCCCGGTACAGCTCCTGCCGTTCCACAGGATTGAGGCCTGTGAGCGGGTGGCGCGGGTGCAACCCTGCCTGGAAGAGGATATCCTGGGCGATGGCATTCCCCAACCCGGGGATGCTCTGTTCCTGGGTCAGCAAGGCTTTGGCGCTGCGCTTCGCTCCGGCATTCAGCTCATCGATCAGGTTCGAGAAATACTCGAAGGTGAACTCCGCATCGATCGGGGTTGGGCGCATATCCTTGATGTACTGTCTCTCCAGCTCCAGCCCGGCTTCATAAAGCTCGAAGGCGCCCCACATTTGGGTCATGCCGGTGAGATAACTTCCATCTGTAAATTCCAGCAGCAGGTGGTATTTCGCAGGCAGGGTTTGCTGTGACGGATGAAAGAGAACCTTCCCGCCACATTCCCCCAGCACCAGCATGTAACCGGGTTCGATGGCAGTCATCATCCATCTCCCCCTTGCCTGGGTTGTTCCTATGATCTTGCGTTCAGTCAATTGCTCAAATTCAGCGTGGCTGCGGTTGTACCACACAAACTTATGGGGTGAGTTCCCCAGGCTGCCCTTGCGGATCGTCTTGCCGCGCAGGGTTTGGTTGAACTGCCCTGCCAGGGTGACCATCTCAGGTAATTCGAACAATTTAATCCCCGAAGAGTATCGGTTACTTTTTCTTGAGTCTTCGAATCCGGTAGCCTTTTGCCTCAACAACCACAAATGAATTTTTCAGGATTTCTTCACTGTGGTTATTTAAGACGGTCAGCAATACTTGATGAACTGCTTCCATGCCAGCTGGTAACATCCGCAGATAGATTACCCCAGCCCCGATTACCTTTGTAAATACAAGATTCCCATAATCTCGATCCCTGGTCAGAAATATCCTCCCGCCTTCTTGAGCTATCATCAGTAGATCCTCGTCAGAAGCTCAGGAAAGCCCGATTTGAGATGCCGTAATTACATCATAACCCCGCTCAGCCAAAAATCGAGCTGTCAGTAGATAAATATCCTGATCTAACAACAATTTCATCGCGCAATCGAAGAGATATGGATATCTTCTGCCGCTACAAGGGCAATTGCATATTGCAAGCAGGCGCGCACATCAGCAATTGTTAAATCAGGAAAGTACTTCTCGATTATTTGCTCGAATGTCAGGCCTTCATCGAGTAGCTCTAAAACGCTCTGTACCGTGATCCTGCTGCCAGCGACACAAGGTTTGCCAAAGTGTATCTCTGGATTAACTGTGATTCGTTCTATCATCTGTACCTCACATAACGGTAATCAGCCAACGAGACTTTTACCAAAGTCGTTCCTTTACACCTGAACCAAAAACTTGCCAAAAATGATTTTACACTACTTAAGATGATTATCATTCTAGGCTGCCGACCTCGGCCTCCACCGCTTCCAGGATCTCGCATGACCGCACCAGCTCCTTCATCGCATTATGGTCGGGGTAGAGCGGGCGGTCTTCGTCCAGGTGCGCCACGTGCTTGCGTACCACCTGCCGGGCGACCCCCACCCCTTTGCCAGGGGTGAATTCGCGAAAGTCCAGTGCCTGGGCAGCCGCCATGAACTCGATCCCCAGCACGCCGCAAGCATTATCCAGGATCTGGGCGTTCTTCAGGGCGGTGTTCATCCCCATCGAGACGAAGTCCTCCTGGTCGGCTGCCGCGGGGATGGACTGGATGCTGGCGGGCATGGACAGGATGCGCTGCTCGACGATCAGGCTGTCGGCCGTGTACTGGCTGAGCATCATCCCCGAGAACATCCCGGCCCCTTTGGTGAGGAACTCCGGCAGCCCTTGCGAGAGGCAGCCGTTGGTCATGCGGTTCAGGCGGCGCTCGGAGAGCACGCACACCATCGTGATTGCCGCGCCAGCCATATCCATCGGCAAAGCAACCGGCGATCCCTGGAAGTTTGCCCCGGTCAGGGTCAGGCGGTATTCGGGCAAGAAGATGGGGTTATCGCCCACGCCGTTCAGCTCGGTCTCCACCTGGCTGCGGGCATAAGCAATCGCGTCGTGCGCTGCGCCGATCACCTGGGGCGAAGAGCGCATCGAGTACGCGTCCTGGACTTTGGTCTTCATCTTGCCGGTGGTCAGGTCGCTGCCGGCGATGCACTTCATGATCGCCTTTGCGCTGCGGATCGATCCCGAAAACCCGCGCAGCTCATGCAGGCGTGTATCGTATGGTTTCATGTTCGCCAGCAACGCTTCCAGGCTCATCGCGCAGGCAATCTCAGCCTGTTTCAACCAGCGATTCATATCATACAGGTGCAATGCGCTCATCGCGGTCAGCAGGTTAGAGCCGTTGATCGCCGCCAACCCATCCCGGGCTTGCAGGTCAGGGATGGGGATGCCGGCGCGCTCCATTGCCGTCCGCCCGGGGAGCCGCTCGCCCTGGTAATACGCTTCTCCCTCGCCCATCAGCAGCAGCGCCAGCTGCGCCATCGGCGCCAGGTCGCCGCAAGCTCCCACCGAGCCTTTCTGGCATACCACCGGGGTGAGGCCTTTGTTGAGCATGTCCACCAGGGTCAGGGTGATCTGCGGGCGGCAACCGGAGTTGCCGTGGGCATGCACGTTGATCCTCCCTGCCATTGCCCCGCGCACATATTCGATGGGTGCCGGCTCGCCAATCCCTGCGGCATGGTTGTAGATCAAATAACGCTGGAACTGCTTGACTTGATCATCGTCCAGCAACACCTCCGAGAACTCGCCAATCCCTGTGTTTGTCCCGTACATGACTTCCCGCGCTGCCAGCTTCTCTTCCAGCATGAGGCGGCAAACCTTGATGCGCTCTAAAGCTTCGGGGTGGAGCTCAACCTTCTCCCCATGGCGGGCAATGCGGACCAGTTTGTCAATGGTGAGGCTGGAACTGTCCAGAGTAATGGTCATCCTGATCTCCTGTTATACGTTGAATCTGAAATAGATCACGTCTCCATCCTGCACCAGGTATTCCTTGCCTTCCAGGCGCATTTGCCCGGCAGCTTTTACGGCTGCGTCGCTGCCATATTTGACAAACACCGGAAAGGGGATGACCTCAGCCCGGATAAAGCCGTGTTCGAAATCGGTGTGAATTGCCCCGGCTGCTTTGGGGGCAGGGGTGTTGCGCGGTACATTCCAGGCGCGCACTTCGTTCTCGTTCTTGGTGAAGAAACTGATCAGGTCCAGCGCCTGGAAGCCTTTGCGGATCACCTGCTCCAGCCCGCAGCACTCTACTCCTGCCAGCTCCATGAACTCGCGTTTGTCTGCCTCGCTCATTGCCAGCATTTCATCTTCCAGGCGAGCGCACAACACCACCATTTCGGCATGCTGTTCCGCTGCCACCTGCCCGACTGCCTGCAAGTAGGGGTTATCAGCAGCGAAGCCAGCTTCATCCACATTGGCTGCGTAGATGACCGGCTTGCTGGTCAAGAAGCGCATCTCCTGCAGCAAGCCTTTATAGGCCTCGTCCTCCGCATCGGGGTAGCTGGTGACCGGTTTCCCCTGCTGCAAGATACCTCGCAGCTTGTGTGCTGTATCCAGGCTGGGCTGCTGTTTCTTATCTGCCTTCACCGCACTGCCCAGGCGTTCGATCTTGCGCTCCAGGTGTCCCAGGTCAGACAGTGCCAGCTCGATATTGACGATCTCGGTATCATTACGTGGGTCTGGCTGGTCGCTGATGTGCACTACATTGGGGTCATCGAAACAGCGCACCACGTGGACGATGGCATCCGTGTTGCGGATCTGGTCCAGGAACTGGTTACCCAGGCCTTCGCCTTTGCTGGCGCCGCGCACCAGCCCGGCGATATCCACGAACTCGATGGTGGCATGGATGGCGTTGGGGACTTTGACCAACTCCTGCAACTTTTCCACCCGCGGATCGGGCAACGGAACGATTGCCCGGTTGGGCTGGATGGTTGTGAACGGAAAATTGGCAACCTGCGCCTGTTGCGCCCCGCACAAGGCGTTGAAGGTGGTGCTCTTGCCTACGTTGGGCAGTCCGATGATGCCGATGCTCAGGGACATCGCTCACCTCTCGAGAAGTTATGCTACCTGGTGAACAGGCATGGAAACCTGTGAATATGTTCATTATACAAGAGAATGGCTATCCGTTATACATACAGGTTCAGGTAGTGGCAATACCTCACCACAGAGTCCACAGAGCTATTCTTTGGTTTTTCTCCATGATCTGTTCCGAGAATATCATAAGTGGTTCTTCGTGTCTTAGAGTCTTCGTGGTGATGTTTTTACCTTTCAAGGTGACAAGAGCATCTTGTCAAGGGGTTGGGAGTATAATGTCACAGTTGTTTGTAGGAGGCTATCACCGTTGACTGCCCAAAAATCCGCGCCTTCCCGCTTCACCCAGGGCTACATGATCTGCCTGGCGGGGACCACCCTGTGGTCATTCACCGCTATTTTTATCCGTTACCTGATTGTTACCTACCAGATGCCGGCACTGGTCCTGGCAGCCTGGCGTGACCTGCTGGTAGCGCTCGCCCTGGCAGCCGTCTTCATCGTTTTTCGCCGCCCTTTGCTCCATCCCGGTCGTCAGAACCTGGGATTCATGCTGGTCTACGGCCTGGTGCTGGCTTTGTTCAACTCCCTGTGGACCATATCAGTGGTCTATAACGGCGCCGCGGTTTCCACCGTGCTGGCGTATAGCTCGGCCGCGTTCAGTGCAGTTCTCGGCTGGCGCTTATTCCATGAAAGCCTGGGCATGAGCAAGATCATTGCGGTGATCCTCAGCCTGACCGGTTGTGTATTCGTCTCTGGGGCGTACGACCCTGCTACCTGGCAGCTCAACACGCTGGGTATCATCACCGGACTGCTTTCCGGGCTAGCCTTTGCTGCCTACAGCCTGATGGGCAAAACATCTTCCCGGCGGGGGATCAACCCCTGGACTGCATTATTGTACAGCTTCCTGATCGCCGGTCTGATGCTGGTTGTGTTCAACTTCTTTGAAGCCTGGCTCCCGGCAGGCATTGCTTCGACCAACTTCCTCTGGTTGGGGAATGCATGGGTCGGCTGGCTGGTGTTGATCTCTCTGGCGTGGCTGCCAACCATCGGGGGCTATGGTCTGTACACAGTCAGCCTGGGCTACCTGCCGGTCAGCGTGGCGAACCTGATCGCCACCCTGGAGCCAGCGATGACGGCTGCCTGGGCGTTTTTATTCTTAGGCGAGCGGATGACCGGCCTGCAGATCGCGGGCAGTGCGATGATTATCGCCGGTGTGGTCTTGCTGCGGGTGAGCAATCCCGAGGCTACGGCTGCTGAAACACCCGCTGCCGGGATGGCAGCCGATTAAATTGTAGTCAAATCGTAGGGTATTCGTAGGGTAATTGTCGGACAACACTCGGCGTTTGTCTGGTATTATCCACAGCGATGGGCGATTTCTTTTCTTCTCCTCCTTTGCGAGAGCCGGGATAGCGCACCCGGCTCTCTCTATTTAACGGTAACCAGCTGTTCCAAGATCGCCAGGGTCTCCTGTTTGCCCCCCAATCCTGCTTCCCCACCCGGTCCCACACAGGATGGACAGCCATCCGCGCACTCGCAGGCAGCGATCAGCTCCTGCGCCCGCCTCATCAGATCGGGATGTATCTCGAACAGGCGCTGGCTGAGCCCGATCCCAGCCGGCACCTGGTCATAGATCACCACCGCAGGCATTCCCTCGCCCAGAGGCGATTGCGGATCGGCATGCACCCCCAGGTCGCGCCCATCGCACATCAGGAAGAATGGCGCCAGGTGACCCAAGACAAAGCCAAGTCCTGCCAGCCCGCTGCGCACCCGCACCGCGGCTTCGGCCCGGCGGTGGCAATTTGGGCACAGCGTCACCAGGTTCTCCAGCCGATTCGCTTGCACCAGGTTCACCCCTCCGGAAACCTCCATGAATGCCCGCAAAGGGATCTTGTGGTGCACGTCGTGCTCGCGTTCCTGCTCTGGCGCTCCGCACACCTGGCAACGGTAGCCGTCACGAGCCCGCACCTGGAGGCGCAGCCTACCCCAGCCCGGCCCGTAGTCGTTTGGATCGTTGCGCCACAGACCCGCCTCGCGCAACTTCTCAATCGTTCTCTCTTCCAGTGACAGCCAGTAGCCGGTTGTGTCCAGGCTGGTAGGGGGCAGATCCAGGCTCTCCATGCCAAGCTGTTCGTGGGTGTTCCATCTGATTTTACGAAACCCGATCATCTGCGAGGTCACTCGGATCTCTCCATACGCGGTTGTACACCCGGTGGATGAGCGCCGGGCAAGCTCTTCCAGGAGTTGTACCGTAGTTTCCTTGCGCGGCTCGGTGTAATAATCGCTCTCCTGGGGGCGTAAAACGGCAATCTTAGCTTCCAGGTCCAGCTTATCCACCAGGTAAGGCTGCGCTTCATGCAGATAGACTGCCCCAGGGTGAACCATCCACAACGCGCTGGCATAGTCCACCACCCCGATGCTGGCGGGCTGAATGGGATCGACGACCTGGAGCAGGATATTATCCGCGCTGGCGCTGCGCAGCGAGACTGCCTGGGCGGGATACTGGTCAGCCATCCAGAAATAGCGCTCGCCGGAGCGGTGTAATACACCTTCTTGTTGCAGGAACTCCAGGAATTCCGCCACCTGCTCTGCGGGCAAGTTGCCAAAAGCCTCTCCCGCCTGGAAAGGCAGCTCAAAGGATGCGCAGCGCAGGTGGTTCAATACGATCAGCAAATTATCCGGGTTGATCAGCGCCTGCTCCGGCGAGCGCTGGAAGAGATATTCTGGGTGGTGCGCCAGGAACTGGTCTAATGGATCGGCGGTGGTCACCAGTACCGCCAGCGAGTGCTCTTCGCCTCGCCCAGCGCGCCCGGCTTGTTGCCAGGTGGCGGCAATGCTACCCGGGTAACCCACCAACAGGGCTGCTCCCATCGCCCCGATATCGATGCCTAGCTCCAGGGCGTTGGTAGCGACCACTGCTCGTACCTGACCGCTGCGCAACCCGCGCTCGATTTGCCGCCGCTGGCCGGGCAGGTAGCCGCTGCGGTAGCCGCGGATGTCGTTCCCCTCCTGCTCGTCTCCACCCCAGCCCCGAGCAGAGCTGGCTTGCTGGCGCAGGTAGGTCAGCACCAGCTCTACTCCTCGCCGCGTGCGACTAAAGATAATCGTCTGCAACCCGTATGCCAGCAAGTCATCTGCCAGGCGTACCGCTTCTTGCATCGCGCTGAGCCGCAAGCCCAACTCAGGATTGACAATCGGAGGGTTATAGATCAGAAAGCTCCGCACACCCCGGCTGGCGCCGTTCTGGTCGATCACCTGGACCTGTGCTTCCACCAGCCGTTCCGCCAGCTCCTTTGGGTTAGCGATCGTCGCCGAGGTCAGGATAAATTGCGGCTCTGCCCCGTAAAAACGCGCCACGCGCTTCAAACGGCGCAAGACGTTGGCGACATGCGAGCCAAACACCCCCCGGTAGACGTGCATCTCATCGATCACCACATAGCGCAGGTCCTGGAAGAACCTGTCCCATAAGGTGTGGTGGGGCAGGATACCGGTGTGTAGCATATCCGGGTTGCTTAAGACCAGGCGAGACGTCTTGCGTATAGATGAACGCGAGCTGTTAGGCGTGTCGCCGTCGTAAATGGCAGCTCCAAGTCCCGGAATGCCCAGGCTGACCAGGTTGGATAGCTGGTCTTGCGCCAGGGCTTTGGTGGGGAAAAGGTAGAGCGCTCGCGCCTGCGGGTCTCGCAGCAGCTCGTCGAGCACGGGCAGGTTATAACCCAGGGTCTTTCCGCTGGCGGTTGCGGTGACAATTGCCAGGTTCTGACCCGCACGCGCCAGCTCCCAGGCTTCCGCCTGGTGGCGGTAGAGGCGGTCGATGCCGGTCTGCGCCAGCGCAACCCTCAGCTCCGGGTGAAGATCACCCGGCAGTTCGACCCAATCGGCTGCTGTGGCTGGAATCTTTTCCCAGGTGACGATATTTTCTGCCACGCTGGGGTCAGCCCGCCAGCGGCTTAATAATCTTCCGGCATCAGGCATCAAAATAATCCATCAGCGTGTCCCCGTTTTATTCGGCATAGCCCTCTTTGGATAGAATTGCTGTATAGGCCGGGATTTCCTCACTGGTACACAGGCGGTGGATATACCATCCCGTTCCAGCCAGGATGTCTGCCATCTCAGCCGGAGAAACCATCAGATAATTGAACCACGGCGACTTGATCTTGCCGTAGCGGACGCGCAAACGCGCCTGGCCTGCCATACGACCCCGCTGCCTGTTCAGCTGGTGATAGCTGAGGTGATCCGGGTTGTCCGTCTGGTACACATCCCGGCTGGATGCGAGGATTCTGCCTTGGGATGAGGTCATGGGGTAGAACCGTTTGAGCAGCTTTTTGGCTTGCTCCGGGCTGCCGAATAGCCCGAAATTGTTGCCAAACATAACAATCGTATCAAAATGCCCCAATTTCCGGCTGATCTGGGTGATGGGAGTCACGCTCACGTTGTGCAATCCGCGCTGGCGGCACACCTCTACTGCGAGGGGTGAGTTATCGACGCTCAATACATCCTGACCTTTCGCTTGCAGATATACCCCCACCCTTCCTGCGCCGCTGCCAATATCCAGGACTCGTCCGCGTGCGTACTGGATTGCCTCTCGCTCAAAATCGAACCAATCCTCATACTCCGCGAAATAGGCTGCGGGGAAATTCATGGAAGCTGTCAAGAAACCATCGTCGCGCTCGATGATCTCAATAACTGGCTTGCCGGAGTGATAGTCGTAGATTTCTTGTCCGAAGCCGTCCTGTTCTGGTCTAAGCATAAACGTACTCCTTAATTATGAACACAATCCGCTGCAAGGGCAACCGCCCCCCACAGCGGAGCATCGTCGCCCAGCGCCGCCGGGACGATCTCGAACTGCACTTCCGGCAAGGCGGTTTGGCGCGCAGTCTCCCGTACCACCTGCCACCAGCGCTCGCCAGATTTGGTCACGCCACCCCCCAGGATAAAGCGCTGCGGGTTGACCAGGTTGGCTGCGTTACCAATGCCCACCCCCAGCCCTCGGGCAGAGCGTTCAAGCAGCTCGATTGACAGCTTGTCACCCAGCGCCGCTGCCTGACTGATCATTACCCCGTCGATCGATTCTAAATTGCCATTGCACAACTCGCGCAGGGTGCTCTCTTGAAGGACGTTCTCGTACAGCCGCTGGCGGGCATCCTGCGCCATGTAGCGCCCGGAAGCCAGTCGCTCCACGCAGCCGCGCTTGCCGCACAGGCATTGGGGTCCGTGCGGGTCGACGACAGTATGCCCGATCTCGCCTGCCATGCTGTCGGCGCCGCGCCACACCTGCCCGTTCAAGATCCAGCCGCCGCCCACCCCGGTGCTGATGGTGATATAGAACAGGTTCACAAAGCCCTGTCCTGCCCCAAAGCGGTGCTCTCCCAGGGCAGCTGCATTGGCATCATTATCAATCTGCACCGGCGCATGGAACTCGTCTTGCAGGAGCTGCCCCAGGGGGATATTCTCCCAGCCCGGCACGTGGTGGGATAAGCGCACCGTGTTCGCCGCGGCATCCACCGGTCCGCCAAAGCTGACCCCGATCGCAGCTGGTTGCGCTCCTGCCAGCAAGCGCCTCCCCAGCGCCATAACGGTGTCCAGGTCGTAGCGCGCATCCGCATTCGGCGGCGAAAACACCTGCTCCCTGGCGCTCCATTGGGTTACCCCGCTCTCCACGATCCCGGCGGTGTGCTTCGTCCCGCCGAAATCCAATGCCAGGATGGTCACCTTAGCCTCCCAGCGCCTGGGCAGCAAGCCGCTTCATGTAAGCCAGGATAGCGCCCATCCCGTTCAGGCGCTGCATGGTCAGCACGCGTTCCAGCCCCATTGCATAAAAGAAATCATTGGGCACGCTGAGCACCTGTTCAGGTGTCGCCCCGTCCAGCCCTTCTGCCATCAGGGCAGCAAAACCGCGCACCGTGGGAGATTCCTGCGGCACATCGAAATAGAAGGTCATACCGCCATCCTGCAGGCTGGCTTTGACGTAGACTGGGGTCATGCACTCTTCCACCTGCTCCATCGTATCGTGCTCGTCTCTCAGCCAATCCGGCAGGTCGGGCAAGCGCACCGCGTAAGCCAGCAGCAGCTCGATCTTTTCTCGACCTTCGCAATACTCGAACTCTTCAACGATTTCCTGAAGCCTTGCGGGAAGTGGGTTGGTCGCCTGGTTCATTTATTGGTGCGCCTCCAATTCAATTTAACCGGTTGTCGTTACGCAGCTCAGGGGAAACGAGCCCATCCTCCCACCAGCTGCGGAAATACTGCGTGAGTTATTCTAACCAACAACGCAAGTCGAATATTGATTACGTACAGGCATTATACCCACAAAAAAACACACGAGCAGATGATGGAACCCGCCATCCACTCGTGTGCCTTCCGTTGATTCGGTATACTTTAAGTGCCGATCAAAGCGCTGGCTTTCAGGCTATTTATTGTTCTTCGTCTCCTGCGCCTTATGGTTTTGCCGGGCGAAGATAAAGATAGTCAGCAGCACCAGTTGCCCGATGATCATCCCTGCGATTTCAGGCCAGCGTTGAGCGAATTCCAGCACCCAGCCTCGCCCCCCGGCAGTGGTTTCTCGGCTGAAATTAGCGATCGTTGTGGCGATCTGGGTCAGGTTTTCGGTTGTATAGGCCAGAAAAGAGAGCGCCAGGACCGTCAGTGGTATTGCCAGGACCATTGTCCAAAATACAGCGGTGAATTGAACTTTACGCATGTGCCCTTTCTCCTTCCCGGGAATAGAATCCCGCTAGTTATGAGTATAGCACCCTGGGCGTAAAATACAATTGGCTAACGGCGGTATTTGTGTATAGGGTAAATGCCCTATTCCCTTTTAGGGCTGGATCAAACCTTTGCGGATTGCGTACTTGACCAGCTCGCTGCGGCTGTGCAGCTCTAGTTTACGCATCAGGTTTTCGCGATGGCGGGCGACGGTGTGCTTGCTGATATACAGCTTTGCAGCGATTTCTTCATTGCTTTCGCCGTCTGCCAGGGCAACCAGGATCTCTTGCTCGCGCGGCGTCAGGTCGTCCATGGTTGCTTTGGTATCTGACTCGTGGCTGGCGCGTAGCAGGAAGTCATCCACCAGTAATTTTGCCAGTAACGGGTAGATATACACCTCGCCTCGATCCACCATGCGGATGGCGTTGATCAAGTCCTCCGGAGCAGCCCGTTTGGGCACGTAGCCGGAAGCACCTGCCTGCAACATCTCGAAAAAGAACTGCTCATCTTCGTGGATTGTCAGGGCAATGATCTTGGACTGGCAGCCGGTCTGCAGTAACCGGCGGGTGGTCTCGATGCCGGAGAGATCGGGCAGGGTGATATCCATCAGGATGACGTCCGGTTGCAGCGCTTCGGCAAGCTGTAAGGTTTCCTGCCCCGTGCTGGCCTCGCCGGCGATGGTCATGTCTTTCTGATTATCGATCAGCATGCGTAGACCACCCCGCACCACTTCATGATCGTCAACCAGCAATATGCTGATTGTCCTGGCTTTACTATTTTTGTTCACGGCTCACCTGCACTTCTACCGTTGTCCCCTGTCCGGGCGAAGAAAGTATCCGGCAGGTTCCCCCGATCAAACCGGCTCGCTCAATCATTCCCAGCAGTCCCAGGTAATTGCTTTCGCTTCCCTCGAGCACCTGCACAACATCAAAGCCACGCCCATCATCCTGGACGGTCAACACGATATATACTCCGCGCCTCTCCAGATTTACTTCCACCCGGGTGGCGTGTGCATGGCGAATGATATTTGTTATAGCTTCCTGGGTGATCCGGAAAATGGTCAGGCGGACCTCATCCGAGATCTCGTTCTCGTCTACAGAGCTGTTCACCCTGACCGGTAGCTTGAAGCGTTCGCCTGTCTCTTGCGCATACCAGCGCAGGGCTGCCGCCAATCCTAGCTCATCCAGCTGAGGCGGGTGCAGCCCGGATACCAGCCGTTGTAGTTCAACCAGCCCGTTGCCTGCCAGTTGGCGGAGTTGTTGTGCCTGCTGGATTGCCTGGGATGGCTTGGTTGGAATGCTTTGGGAAAGACCACTCAACCCCAATCCCAGGGCCGTCAGGGTTTGTCCGGTCTCGTCGTGCAGCTCGCGTGCGATTCGTTGCCGCTCAAGTTCCTGAGCTTGTACGGTGCGTCGTAATAGCTCGCCCTGCAGGTCACGCAGGCGCTGTTGTTCTACTTTTTGTGCATCGCTTAGTGCCTGGATACGACGCTGGTTTTCTTCATCAAACGCTCGCAAAGAGCGAATGATGAAGAACGCCGCCAAGATCGCCATGAGAGCCCGAAATACCTGGATGGGGATACCAAACCAGCTTAAAAAGAGAGCAGAATTGATGAAAGGGGATGGAAAAATCGTGCTGGAGGAGGCAAATAACTGCCCAATACCTCCGTAGAGGGCGAAAGCGACTGCCGCACCAGCAACATCCCACCCGAAGCTTTCCATCCCTGCTTCGATGAATCGCTTACGCTGGAGTAGCAGTCCCCAGGTGGTTAATACCGCCCCCGGGATAGCCAGGGAATAGCGGGTGTACACATCGGCAGCAATAAGCTGGGCGCGGGTGGGGATTGGATCGTTGAGGACAAAGATCAGACCTACCCCCCATAGCAGGGCAATCACCGCCAGCATCACGGTCCGTTGGCGGATTTTCTGCATGCCCAGGATCAAATTTGCCCCAAATGCAACCAGGAATAAGAAGGATATTCCCAGCAGGAACAGGCGCAGGTAAAAGACCCAATCTGCTTCAACCTTACCTGTCAGGCGGCTGTGAATGAGAAAACCCATTTCTAACCACTCATGGAAGCCATGCACCAGGCCAAAACCAGCCAATGGTTTGAGCGCCTGGGCAAAATCCAGCTCTGAAGAGTGGCTGATTTCAAGCAATACGGCCAAGCCCATTGAAAAGAAGGCCAGGCCGTAAAAGAAAAACACCCCAATGATATTGTTGGTGAAAAAATCCTGGAATGGCGTCAAAACGCCCACAGCTACCTCATCGCTCTGGCGCGCCGGCCTCGATCCACTCAATGACCTGTTGCAGCTCTTCATCGGTTAACTGCCCAGGGTGCCCGCCCTGCTGCTGGACCAGCACTACCTGGCTGTCGTCCGGATTACCTGGGACGATGCCCGGGCCGCTGTTTCCACCCGCCAGGGCTTCCTGGTAGGTCGCCAGCGAGAGCCCGCCCACTTTCGTCTGCCCGTGGCAGGTGCCGCAACGGTTATCGAAGAGCGCCGAGTAGGTGCCCTCCCAAGAGTTAGCCGCCACGCCTTCACCCGGGGTTGGCGAGGGTGCTGGAGTGGGCGAAGGGCGCGGGGTGGGTGTCACCGGTACGTACACCTCCACCGTCGATGCAGGTGGCAGGGTGTTGATCGCTGTGGTCTCCAGGGTGATAAACCCAAAGATGCCAAAGCTAAATACCACTGTCAGCACTGCGGCAACCGGGATGAACACCCGATGGCGGCGGCGCAAGACTTCTGGCGGGGGAGGCTCGTCCGTAATGCCAGCCTGGATCTCTGCCAGCTCGGCAGGGTGTTCGTGAGCCATCTCTTTCTCACTCATCTTGCCAGTGAACATGCTTTTATTGAAATGGCGAATATGCACATGGTAGAAGTGCCAGATGATGATTGCCAGCACCGCCAGGATAGCCTCACCGCCATGCGCGGCTTTGGCCGCCGGGATGGTCTCGCCGGGCAACCAGCGGGTTGTGGCGATCGGGTTCCACATCATGAAGCCGGTGATCGCCATAATGACCGTGCCCCACACGACAGCCAGGTACTCTGCTTTCTCGGCGTAGTTATAGCGCCCGTAGTATGCCTTGTGCTTGCGCAGTCCCACGTAATACAGGATATCGTCGTAAAGGTGCTTGAAATCTTCGATAACCGGCATCATCGTCCAGCGGACGCGCAGGACAAGAACCCGGTAAAGCACGCCGATGATATGCATGGCGCTCACAATCAGCATCACGACTGCCGAGACGTGGTGGATCTGACGGGTCATCTCGATCCCGCCGAAACCCTGCAATAATGCCTGGCTGATGGGAGATTGGGGGAATTTTTGGATCAGCCCCGTAATCCCCAGGATCGAGAATGAGATGAGGAAGACGATGTGCTCAATCCGCTGTAAAATGTCGAAGCGGATATGGTATTTCACCGGTTTGGAGACCGAGTCCGTCTGCTCAGCCATTGTTGACCTCCTCTCCAGGTTGGTCGTCCTCGGGGGTTGTCTGGCTGGAAGCCGGCTCATCGTTGTCTTCACCGGATAGATCGCGATCCACTTCGGGTTCCTGCGCATCCGTTGCGGGTGTTGGGCTGGTTTGAGCGACCTGGTCATCGATGCTGACAATCTCCTCGGCTGGTTCCGCTGCTTCAGCCTCTACAAGCTCTTCAGCTTCGAGGGGTGCTAAGACTGGTTCCTCCACAGGCGCCATTGCCGCCTGCTCCTCTGGTTGAGGGGCAGGTTTGCGCCGCCGGCTTTTATTGATCATGGCCCGCGAAACATCCATTACAACCAGCAACCCCATCCCGCCAAGTACAGTGGGGATGAAGATCTTATAAAACAAATTGACATAGTACACCAGGGGGTAATTCTCGGGTGAAGGGATGTAATGAGAGAGCCAGGATGTGGGGAAATTCTCCTGAGCGTCCGGGTGGCATTTCTGGCAGGTTGTTAAAAGGTTTTCCTTCACCTGCAAACCCTTCTCAGGGTCATCGGCGCGTTTAATGTCATGTACGCCGTGACAATCGTAGCACACCGGTTTGTTGGTCTCCGCCTCTGGATTCTGGTGCTGGAAGAGGGTTACCGTAGTGCCGTGAAAATCCGCTACATAGGTATTGAGCACCTCGGTAGAGATCCCATATTTTGACATCACCGCCGGGTCGGTGTGACACTCGGCGCACAACTGGGGAGACGATAAGCGGAAGGTTGTCGTGGTAGGATCTTCGATATTGTGCACGCCATGACAATCGATGCAGGTAGGGACATCCGGATTGCCCTCGGCCAGTGCCGAGCCGTGTACGCTGGTCAGGTATGTCTGGTAGATATCATTATGGCATTGAGCGCATGTCTGGGGGATCACTAACCGCGCCTCGGGCAAAGCTTCTCCGGTGTCCTCATCTACCCAATCCTGGACGGCGTGGGCGGTATGGCAATCGCTGCATACTGCAGCAGCGCGGTTCCCATTTGCCAGGGCGGTTGCATGCACGCTATCCATTGCCAGCTCGTATTGGGTGGCATGGCAGCGCTGGCATACAACATTTAATTGTAAGGTTACATCCCTGCGGTCCGTAGCGGAAAAGGGTGGGTGAGGGTATTCGCCAACATCGGCATGGCATTGCACGCAGGCGTAGCCTTGCGAGCCATGAATGGAACTGGCGTGCTCCAATGGGTCCACGTACAGGTCAAGCAGGGTTCCATCCTCGAGTGGAAAGGTCTGTCCCGGTACTCCGTGGCAGCTCGAGCAATATTCATCGCTGATGGACAGGTTCGGGATAGGAGTCGCTTCTTGTGCCAGTGGAGTGGCAGTGCTGGGGATGACACTGTGGACCAGGAGGATTGCCAGTAACCCGGTGCAAAGCAATGCAAGAACGAGAAAGGCGCGGCTCATGGTTGCTTGCCTCCATCTTGCCCGGCTTTCTCCCCGGTTAGCCGATCATATTCCCGGGCGTGATAGGTTTTCATGTCTTCTTCGTTCATTTTTCCAGTGAAGATACTCAGGTTCAGCCTTTCCAGGTGGACATGGAAGAAATGCCACAGGACGATGAAGATTGCTGCCACGATCGCTTCCGTGCTGTGAGCCACTTTGGACGCCGGGACAACGCTGCCCGGCAAAACCCAGGTGATCGTTTCAGGAAACCAAAGGATCAGCCCAGTTACAACCATGATACCGATACCGACGAAAATAAACCAGTAGGTGATCTTCTGTTCAAAATTGTATTTGCCAAAGGTTGGCTTATCTTTGCGCAAGAAGAGCAGGTAAGCAACCATTTGGCCTGCATCCCGCACATCTTGCCAGGTGATGAAAATATCTGCCGATAACTTACGCCGCGCCATCTGGTAAATCCCTGCGCCCAGGTGGTAGATCACCTCCAGAATTAACACCACCGCGGCAATCCGGTGGATGGTCTGCACCAGATAAACCATATCGGGTGTGGCCAGAATTTGCTGGCTCCAGCCTGTGTCGCGATATCTCTGCGGTAACCCCGTCAGCAGCAGGACGGTAAAGCTGAGCATCAGCAGCACGTGCTCCCAACGCTGCCCCAGGCTGAAGCGTTTGAAAACCCTGACGGTTTGCACAGGCGGAGAATCAGTCTTGGTTTGCATTGGCTGTTCGCTCATCGCAGGCTCCTCCTGCTCCGCTCCACGATTAGATGCACAATTTGTAAGAAAACGTAGATGCCCGCTCCCCACAGTACAACGGGGACGAGGGATGAGTAAAAAACATCGATGTAGTACAGGAGCGGGGAACGTTCCAGGCTAATCTCGTGGTGACCGGTCCAGGCATCGGTCCAGTTAGGACCCACCCCTGGATGGCATTCCTGGCAGGTTGCCAGCAAGTTTTCGGGGTTGACGCTTGAACGCGGGTCATCGGTTTGGAAGATATCATGGATGCCGTGGCAGTCGGTGCATACAGCGCTATCGTGCCAGATTGTAGGCCAGCGGGCTTTGTAGACCGAAACGTCCACCCCGTGCCAGGAGAGCTTATACAGGTCGTACACATCTGCCGGGAGATCGTATTTGCTCATCAGCTCGGCATCGGCGTGACAACCGGCACACAGCTCCGGGCTATCGATGCGGAACTGTTCTGTGCGCGGATCCTGGATATTATGGACGCCGTGGCAGTCGGTGCACACCGGCACGTCTGGGTTATCCTCCTCCATCAACGCAGAGCCGTGGATGCTCTCCTTGTATTTCTCGTACACTTCGCCGTGGCAGTTGGAGCAGGTTGTGGAGACCAGGCTGCGCGGCTGGTTGGGGGATTGGATATAGTGTGAGCCGTGACAATCCGTGCAGACCGGCGCAGATGGATTCTCGGCTGCAACTGCGGCGTGCATACTGTCCTGTGCTTTTTCGTAGATTGTCGAATGGCATTTCTCACACGAGAGGTAATAAGCCCGGCTCAGCTCGCGGCGCGTTTGGTACTCTATGGGCGGGTGCGGGTAGGTCTTGATTTCAGTATGGCAAGCCTGGCACTCGATGCCGAGCGGGCTGTGGACCGATTGTTTGAGATGTTCGGCGTCGATAAATAGCGGCAACACCTCTCCGCTGGGCAGGGTCATGCTCAGGTCTGGGTTGCCGTGGCAGCTCAAGCAATACGCCTCGGTTTCCTGGTGGGGCTGGTCTGCCCTTGCTGGCTGAAAGACGGTGAGGTACAAGCCTGCTGCGATCAGTGCCGCAGCAAACCAGATGGGAAGGATGAGTCTTGGCCAGCGCCTATCCATGAGCCAGGCCTCCATCTGCAGGTTCGTTGTTGTCCCCATTCCAATCTTTGGGAGGGTGGGCAGGCTCTTTGATCAATCCCAGGCGGCGTAACAGATAGGAAATCCCCAGCATAATGCCTAATGGCACCAGGCAGCGCAGGACATAAAACAATGCGATATACGCAGGGTTCAGGTCAGCCTTATTCATGGCATGCTCCTCATTCTCTCATCCCAGCTCTTGGGATTGCAGCTCATGCGCGATAATCCTGGCGCAAAACGGCTTTGCATCCAGGCTAAGGCGTGCCAGGCTGGAGAACTGCCTGCATCCATCCAGCCTATGCCAGGGAGGATGGGTGGGCGATTCTCCAGCGCAATGATAATCAGGTGATCAATCAGCTTCCAAAAGATTCAGGCATGCTCCTCTTCTTTTTTGAATAGGGGCAGGTATTTCACACCCAGGGTAAGCATCAACAAGGCATACCCTATTATACCTATTGCAATCCCCCATTCAACAAGATTCGGGAAATAGTTTCCCGGAGGAAGCACATATTGTGTGCCGGGAGAATAGGCGAGAGGCACAAATAAGCCGCTGACGGTGACATTCCAGCGATTGATGATGATCCCGATCATCGCCGAAAAACCGCCCAACACCAGCAATGCCGGGTTGCGGTTAAAACGCGGGACTAAGAACAGGGTCGCTGGTATGACAATTCCCAGCAGTATCTCACCGACCCAGAAGGCGAAATTATACGGAGTTTGCTGGTTGAGCAGATATAGCGCCTGCTCAACGGTTGGCATCCGTCCGTAATAGGTGATGGCTGCCAGGTCCCAAAACTTGATATAACCATAGATCAATAAGCCAAAGCCGCTAAAGCGGGCAATTGCGCGCAAGATTTCATGGTCGATATTTCGCTTTCCCGTGATCCACTCAATCACAAATGTAATGCTCATTGTCAGGGCAGGACCAACCGCAATAGCTGAAAGGATGAACATGATCGGCATGCTGGGCTTGAACCAGATCGGGCGAGATTTTACAATCCCGTAGGTTGCCCCCAGCGAGGACTGGTGTAGCAGGGAGATTCCCAGGCCAAGCAGGGCAAAGAGCGGAGCGCCTTTATGGAGCATCTGGGCAAAAGCACGCAGCCAGGGCGCCCGGTCGAAAAATTTATTCTCCGTGATCACCGGTAAAAACTCCATCACCATGATGATCAGGTAGATCGTGATGCACCAGGTGATCTCCCACAGCACCGAGTGGACATTCCAGTACACCCAGGGGTGCCAGAAGCGGTCTGGGCGACCGATGTCCATCACCAGGGTTAGCAAAGCGGAGGTGTACCCGATGAATCCCAGGAAGACCGCCAGGCGCACAATGGGCTGGAATCGTTTCAATCCAAAAAGATAGACAACCGCCGATAATGTAAACGCTCCCGCTCCCAGGGCGATGGCAGACAGGTCGATTGTGATCCACAATCCCCAGGGAACCGAGTCGTACATATTGGTGATTACCAGGCCCTTAGAGAACACCTGGTAGGCGGTGACCAGCCCGATGCCAAGCAGGAACATAATCAGACCGACCCAGGCCAGGAAGCCGGGCGAGAATGGGAAGGGTCGACGGGCAACGCTAACAGTGGCCATGGCTACAAGCCCTCCTTGGGTGGGATATAGTACACGCTGGGCTCAGCTCCCAGGTCTTCGCGCAGCCGGATGGTGGGATTGTCAGCCAGGACTTGAGAGATATGGCTGTTAGGATCTTTGAGATTACCGAAAACCCGCGCTCCAACTGGGCAGATGTTGACACAAGCCGGGCTGGAGCCAGGAGATTCTCCCGGCACCTGGCCACTCTCTAAAGCTGCGTCAATCCGGTGGATGCAGAAGGTGCATTTTTCCACAACCCCCCGCGGGCGGCGATCTACTTCTGGCAGGCCGTAGGTGGGGACATATGGGTTCTCGTAAGGAATTAATTCCCAATTGAACTTGCGAGCGTCGTATGGGCAGGCTATCTGGCAATACCGGCAGCCGATACAGCGGTCGTAATCCATCACGACCAGGCCATCCTCGCGGTGGTACGTCGCCTTAACAGGGCACACTTCCACGCAGGGCGCGTTCTGGCAATGCAGGCAGGGCCGGCTGAAATAAAACGTGTTGCCCGTAGATGTTTTTTCTTCAACGACGATGTTCCAGGGTTTATCGGGGTTGACATCATTAATCGCTGAGCAAGCCCGCATGCAGTACTCGCAACCGATGCATGCATCCAGGTTGATCACCATACCCCAATGGTATTCGCCTGTGCCTGCCCCATGACCGGTCTCCGGAACACCCTCCAGCTGGCTCTGCTTGAGCTGTGAGAAGGGAGATAGGGGCCCGGTTGTCAAGAACTGAGCCGCCACTGCCGAGCCGAACGCAGCGCCAGCTACCGTTAAGAAATCCCGGCGGTTCAGATCGACCTTAATCTTGGTTTTTTTCTTACTCATTCTCGTCTTCCTCCACCACACGAATCCGCCGGCTAACCACCCAGGCTGCTACACCGCCGGTAACCAGCCCGACAATAGCACCCTGAGCCAGTCCTGTGTACAGGCGAACAGTGCTCTGCGCTTGCAAGTTTTCAATGGTCATCTCTTGCTCGCTTACTTTCTGCTCCAGGGTTTCAGTGTCCACCTCAGGCAAACCTTCCACCTGACCGGTCAATCGCACGATCGTATCCCGGGTATGGACGGTATCCTGGTGGCAACCGATGCAAGCCTCCGAGCCCACCGTAAAGGTATGTCCGGTTGGGACAAGACCCATGATCGGATCTGTAGTGCGCGGGCTGGTGTACATATGGCAGTTGCTGCACTCCAGTCCGGCATTGGCGTGCGAGCTGTGAGTGAACGAATCATCCATTTGTTTATGGCAATTTGTGCACAGTTCAGTTACGGAATCGGCCCGTGGAGTTTGCGAGTGCGGGTTGTGGCAGGCCTGGCATTGGATATTCGCTGCGTGATGGGGGCTGGCGCGCCATTCGTCGGTGGTGGTTTTATGGCAGGTGGCGCACAGCTCTGCATCCGGGGTTATCGTCATCAGAGTATCCGGATGCCCTGCCTGGAAAGGACCATGGCACGACTCGCAGGTGACCCCTTCGTGGCTGAAAGTGCTGTTGGCGATGTCGTAGCCGGTCACGTGGCATTCCAGGCAAGTAAAGTCTGAGCCAAGCTCCTCCCAGTCGCGCTGGAAGATGGGCGATGAAAATGCCTGGGCATGGTGGGTGGTCTTCCAGGCGTCATAGATTCCCTGGTGGCACGTGGCACACGATTCAGGCCCGGCATAGCCTGAGGCTGATGGAGTTGCATCTTGTGCCGCCGGAGCCGCGCTGGCCGGTTGCGCTTGACTGAGGATTGCTCCAAGCGCCAGGCTGAACCCAAAGAAGAGGGCAAATGCCAGCCAGGCGAGATAACGACGATCTATGGTTTCGATTTTCATGTTAATCTTCTCCATGGAGCATAAATCTTATTTGTTTAGAACTTACCCACTTGGCGAGGGGTTGGGTGTGTGTTGGCGTGCGGAGCACGCCTACACACACCCAGATCCTCCTTCAACTGCGTAACTTCCATTTTATTTATATTTCGCTTAACTACAATTTTGATCGATTTTAGTAGACCTGTTTAGTGATAAATATCATATTAAGGATAGCGCTTTTGCATACTTATCTATAACAAATACTTATGACTTTTTCCTGTTAGAGAGTTGACCTGGGACAAATAAACAGTGTGCAGGGTAGCGATTGCCCCCCTGCACACCGGGTTTTTCCCTTTGCAAAGCGCAGTCCTTCTCTTGATCAAGGCGTTGGGCGATCGTGATAACCGGTTGCAGTAGAGATCAGCTCTTCGTCGGTCTTGGGCGAGCCGCGCCCGGATCCGTGGCACTGGCGGCAGGCGAAGTTCAGCCCGATTTGAGAAAGGGCGAATTGTGTCTCGCTTCCGTCTTCAGCGGTGACCGTCTCGAATTGCTCGATCTGGCTCGAATCAATCGCCACGCGGTGGGTGCGGAAATCGCCAGAAAATTTCTCGCCATCGCCCCAGGCAACCTTGATCATCTTTGGCATATGGCATTCCACGCAGGTGACACCCATCGCCGCATGGATTTCATTGTTCTGGTACTTACCCTGCTCGAAGTGGCAAGTCGCACATTGGGTGTGCGTGGTTGGCTGGTCTGTCTGGCGTGGCTGGACCACTCCGGAATGAGGATCGTGGCAATCCACGCAGCTTAAGACATTGTGCTTGCCCTGGTTGAGGTCCTGGTATTGCTCGTGGTGATCGATCAATCCGCCGTTTCCGACAACAGGTTGACCTTCATTCGGTCGGTGGCACTCCTCGCAAGCCTCCGAGTCGCGCCTCACCTGCATCGGTAAGCCCTGGGGGTCGGTCATGTGCAGGCTGCCGGGTCCGTGGCACGCTTCGCAGCGAACGCCCTCCTGCGCCCAGGTGCCCACAAGCCCGGCCAGTTCGTCCTGGTTGCCGCGCTGGTTAAAACCAGTTGTATGGCACATGCCGCAATCATAGGGCAAGTTTTCTTCTCCAGATTTGAACGTCACCCAACCGGCATCGACTCCCAACAGCTCGTTGGCGAAGTTCCACTGGTTCAGGTACTCGGCATTGCCGCTCGCGCCTGGCTCATCTGTGATGAGATAGCCCTCTTTGTTGATAAACCGCGCTTTCCAGTTATAGCCACCGACGACGTACAGGATATCCTCCCAGGTGTAACCAGCTGGCGGTTCACTCAGCTCTGTGAAAGGATAGGCAGGCGGCTGCCCGTCCACCACTTGGTTCAACTGCCATGGATGGCCGGACTGCATATAGATGTTGGAAATTTCCTGGTGGCACCCGGCGCAGGTCGAATCGCCGACGTAGCTGGCGGCTCCAACCCCGGTAGGAGCCTCCGCAGCCTCTCCAGCCGGCCCTGGGGGGCCTTCCTTTCCGGGCGGACCTTGCGGTCCTTCAGGACCGGCCGGTCCGGCGGGGCCAACTGGCCCGGCTGGACCCTCCGGTCCAGCGCAGGAGGTCAGGACTGCCACTGCCAGCAAGGCGCTAATGATCAAGACCCACTTCATCCTCATTTGCTTTCTCCTCCACGTAAGTTTGTTGACCGGTACAGTATGGGTATTATACCCAATTTATGAGAGAAGGATTAATCCCCGAGTGATGCGGTTCAGAGGAGGGTGTCCCCTGCTTTCTGGGGTGAATGCAATTCTTATTAGAACTTACGCAGATGGTGGGTACATAACACTTTCCCCTCGAACTGTGTAACTCCTACTCGTAATAGTCGCTTGAGTGTATGTTCGAAATAATTGTATAATATAGTAGCTTGTACAGTTGAAATTTGCTTTTTCCGGGGCACCATCCAACATTCAGCGACAAGGAGGCCTAGTGTGGAGTTAACCGAAACCGGGACATTATCCGTTGATGTTGGCAGCCGATTGCGCCAGTTGCGCCAGGAGCGGGATATGTCTATGCGCGCCCTGGCGCGCAGCAGTGGGCTTTCCACCAACGCTTTGAGCATGATCGAGCGCGGCCGCACATCTCCCTCCGTAAGCACCCTGTATAAAATTTCGGATGCCCTGGGAGTACCGATAACGGCTTTCTTCCGGCTGGAACCTCCCAGGCAGGAGGTCGTCTTTCGCCAGGCAGACCAGCGCCGCCGGGTTCCCTTCTCACGCGGTATCTGGGAAGGGCTGGGCGGGGAATCGTTCATCGGCGGTCTGGAGCCTTTCCTGATCACGCTGGAGGTCGGGGCGAGCAGCGGGCGCTTTGGCATGTTGCACACCGGGCATGAGTTTGTCCTTTGCCTGGATGGGGAGCTGGAGTACGAAGTTGAAGACCAGCGTTATAACCTCATGCCGGGCGATAGCCTGTTATTTGCAGCTAACCTGCGCCATCGCTGGCGCAATGCCAGCAAGAGCACCACCCGGGCGGTGATCGCCTTGACCTGTTTCGATCGCGGTGAAAGCCCCAGCGAGTTCCACCTGATGCCTGATGGCTTTGAAGATCATGAAGTGCATAGCGGAACGCTGGATATTTAAACAGTTTCCGCTAATTTCTGGCGAATTCGCTACCTGCATGCTATAATTGCGCCATTATGCGAACCGTGTATCCGCACCGACCGCGACCCTTGAACGCTAATGATAATGATAATAATCTATTCACGCGTCGGGCGGGATGGTGCAGTCATCCGGTTTGCTGAACTTTGGTGTAACCAGACAATCGCCCGACGCAGCCTGCGGAGGGCGATTTATTTTATGGAGGAGCAATCATGTATAAAACCCATACCTGTGGCGAGTTGCGTGAGGAGCATGCCGGGCAAACGATCACCCTGGCGGGCTGGGTACACCGGCGTCGTGACCACGGTGGGGTCACCTTCATCGACCTGCGCGACCGTTTCGGGTTAGTGCAGGTGGTGGCAGACTCGCAGAGCACGCCAGATGCCCACCAGGCTCTGCTCCCCGTGCGCATGGAGTGGGTGGTGCAGGTGCAGGGTGTGGTCCGCCAACGCTTGCCAGGCATGGAAAACCCGAAGCTGCCCACCGGCACGATCGAGGTGGAAGCCCGCCAGGTGGTGGTGCTCAACCCCGCCAAACCAACTCCCCTGCTGATCAGCGCCGATGAAACCGCCGACGAGCACACCCGCCTGCGCTACCGCTA
>JBFYSV010000100.1:0-7818 GCA_041301185.1 Anaerolineae bacterium
GAGCAGCAACAGAAGCAGAAAAAGCAAAAGTCTTAATCATCCACATGCCTGGAAGGAGCAACGCAATGCACTCGTTGCAGACAGCTATCCCCTGCCTGCGCGTGTCTGTCGTTGGCACGAGCTGCTCCGGGAAGACCACCCTGGCGCGCCGCATCAGCCAGGCATGCGCCATCCCGCACTTCGAGTTGGACGCCATCCACTGGGGTCCCAACTGGACGGAGCTGAGCGTGGAGGATTTCAGCCAGGCAGTGACGCAGGCAACCGCAGGCGAGGCGTGGGCCATCGATGGCAACTACCATGTCGTGCGGGATATCGTCTGGTCGCGTGCCACGCATGTAGCCTGGCTCAACCTGCCTTTCGCCCGGGTCTTCTGGCAAGCGCTGACCCGCACGGTGAGGCGAGTGGCGATGCAGGAAGGGCTGTGGGCGGGCAATCGAGAAACTGCCCGCCAGGTGATCTTTGACCGGGAATCGATCTTGTGGTGGGTTCTGCGCACCTATCGCCGCAGGAGGCGGGAATACCCGCAACTTTTCCGGGAACCTCAATACGCCCATCTCAAAGTCTATGAGCTGCGCTGCGCAGCGCAGACCCAGACGATGCTAGACGAGCTGGTGGCCAATCAGACAATTGACTAAAGGGCATCATTGCGAGAAACTCCACAGCGCAAGGCGTATTTCATTCAGCAAGAACCCGTCGTTGCGAAGCGGTGTGCTTTGCCACTGAAACAATCTCCTAGAAAGCCATCAGGTTGCTTCGCCAAAGAACAGTTCGCAACAACAGATGTTTTACGATTTTCATTGAGCGGCGATACAGGAAGGTTACCATGAAACGAATTCTGCCCATTCTGCTGGTTCTATCGGTGCTCATAGCTTTCTACGGCGGTGCATTAGCTGGCGAAATCAACACCACAAGCGGCCCCTTCCGCCTCGAGATTCGCAACCGCAGCGGTGGAGAGACGGTCCTGGAGCTGGCAGCCCTGCAAGGGGAGCAGACCTACCGGTTTGTGGTCGCGACCGGCGAAATCCATAACTTCACGGTCGAAGCCGGCCTCTATGCCCAGACCACCTACGCCTGCGGCGGGTCGGCGACCGGCACGCTGGATGTCTCCCGCCAGTTGCGCCTGACCTTTACCCCGTGCGCCGGGAGCGCGCCGAACGCCGGCGCGCCAACCCTGGAGAAGATCCACCTGGTGGACGCCCCGACAGGGTTGAAGTGGCATTACCGCTACGGGCCGGCGCTGAAGGGCCTGGCAGGAGCAGGCGGCGGGAGCGTGATGGGCGCCTGCGAGTACACCGCCAGCGACGAGGTGACAATTTACAGCCGCCCGGATACCGCCGCCTCGGTCTTTTCGGTGCAGCCGGCTGGCTTCACCATCCAGCCTGGGGCACGCAGCGCAAACGGCTGGCTCGGTTTCGACCCCGGCATCGCCCAGGCTGCCAACATCGGCCCGTTCCGCCTGCGCTGGCTCCCGCCTGGATCGGGCACAGTAAGCGCGGGCTGCGCCAGCCTGCCGGTCATCTGGACCCCGCAAGCCGGGCTGTGCTACGATATGCCGATGTCCGACACCAACGTGTACCAAAACCAGGATACCAGCTCGGCGGTCCTGTTCGTGCTCCACATGGGCGAATTTGCTTGGGTGCTGGGTCTGGCTCCGGGCGGCGATTGGGCGGAGGTGGACCTGGAAGCCGGCAATACCGGCTCGCAGGTGGTGGGCTGGGTCGAAGCCAGCACGCTCAACGTCAACGGTCCCTGCAACTAGCCGGGCGATAGTCTTTAGCCAATCCATCTATTTTTCGCTGCAGCAGATAATCTACGCCGAGCTGCTGGGCCACATCCCGCCTGCGGGATGTTGGTCCGCACCAGCCTGTTTGCGCGTCTAAATCGTTTCTCCCTCTGGTAAAAACAGGACTAATAAGACATAATAGATCATCTATCTTTAGGCGGGAAACTTCCCTCGCCAATCTAGGAAGGAAGGTCTAATGGTTGAAAAAAGTTTACAAAAGGTGAACTTCCCCGCACTCACCCAGCGCCGTTACACCCCCTCCCCTGCCGCCTGGGAGGACCAGGTGCTGTATTTCTTAATGCTCGACCGCTTCTCCGACGGCAGCGAGCAAGGCTATAACGGCAATGACGGCAAGCTGGTGGACAGCGGCAGCACGCCCCTCTTCCAACCGGGAGATGCGGGCAACGCGGTGCAAACCGAAACCGACGCTCAGCGCTGGCGGCAGGCAGGCGCCCGCTGGGTGGGCGGCACGCTGAAAGGTCTGACCGGCAAGATCGGCTACTTAAAGCGCTTAGGAATCACCGCCCTGTGGGTCAGCCCGATCTTTAAGCAAGTTGCGTTTCAAGAGTCTTATCATGGGTATGGCATCCAGAACTTTCTGGATGTGGACCCGCATTTCGGCACCCGGCAGGATCTGCGCAAGCTGGTGCGCACTGCCCACCGCCACGGCATTTATGTCATCCTGGATATTATCCTCAACCACAGCGGGGACGTCTTCGCTTACGACCCGGACCGCTACTGGACGCAAGACCCTGCCACGGGTACCTGGTACCTGGACCCGCGCTGGGACGGCGGCCCTTACCCGGTGGCGGGTTACCGCAATGCCCAAGGTGCGCCCGAACTGCCCTTTGGGCCAAATGAAAGTGGGCAGGAGGCAGGCGCCTGGCCCGCTGGTGGGGTGTGGCCCGCTGAATTCCAGCCCTCAGTGACTTTTACCCGCAAAGGCAGGATCAACAACTGGGACCACGACCCGGAATTTATGGAAGGCGACTTCTATGACTTAAAAGACATCAACCTGGGCAGCGGCCCGGTCGATCACTATGCCCCATCCGCCGCGCTGTGGTCGCTCTGCCAGGCGTACAAGTTCTGGATCGCCTACGCCGATGTGGACGGTTTCCGGGTCGATACCGTCAAGCACATGGACCCCGGGGCGACGCGCCTGTTCACCTCGGTGATCCACGAGTTCGCCCAACGGATAGGCAAGGAAAATTTCTACCTGATCGGCGAGATCACCGGCGGGCGTTGGCGGGCTTTCAACACCCTGGAAATAACCGGTATGGATGCAGCTCTGGGCATTGACGACATCCCCGACCGGCTGGAGTACCTGGTCAAGGGCTACCGCAACCCCGAGGAATACTTTGACCTGTTCCGTAACTCGACGCTGGTGCAGAAGGAGTCGCATATCTGGTTCCGCAACAAGGTGGTGACCTTGTTCGACGACCACGACCAGGTGCGCAAGGGCGGGTATAAGGCGCGTTTCTGCGCTGGGAACCCGGACTGGCAAAAGCTGCTGCTGAACGTGCTGGCGGTAAACACCACCACTCTGGGCATCCCGTGCATCTATTACGGCAGCGAGCAAGGCTTTGACGGTGAGGGCGACAACGATCGCTACCTGCGGGAGGCGATGTTTGGCGGCGAGTTCGGGGCGTTTCGCTCGCACCAGCGCCATTTCTTCGATGAAGACAACCCGGTCTATCGTGAGTTATCCAAAATCCTGGCTCTGCGCCGGGAGAAAATCGCATTGCGCCGCGGCCGCCAGTACCTGTGCACGATCTCCGGGGATGGGCATAACTTCGGCTACCCCGCGGTGGAGGGTGGGCGAATGTTCTCGGTAGTGCCCTGGATGCGGTTGTTCGACGAGCAGCAGATCTTGCTGGCGATTAACACCGATCCAGACCATCCGCGTAGCGCCTGGGTGAGCCTGGATGCCGGGCATTTCGCTGAGAGTGCAAAGCTGAAGTGCCTTTACTCCAGCGATCCAAATCAGGTGGGGCAAGAGATGGTTGTGCAGGTGAGCGGCGAGCGAAAAGTAGTCAACCTGAGCGTGCCGGCGGCGGGCTTGGTGGTGTTTGAAGCCATCTTCTCCTGAGAAATCTCCCTGGATGTATCTGCGAGAGCGTTCTGTGCTCGAAGCAGTTTGTCCTCGCCACCTGGACTGCTTCAACCAGCACAGATTGCTAGTCTCGCAATGACATCTTTTGATTAAGCGAACCGGCTATTCCTCCGGCTCAGGCTGCCCGGCTGGTTTATCTGGCAGCTTGAACTTCAGCCAGGTAGGGATGACGCTGAGCAGGGAGACGACCGCTGTGATCAGGAACGGCAGGCGCGGGTCGAAGCGCTCCCATAACCGCGCCCCAATGTAAGGCGCGGGCAGTGAGATAAGCCCCAGGCTGCCTTCGAACAGCCCCGAAAACGCACCCAATGATTTTTGCGGCACCACCTTGGAGATCAAGGACTGGTAAGCCGGGCTCAATAATCCCACCCCGGTGCCAAACAGCACCCAGGTCAGGATGAATGCCGGATACGTCTGAGCCTGCAGAAAGACCATGAAAGCCGCGAACATGATCAAGAACCCGGCAGAGATGGGCACCCGCTCACCGTAGCGATCGCCAATCTTGCCCGAGAGGACGGGAGTGAGCATCATAGCGACGGAAAAGAACGAGCCCAGCAATCCAATTTGCCCGTAGGATAAGCCTATCACCTGTTCCAGGTAGAGCGGCTCCAGCTCGCCAGACAGGCGGAAGGCGATATCCCGCACGCCATCGGTGAGAAAGATCCAGGTGATCACCCCGCCGCCCACCAGCATCGCCCAGATCAGCCCCAGGCTCTGCTTGAACGAAGACAGGGTAAGCTCGCGCGGCTCGTGGTCGCCTGGGGAACGCATGGTGCGCGCCATCCAGATGCGCAGGGCAGCAGCGAGGGTGTAGAACCCGGTGGCGACGAACAGCATGAACTTAAAGCCATACATGCCCGCCAGGAAACCGCCCAACGGAGGACCTATCACACCGACCACCTGGTAAATGGTGCTGGTCAGACCATATACCTTGCCGCGGTTCTCATCGGTCGAGTTCTCTGCGATGAAGGCGCTAAAGCTGGGCCCTACCAGGGCATATGGGATCTGGTTCACCGAAAGAGCCAGCAGCATCCATTCCCAGCTGGGCGCCAGGAGCATAAAGAGAAAGCCAAGCACACCGCCC
Source organism: Anaerolineae bacterium (assembly GCA_041301185.1). Lineage (GTDB taxonomy): Bacteria > Chloroflexota > Anaerolineae > Anaerolineales > UBA4823 > JAQBDA01. Next base: position 4,981 of record JBFYSV010000100.1, read on the forward strand.
ACGCTGCCGATGGCGATGGCACGCAGCCGCCCGATGGAATCCGAGATCCAGCCGCCCAGGATTTGCAGCAGCAGGATGACAACCGAGGTCAGGGTGAAGACCAGTCCCACCTGCCCCACGCTGGCTCCCAGATCGGTCAGGTAGAGCGGCATCAGGAGATTGGTCATGCTTCCGGCAATGTTCGCCAGGATCATGGCAAACAGGAACCAGAGCATGATGGGTGTTAGGAGAGGGGGTTGCTTGGGATTCACGATGACTATATCATCCAATATACAATATTCTCGCTCAGCAAGTCAATCCACAACTCAACCCGTCGAAGGCAGAGCCATGATCTTTGGTGGAACCCTAGCGAATCCAGCGGTGTACACAAGTTAAATACTGTTTATCCCTGCACCCTTGTTCACAGATAAGGAGAAAATCTTATGAACAAACCAATCTCGATCGGTTCGCTGGCTACCCTGGTGCTTGTGGCACTCACTGCCTGCAATTTACCCCCTGCCGCCCCGCAAACCACACTGACAGCAACCGGTTTTTTCACCGCTACTCCCACCAGCCCGGTTCCAACACAGACTTCCCAGGCAGATGCCTGCCCGATTACCACACCGGTGTGGGTCAAACCGCCGGAGGACGCGGCAGTTAAAAACCCCCCCGAGTATGGGTATTACTTCGTAAATCAGGATCGCTCGATTTGGATGTCAGCCTGGTGGACAGGCGAGGAAGAACATTTCCTAACGGCAATTGAGCAACTACATTTACCATGACTCTCCAGTAGGCTATTCTAGACAGGATATGTCCATTATAATATTCCTCGAAACGACGCAATCCATTTTGTTGAGTAGGTTTAAAAACCGCACGGAGATAGAGTGAAAAATATCATGACAGTTCCCAGGTTCGCAGCCATCATCAGCCTTATTCTCTGCCTGCCGTTCGCTTTACTCTTCTCACTGCTGATGCTTAATATCGAGCCAAACTTCGAGCCTCTCCAACCACTGCTAAACTATCCGGATCCTGACCAGCCCGATGTCCTCGACTCGCTTATAGCTCTTGGCACAGTATTACTTGTGCTCGCGGCTTTCATGATCAATCTCATGCCAATCTTGCGAACGATGCGAGCCGGAGGAAGTCTAACGGCACACCCGGTGAACCTTGTTATCGCCATCGCCACCCTGGCTGCCATTATCCTGGTTATCGGCGGCATCATCGTTGATCAATATCCTTGCTGGATTGGTGTTCCAAATTGCGATTAGCCAAAGAAGAGTCAAAGTCTATCTAAGATAGAATTAGTGTCAATAAGAGGCTGCATTTAAGCGAGGCAAGCAGAAATGTCTTACACCTTTCTGGAGTCGGACAAGATTATTTCTTCGTTGGAAGTCTTGTCATCCCGCATTTACGATCGTTTTCCACAATCCGACTTGTTTCAAGTAAGCAAACAACTTCTCATCTTCGGTAGAAACGCCAAGAAAGACGCGGAGTGGGTCGCCAGACCCATAATATTCTTAAGGATTTTCTCCGGTCTTTTTGTCTTGTTGTTCATCATTGCTGTTATTTGGACCCTAAGGAATTTCTTGGTAGTGGTAGATTATAAAGAATTACTGCGCCTGGAGAATTTCATTCCCCTCCTGGAGGCGGGGATTAATGACATTGTACTTATCGGTGCGGGGATTTTCTTTCTGGTTAGCGCTGAGACAAGGATCAAACGTCGCCGAGTGCTCAACTCGTTGCATCAGCTAAGAGTATTTGCGCACATCATCGATATGCATCAGCTGCACAAGGATCCGGAGCGTCTCCTCCAGAGAGGTGAACTTACCCCCTCAACACCAGTGATCAATATGACTTCTTTTGAACTTAACCGATACCTTGATTATTGCAGCGAATTATTGTCGCTCACAGGGATAATTGCCGGGCTTTACGCGCAAAACTCCGAAGATTCTGTTTTAGTTGATGCAGTGTCAGATATCGAACAATTAACAAATGGAATATCCAGAAAAATCTGGCAGAAACTTATGATATTAGACCTGCTAGACATCCAGAGCCAACCTTGACAAACCAGGCGGAATATTGCTGGATTAGTCGCGCATGCCTGACATGGATTTCCCTGTTTTCCTCACTCAGGCGACCATGGAAATTTATCAATTCGATACAATTACTCGTATAACTGGCAGTTTATAATTCCAATTCAATAGTAGGAGTGATCAGCATGGAACTTGGGGCATTTTCAGTCAGCCTGGCAGTGAAGGATATCACGGCTTCAAAGGCTTTCTACGAGAAGCTCGGATTCAAGGTCTTTGGTGGTGATATCACTCAGAACTGGCTGATCCTAAAGAACGGGGATTGTATTATCGGTCTATTTCAGGGGATGTTCGAGAAGAACATACTAACCTTCAATCCTGGTTGGGATAGCAATGCACAGAGACTCGATACATTCACCGACGTGCGCGATCTCCAGCGCCAGCTCAAGGCGTTGGACGTTGAGTTTGTGAGCGAGGCAGACGAGAGTACCTCGGGGCCTGCCAGTATTGTGGTAATAGACCCTGACGGAAACCCGATCCTCGTCGATCAGCATGTCTGAGCATCAGGGCGAGGCTTCGTTTCCTCTCCACCTCCACCCACATCTGCTCGCCATCCGTCGATAGCTCGATCCAGCTATTGCGGGCTTTCCGCAGCAAGGTAATACTGTGATGCAAGCCAGGGCGACCATTACCCCGCGCCAGCATCTCAACAAGCGAATGAACAGGGCAGCAATAAGCCACTCATAATGGTAATGTTGAATCCACGGATTAAGAACCAAAATGGATGTGGTTACTCAGAACTACCCGCTCCGGCGATGCCGGAGCGGGT
>JBFYSV010000102.1:0-4064 GCA_041301185.1 Anaerolineae bacterium
TTCATAAGCCCGTGCCAGGAAAAAGAGGTACAGTGCAGCGAAGATCCCGGAGCCGGTGACGCACCACCAGGCGAGGGTTGTCATCGAGTGAGTAGCGAGTTCACTCCATACCGCCGGGATGAAGCCCACCACCAGGGTGATGAGCAGCATTTTATAGTAAAAATTCCGCTCTGCACGGCTATATCGCGCCAGTAAATTCCAGCCGGCGTGCATAAACGTAGAGATCAGGACGATGAGAATGACAGGAAGGCTCACGCCGGTGTTGGCTCCCGGTAATGATTACGAACAAAGGGAGCTTTTGCTGGTGTTGCCTCACCCGCAAAAACTCCCGGGAAATCAATAATATGTCATTACGATCAAGTGGTCATATTCCGTTGTGTTGGAGATACTTCAATCCTGTTCCGGTATTGAATATTATAATCCGCTCATCTGGTTTCACCCACCCAATCTCCAACAATCGTTCCAATGCTGTCAGGGTAGCTGCACCTTCAGGCGCAGCGAACACGCCCTCGGTGCCAGCCAACCGTTTCTGAGAAGCCAGGATCGCTCGATCTGGAACAGCCAGGGCAATCCCGCTGCTCTCACGCAGGCAGCTTAAAATCAGGCGATCGGCAAAACTCTTGGGAACACGCAAACCTGAAGCAACGGTGCTCGCATCCGTCCAGAATTCACAAGTATCTGCTCCAGCATCAAACGCCTTGACTACCGGCGCACAGCCCTCAGCCTGTACGACCACCATACGGGGTTTCGTTCTGGCATTCAGCCAACCCAGTTCTTCCAGCTCCTGGAAAGCCTTCCACATCCCGATCAAACCTGTACCGCCACCCGTAGGGTAAATGATCACCTCTGGCAGCTGCCAATCGAACGCTTCAGCCAGCTCATAGCCCATGATCTTCTTCCCTTCGACGCGGTACGGTTCTTTGAAGGTAGAGAGATCAAACCAACCCTCGCTTTGTGCTTTCTCCCTTGCCAAGACGGCTGCATCGCTGATCACACCCTTAACCAGATGTACCTCAGCCCCAACGATGTGGCACTCTTCGATGTTGGATTGAGGTGTATCTTCAGGCATATACACACAGGCAGCCAACCCGCCGCGGGCGGCATACGCTGCCATCGCACCGCCCGCATTGCCGGCGGTGGGGATGATCACCTTGCGGATACCCAGCTCTTTCGCTTTGGATACGGCGACCGCCAGCCCGCGAGCCTTGAAGGAGCCAGTAGGATTCCTGCCTTCTTCTTTGATGAATACCCTGGATAGCCCCAGCTCTGCCCCCAGACGGCGGGCGGGAAGGAGCGGCGTGTCGCCTTCGCCCAGGGTGAGCATGTACTCATCACCCAGCACCGGAAGCAACTCTTTCCAGCGCCACATCCCGGCTGGCCTCTGGCGGTAGCTGTCACGATCTATCTTACGCCGTAATCCTGCCAGGTCATATACTGCCAACACCGGTGCCTGGCAAGTCTGGCAGTAAGTTTGCACCTGGTTTGCAGGAAGTACCTGCCTACACTGCGAACACTCTAGATGGCTCAGATACGACAAAAGTATGGATCTCTTTCGCTAATGCCCGGTATTGAAACGTGGCGCGTGTTCTGGGGGCATGAGCCGTAATGGGCAGGCCAGCCAGCTGGCTCTCTCGCAGCTTGCTATCAAAGCCGATCATATTCTCGAACATGACTGGTGCAAACCGCTCGCGCAGCATTCCCAATACGCGGGTATGCAGCAACCCGCGGCGATCAAACATGGTGACCAGCAGGCGATACTGGAGCTGTGGATTGGTTTTCGAGCGGACGCTGGCGGTGGTTTTAAATATCCCGTCCAGGGCTTGTAATGAATAGTACTCGCATTGGGTAGGGATCAGCGCCAATCGAGCGGCAGTCAGGGCAGCCAAGGTCAGTGAGCCCAGGGTGGGCGGGCAATCGATCAAAACATAGTCGTAACCAGGCTGGCCGTTTTTGGATTTTTGTTCAAGGCTCTCGCGAAGCAAATATTCGAATCTGGGTCGCAGGTTGAGAAATCGTGACACCATCACCATCTCCGAGTTGGAGGGGATGATATCCAGCCCAGGGATCATCGTTGGCCGGCAAATTCTCTCCAGGGTTTCATTGCCTAGCAAGATGTCTGCAGCCGAACCGGATGCGCTGCCGGGATTGAGTCCTAGACCATATGTAAGATTGCCAGATGGATCAAGATCGATCAGCAGGACTCTCAGGTCGAGTTCTGCCAGCGCCGCCCCAAGCGATGAAACAGTTGTTGTCTTGGCGACGCCTCCCTTTTGGTGACAAACTGCAATGGTATATTGGTTCACGATGATCCCCTGCTAATTAAGTAACCCACCTGTACCCGCACAAACTGGCTTGTTGCTTCAGGCTGTGCTCGCAGCCATCCCGAAATTTATTAGCTCCTCGTTCTACATTGATCGAATCTATTCTTGAGTATAGCCGAATAAACCGCTTATCCCCAATTACAGAAGGATTAACCCAGCCTTACAATTCTGTAAGGAGGCTATCGACCGCGGGTATAATCACGGTTGGCAAGCCCCGGTGCGGCACACCCTACATCCAAGCGAGGCAATCAGGAGAAATGCGCAGTATGCCAAAAACGATCATCATCATTGGTGCTGGAGTCGCAGGGTTGGCTGCCGGCTGCTATGGCCAGATGAACGGCTACAACACCCAGATCTTCGAGCTGCACGATCTACCCGGCGGATTGTGCACGGCCTGGGAGAGAAAAGGCTATATATTTGATGGCTGTATCCATTATCTGTTCGGTTCGGCGCCTGGCAAGCCGTTCAACAAGATGTGGAAAGAGCTGGGCGCAGTTCAGAATCGCCAGATGATCCACCATTCAGAATTCATGCGCGTGATTAGCCCGCAAGGTGTGACCCTGATTGCTTACTGCGATCCAGACCGGTTTGCTCAACACCTTAAAGAGATCTCGCCCCAGGATAGTGACCTGATAGAGGACCTGGCGGAAGGAATAAGCCAGTTTGCCGAGTTTGATATGTCCATCTTGCAAGAAAAACCGCTCTCGCAGATGAGCCCGGATGATTGGCTGGCGTTCAGCAAAGCGGTGCTCCCCTATGCCCTCCCCCTGGCAAAGTGGGGGATGAAATCTTCTTCCGACCTGGCACAAGGATTCAAGCATCCCTTCCTGCGCCAGGCCATCCCGCACATGTTTGGCTGGCCGGAAATCCCAGTCATGGCAGGATTGGCCTTACTGGCTTACATGCACCAGGGGAATGCTGGCTTCCCGGCTGGCGCATCGTTGGAATTCGCCCGGGCAATTGAGCGGCGCTACCTGGAGCTGGGGGGATGTATCCATTACAAAGCTCAGGTGCAGAAAATCTTGGTGGAAGACGACCGGGCGATTGGTGTCCGACTATATGATGATAGTGAACACTTTGCCGACTACGTAATCTCAGCTGCGGATGGGTACTCAACTATCTTCACAATGCTGGAGGGCAAGTACACCAGCAAGAAGATTGACGGGTATTATGATGGCAGCCTGCCGATCCACTCCCAGATCCAGGTATCGCTGGGGGTGAACCGGGATTTCTCTGACCAGCCTCACTGGGTGACCCACTTGCTGCCAGAGCCAATCACCATCGCGGGAGAAGATCACCACCAGATCGGGGTAAAACATTACTGTTTTGATCCCAGCCTGGCACCTCCTGGAAAATCCGTTGTCGAAGTGATGCTCACCTCGAGATACAGCTACTGGCAAAGGATCTACGGCCGCAAACCCTACGACATGGAACAAATCCAGGTTGAAGACATCGTCATTGATTACCTTGAGAGGCTCTACCCGGGCATACGCGATCAAATCGAAGTGGTGGATGTCGCTACCCCGCTCAGCTACGAGCGCTATACCGGCAACTGGATGGGATCAACCTGCGGATGGCTGCTGACCAAAGATACGATGCTGATGATGATCCAGGGGATTGATAAGACCTTGCCCGACCTGGAAAACTTTTACATGGCCGGGCAGTGGGTGGAACCAGGCGGCAGTGTGCCGACAGCAGCGATGTCCGGGCGCAATGCGATCCAGCTAATTTGCCACAAAGATG
>JBFYSV010000103.1:0-3088 GCA_041301185.1 Anaerolineae bacterium
TGAGAGGCTTTCTGCACTGGGTTATGTACTGATGGGCTGGCTGTGCGTGATCGCCGGCAGGCAATTGATATTAAACCTGAATAGCGAGACATTGATCTGGTTGGCCCTGGGAGGAGTACTATATACAGCCGGGATTACATTTTTAGTGATCCGTAATATCCCCTACCGCCATGCGATCTGGCACATCTTTGTCCTGGCCGGCAGTCTCTGCCATTATTTTGCCGTGATCAAATTGCTGCAACATGCTTGAAAAAGGATCATCGGGATACCGGATCATACAAAGCTAAAGGAGAAACGGATATGTCGCAAGACACCCAATCGATTCAGTTTGATAAATTTATCAAATCCCCACCAGCCCTGGTCTATGAAGCCTTCACCAACGCTACCAGCCTGCAAGAATGGATGTGCGATTTTGCCACGGTGAATCCAAAACCTGGAGGGCGTATCTACCTGGCTTGGAATTCTGATTTCTACGCCGTTGGCGAGTACATCAGCTTGCAAGCCAACGAGAAACTCACTTTTTCCTGGTTTGGGCGCAGTGAGCCAGCATTTACAAAAGTCGAAATCCGTCTGGAAGAACAACTCGATGGAACCTTGCTCCAGCTTGAGCACCAGTATGTTGGAACAAGCCCAGAGTGGGAGGTAACTCGAAGCGCAATCCAGCAAGGCTGGGAGTCTGGATTAGAGAACCTTGCTTCAGTCCTGGAGATCGGCGAAGACCTGCGCTTCACACGTCGACCCATGTTGGGCATCGGAATTGGTGAGTTCAACGAAGAAATTGCTCACAAGCTTAACGTTCCGGTAAGCAAAGGCATCCTCGTGGATACTACTGTGGATGGGATGGGTGCACGCGCAGCTGGTTTGAAAACCAATGACGTGATTGTCCGCATGGATAGTGAAGAAATCGTCGATTGGGCAAGCCTGTCAGCAATGCTGCAATCCCACCGTGCCGGCGATAAAATCCAAGTCGAATTCTATCGCGGTCCACAAAAATCAACTGTCTTAATGGAACTTTCCAAAAGACCTATCCCCCCGATACCCGCCACGATTGCAGAGCTGGGTGAATTTGATCGCAATCGTCAGGAAAAAATCCATGCGGAATTGGATGACTTCTTTAGCCAGGTCACCGAAGAAGAAGCATCGTTCAAGCCTGCTCCGGACGAGTGGAGTGTAAACGAGACCCTGGCTCATCTAATCCATACCGAGCGATACCAGCAGTTTTGGATAATTGAGCTGATCGGCAGGCAGGAAGGCCATCACGACGATTGGCCTGGTAATATCTTAGCGGGCTTACAGGCGTTGGTAGCTGCACATCCAACATTATCAGAACTTCGCCAGGCATATAAGCATAGCACCGACGAGACAGTAGCACTACTCTCCAACCTTCCAACTGAATTCCAGCAACACAAGGGCAGCTTCTGGCGATTGGCATACAATATAGTTGACGACCCCTTTCACCATCGCATCCACCTGGATCAGATGCGCGACGCCATCGAAGCAGCCCGCGAAGGGTAACCTGGATCTAGAGATAATCATCGAGGCGGGAATTCAATTACTGAATTCCTTCCTCGATTTGGTTATCCCACTAACCCGGATTGAGACGTGCGACAAACAGGTATCACTCACTATAAATAATTGAAAAAGCAGTGCAAGACGTTGCGGCACCAGGTGATTATCATGGGTACGCAGCTTGGTTGGCAGTCCCTCGAATTATGTAAGTTTCTGTTGCAACGCTCATCAATAATCGCGTGTATAATATTAAGCATAATATCCCCGAATCACTCCAAATCGAGATAAAAAGCGGCAAACAGCCCAATGGCAAATTAATACCAATTGCTCTCGCCATCTGAACAGGCAAACCCCAAACCCAGATGCTACCCCAAGGAGGTCGTTCCATTATGGCAACCAGAGCTTTTCTCCCCCGTGTACTCGTAGTTCTGACTTTATTTGGGCTTTTAACATTCGCCATCCAACAGCCCGGTTGGGCTGAGCTATCCCAAATAAGGGATCAGGCTCCGGTAGCACCAAAAGAAGAACCCAGCCTGTGGGCGACTCCTCTGGATCTGGACTTCGGAGGTGTCGGCATTGGCGAGACGAGTGACTCTCAGATTGTGACGATCACCAACAACGGAGAAGCAACCCTGGCAAACTTCTCCAGTCCCGAATTGCCAAACCCTTTCCATTCGCAAAATAACTGTGCCAGCGGGGTGCTTCCTGATATGGACTGCCAGTTCTCGTTCTGGGTCGCTCCTACGACTGCAGGAATTTTTACAACAACCGCGACCATAACAACCAACGCAGGACCCTTCACCGTCATGCTGCGTACCCGTGTAATTGGTGCGGAATTAAGCGTTACCCCCCTCTCCCTTGACTTTGGTTCTGTTCTCGCCGCAGCAACCACAGAGCTTGAGATAACAGCCGATCAGCAAATTGTGGTTATTCGGAATACAGGTATGGCAAACCTGAGTGGATTTAGCGGTGGAGAGGTTTCTCTTCCATTTGAAGTCAACGATAATTGCCCTGCCAGTCTCCCCCCTGGGGATGAGTGTGAGTATTTTTACAATTTCTTCCCCAGCGAGGCAGGCACGTATACAGAAACCTCAACGGTGACAACCAATGCTGGAGATTTTACTGTCAGATTGAAAGGCGAGGGAGAGGCTGACAATCTCTTCGATGGACAGAGGGCCACGCCATTGGAGCTGGACTTCGGTCCCGTAGGGGTGGGCACAACCAGCGACCCGCAATATGTCACCATTACCAACTTGAGCATTAGTCATGCTATCACGAATTTCATGAATGGTAAGTTGGATGCACCATTCGAACTGTCAGAGAATTGCGGCACAGATCTCGTTCCGGGGGCTAGCTGCCAACAAACACTGACCTTCTCACCCACCAACAACGTCAATTACACTACCTTCTATACGACCACCACTAGCTCCGGTACATTCACGGTCACCCTGCACGGCCAGGGCATGGGCGCCAGCTTGCACGTCACCCCTCTGGTGCTTGATTTTGGACCGGTCCTGACCGGGACAACCAGCGCGCCGCAGTCCGTTATGATCAAGAACACCGGCACTGCAACCCTGAC
>JBFYSV010000104.1:0-10356 GCA_041301185.1 Anaerolineae bacterium
CTGGTGGGGTTGGGAGTGGCCCATGCCCCAGCGCAAAGTAACCCGGCTATCCAGCCACCGCCGGCAGCGCAGCTTCTGGCAGTAGTCCCCGCATTGCTCGAAACCCATTCTGCCATCACCCCCACCCACCCTTATACCCCTACCCTGCAATTCATCACCGCGGCGGGCGGCGAGGGCGGCGATATCCTTGCCAGCGGAGGCTATGCCTACGTGGGCGACGGCGCCCAGCTCTCGGTCTACGATGTCTCCAACCCAGCCGCGCCGCAGCGGGTAACCCGCCTGGCACAGCGCGGCGCCATCTGCCAGATGGAGCTGGTGGATAACCGGCTGTACGTGGCTGCCCGGTTCGGCGGGCTGCGCATCTACGATGTGAGCGACCCGGCCCATCCCCGCCTGCTGGGGACTGCCGCCGAGGGGCACACCACCTGCCCGTTCACCGTGGCGGGCGGCATGGCGTATGCCTTCGAATGGTTTAATGTGTGGGCGATTGATGTGAGCAACCCGGCGGCGCCTTTCCTGCGCGGCTCTGTGGATCTCGAACGGGGTATTGCCCCCTCCAACAGCATTTTCTCGACAGGCAATACCGTATTTGCCAGCAACAGCGTGGTCAACGCCAGTGACCCCGACCAGTTGCAAGTCACTCGCACCATCACCGGCGCCTGGGTCACCGTAGCGGATGAGTTGGCGGTGGCGGACGGGGTCGAGTGCATAAAAGGTGGCTGTTGGGGAGGGCTGTTCTTCTACGATATCTCTGATCCGGCGAACCCGCAGCCCATCGGAGGCTTACCTTTTAGTAGCGAGACTGATTTCGCGCAAATAGATGGCGACCTGCTGATCTGTTCCGACTATTCCCAGACCACCCTGCTGGATATTGAACATCCCGATGCGCCGGTCTACTTGAGCACCGTTCCCGGTAAGGCTTACGAGAAGGATGGCGACCTGCTGTACACCTCCCGCCACGTCTACGATGACCCGTTCGGGCAGAACGGCTTGAATGTGATCGATCTCAGCGAGCCCGACGAGCCGCAGCTGGTCAGCAGCTACGTCACTCCCAATATCGTCTATGGCTACGACCGGACGGGCGAGATGGCCTTTTTGAGGACGGTCGTCCCCTACGGGAATTACCACGAGCTGCAAATCATCGATGTCACCCACCCCTCCGATCCCTACATGATCGGCAGGAGCTATTCGGAGGACCTGTTCTCGGTCAGCGAAACGCTGGTGCAGGGCGAGCGCGCCTACGTGCTATCCAACATGTTCCATGTCGTGGATTACCGTAACGTCTCCGCCCCGCAGATCCTCGGCAGTAGCCCGGTGAGCGATCTTTCTCTACACAGTCTGAACGTGGTGGGCGATTTCGCTTACCTGAGCGGGCAAGGCAGGATCAAAATCTTTGACCTCCACGACCCAACCCAGCCGGCCCTGGCCCAGACCTACGGCCTCAACCCCGGCGAACCGTGGGCCTCTCCGGCTGTAATCTTGGATAACCGCATGGCTTACGTGGTGGTGTACGATGAAACGACCATCGACTTCAACCTGCAGGTGATGCAGTTTGACCCGCCTGCGCCGCCCACGATGTACTCGGTCTATGAGGGTCTAATCGAGGATGAAATCTTTATGGATGAAATCATTGGCCTGGACGGCGACGGGCAGCGCGTTTATCTGAGTTATTGGAATGGGATGGTGGAGCTGCTGGATACCAGCAACCCGTATAGCCCCACCCTGACCGGCACTTATTCCAGCACGCTGCATGCCTATCTCATCCGCCAGGCTGGCGATCTGGTCCTGCTGGGAGCAAGCGAGAAGGTGGTGATAATCGATTTCAGTAATCCCCTCTCCCCCACCCTGGCGAGCACGCTTGATCTCCCAGAGATAGTCTACGATATCCAGGTGGACGGTGGCTGGGCGTATATTGCGACTAGCGGTTACGAGCTGTCGGAAAACGGCATCACTGTGTATGACATCCTCGACCCCTACCACCCGACCCTGCTGGGCACTTACCCCACGATGGCGCGCCACATCCAGATTGATGGTGGGCTGATGTACGTCAGCGCCGATGAAGACGGCTTGCAAGTGGTGAGCTTATGGCAGCCTTCCATGTTCCTGCCGCAGGTGCTGCGAGGCAGCCCGTAGCCCTGGCTTCTATCCCGGGGGGTTGGCGGCAAGTGGCTTTCTAGGAGATTGCTTCAGCGGCAAAGTACGCCACTTTGCAAAGACAGGTTTCTTGCTGAATAAATTGCACCTTGATCTGCAAAGTTACTGGTAAGGAGGACAATGATGAATTACAAATACGAATTCACTCGCCTGTTGGTCTCAAATTTCAAGGCATGCTTCCGGTTTTATCGGGATGTCCTGGGTTTCCAGGTGGGATTCGGCACTGAGGATGACACCTATGCCGATTTCAATGTGGGCGCGGTCAATATCTCGCTTTTCGATAAAAAGGAGATGAGCCAGGTGCTGGGCACGTCTCATCTACCGGCTGGCGCCAGCGTGCAGGATAAAGTTTGCCTGGTCTTTGCCGTGGAGAATGTGGATGAGATCTGCCAGCAATTAAAGGCGCTGGGCGTTCAACTGGCTGCTGAACCGGCTGACCATCCGGATTGGGGTATCCGCACCGCCCACCTGCGCGACCCAGATGGGAATCTGATCGAGATCAACCAGCCTCTTGGGCCTGGCGATTGAGCGGCGGCAGGATAGAATCCTGCCTTACGTGTATCCGGTGGAGACGTTCCGTAGCCCGGGATTCTATCCCGGGGGGTTGGCAGCGGGATAGAATCCTGCCCTACGGGTAGGATGTCCGGGCGGTTGAAGGCTACCCGCCATAATGCTGATTTTGAGAGAGCGAAAAAACATGAATGAAGACTACCAGATCGTCTGTATGGATAAGCCGGATGATGCCGCCTGGCATGCGGTTGGAGGCGGCTTGCACGAATACAACTTACAGCAGGCGGGCGATAACCGGTACCAGCAGCTTTGTTTCCTCCTCCGCTCGCCAGGGCAGGAAATTGCCGGCGGTCTGATCGGCGAGATACACTGGGGCTGGCTCTTCATAAACCTGCTGTTTGTAAAAGACGAGCTGCGCGGGCAGGGTTACGGGCACCGCCTTTTAACCCTGGCCGAGGATGAAGCCCGCCAGAGCGGCGCCACCCACGCCTACCTGGATACCTTCAGCTTCCAGGCGCCGGATTTCTACCAGCAGCACGGCTACCAGCTATTCGGCGAGCTGCGCGATTTTCCCCCTGGGCACCAGCGTTATTTTTTTACAAAGCAGCTTTAGATCTGCCCGGTATTGTGAGGCCACTATGAGGCCACCCTTTGGGGTTAGGGAGTTTCCACAGGAGACCTGACCCGATATTGAGGCCCTGGGTGGAAAGCCCGCCATCTGTAGCCCGGGATTCTATCCCGGGGGAATGTCTGGAAACACGAAGATCACAAAGCGAGCACAAAGAACACAAAGAAATTTGGGGTTTTCCTTGAGATTCTTCGCCTCTTGGCGTTCTTGGCGGTTCAATCTTTGATCCTGCCAACCCGGGATTCATCTCGCGAGGCAGGGAGCTTTTGCCGCGAATTACGCGAATTCTACGAATGGGGGCAGGATCGAATCCTGACCTACCCGCGGCGGGGAGGCTTTCGTTTCACCGGAATAAGTATTTCTTCAAGGCACTGATTTGCGATCTTCGAAATTCCTGAACGATGGGTAGCTGGGGATCAAATACATCAAAGCCGTGAAATGCACCTGGGGCAATATACATCTCGCATTCAACGCCACACTCATTTAGCCTTTGAGTATAGGCCGCGTCTTCTTCATAAAATACATCCAGGGTTCCCACCCCGATCCAGGCGGGAGGTAATCCTGAAAGGTCTCCGCGACGAGCGGGCACGGCATAAGCAGGCATATCTTCCGCCCCATATTTCTTCCCCAGGTAAGATTCCCAGCCAAACCGGTTGTTCTCCTGAGGCCATGTGAAGTTGTCGCTGTCATCAATATCCGTGCGCAGGGCCGTTCTATCATCCAGCATGGGGTAAACAAGCAGTTGAAAAACCGGTTGGATTTCTTGCCTGTCGTGCGCGAGTTGAGCGAGGGCTGCTGCCAGCCCGCCCCCGGCGCTGGCTCCCCCGACCGCAATCCGCTTCCCGTCAACACCGAGCTGATGGGAGTGCGCCTTCACCCACTTCAGCGCCGAGTAGCTATCTTCCAGCCCGGTTGGAAATGGATGTCTTGGCGCGTAGCGGTAGTCTACTGAAACAATGCAGATACCTGATTCGCGCGCGTAATGAGCGCACCTGAGGTCGTCCATTTCCGGTTTTCCCATCACATACCCGCCACCGTGCAACCAGATCAGTACAGGCGCCGGCGGGGTGATTGATTTCGGTTTGTAGATTCGCAAGCGGATTTTTGTCCGCTCATCCTGCCCAGGGATAATAATATTTTCAACCAGGATATCTGCGGGGGTTTTTGAGGCGGGCATCCATTTCACCACCCACTTAATGAGCCAAAGATTTTTACGGCTGAAAAGGAACTTTGGACTTCTGCTGGCAATAGGTTGCAGATCTGGATGTATTTTTGAAAGCTGATTTTTCACGGCATACGGTTCTTCAATTTTGAAGTATAGTTGCATTATGTGCTGCATCCAAATTTTACTTGATACATCCAAAACTTGCCGCACCCAGCTCCCGTAGCCCGAGATTCTATCCCGAGAGAATGGCGGCAGGATAGAATCCTGGCCAACTGGAAACACGAAGATCACAAAGCGAGCACAAAGAACACGAAGTAATTTGGATTATTCTTTGAGATTCTTCGCCTCTTGGCGTTCTTCGCGGTTCAATCTTTAAGCCCGCCAGGTGCGGCAGGTGGTGCTAACGAAGCTCAGTCAGTATTTCTTCCACTGTGCGCTTTGCCATCGCAACAAACTCCGGGTTTGTTTTGGGGTAGTATGGAATGATCAGCAAGGCCTGGTGTAAGGCATAAGCACGCCCTCGACTCCAGGTAGCATCATCTACGCCCAATGCCTGCCGGAAAATCTCCCGCCCGGCTTTGCTGAAGACGCTCCAGGCGGGGACCACATCCGCAGCGGGGTCGCCGGCGCCGGCTTCGCCAAAGTCGATGACCGCACACAGACGGCCGTCCTGAACAAGCAAATTCGACTTCAGCAAGTCTGCATGGATCCATACGGGCTTTCCATCCCATAGTGACGCCTCAAGGCAGCGTGCCCATGCCGCCGACGCCGCATCGCTATCGATTATGCCGCGCGAAGATTGGATGGCAGAACGTGTGGCCGCGTCAAGCTCGGCTAACGGGCGCCGCCCGGCGCGCGGCGCACCCTGGCTATCTGCGCTGCGCAACTCTAAAATGAAGCCAGCGAGAGCCTGCGCAGCCTGGTGCTCGCCGCGGATAAGATCATCCTGGTATGGCAATCCTTCGATCCAACGATAGAGTGCCCACGAGCATGGATACCCGCCCGCAGGCTTTCCCCGGGCGATTGGTTGCGGGATATGGAGCGAAATGTGCGGGGCAAGTTTCGGCAGCCAGTTCCATTCGTTATCTATGCTCTCTACCCACGCCTCTAATCGCGGCAATCTGACGCACAGCTCATCACCCAGGCGGTAAATCGCATTGACGGTGCCTGTCGAGCGGACTGCGGTCAGCGAATACTGCGCCAGGTGCGGGAACTGCTCAGCCAGCAAGAGCCTGACGAGCGTAGCGTCTATGTAGATTTCACCCGGGTGCATTTTGACCCGGGTGCCGGGTTGGAAATCCTGTCTTTGATGATTCTCGCGTTTGCTCAAATCGACTCCTGCTGAAAGGCAGCCAATTGTTTCTCAAGTTTCTTGATTATCTCTGCTGATACTGCTATTCCATCTTCAGCCTGGATTTGTTTCCCCAAATTTGCAGCGCGTTGACGCATATCTTCGTTCGTAATTACCTCTTGGATAGAATCGGCAAGACGTTCAATAGTAAGTTTTCTACGTGGAATGGGCTTTGGCCCAACGCCTAACTCGGCAATACGCCGACCCCAAAAGGGTTGGTCCCCAAAAAATGGAACAACAATAGATGGAACACCAGCCCTAAGACCAGCGGCAGTTGTGCTTGCGCCACCGTGATGAACAACGGCAGAGACACGAGGAAAGAGCCAGGAATGTGGAATAGAGTCAATCATATAGATTGAGTCAGGTATATTCGCTCTTTGTAATCCGCCCCAGCCAGAGAGTAATACGGCACGTTGATGAACCCGTTCCAATGCTTGAATGACGATATCTGCTGTTTGTTCAGGATTTCGATTGCTCATGCTACCAAACCCGATATACACAGGAGGAGAACCGGATTGCAAAAAATCGACCAGCGTAGAGGGTGGTTGCCAATCATCTGATTCATTCACAAACCAATATCCAGTGATGTGAGCATTTCCGTTCCAATCAGATGGAGCAGGTACCACAGAAGGACTAAATCCATAGAGAATAGGTATGCCGTGGGTAGGCTTGGAATTGTATGGTCCTGAAAGCGGGGCAGGAGGAATTCCCAATACTTTCTTTCGCGCCAGCGTGTCTGCCGACCGGAATCCCTGCCACAGGAGTTGACGAGTAAGTTGATGCGAAACGCGATTAAGGGGAACGGGTAGTTTTGGAGCAAGAACGCTGGAAAAGTCTTGCGTTGGAGTGAAAGGAACTACATAGGCTTGAAGAAGTGGAAGGTGTAATTTTTCGGCAATTGCCAACCCGATATATAAACCACCCATCCCAGCCAACACAATATCCATACCTTGTGCAGCTGCTAATCCGCCTTTGGCAAAACTAATTGCTTCGCGTTGGGCTTCCTTCGCCATTTGCGCCATTAGAGCCAGGAAATTCCCCTTTTCTATCCGCTCCCGCATATCGTTGTTCTCAACAATGGCTTTAACATCACTGTCAACCGACCAAAATTCCAAACCGTAAGATTTAACTAAAGACTCGAAGTTGTGATGACTTACGAATCGGATGAAATGTCCCGCACTTTTCAAGCCTTTGCCTAAAGCAATATAAGGCTGAACATCTCCGCGACTTCCTGGGGCGATAATCACGATACGCATAATTTTTTATTCCTCTTTCATGCATTTTCTGCGACGGTGTTGCAAAAGGTTGCCCAGCACGTGCATATACAGCAATTCTGGAGTATATTTGCTTATGATCCGCAGCCAAATTTTACCTGATACACAGGCAACTTGAAGATTGAACCACGAAGAACACGACGGCGCGAAGAAGCACGAAGAAAACCGGTTGTGTGAGAAAGATACAGGAGGGAATTATGTCTTGCTACGTCAAGTGGGCGCAAAAAGAGCACCCCAAAAGCAAGCGGATCGCCGCCACATTCCTGGCGGGCTTCGTCATCGTGATCTTGATTCCGTATATGGTCATCACGCTTGGGCCGGCGCTGGACCAGCTGCTGGGCTTACCGTCCTTCAGGGTCGGAATGGCAAATTACCTCCTCGGCGGGGCATTGCTGGTTGTGGGGCTGTCCCTCGGCGTCTGGTCGGTCTATGCCCAGCTGACCCGCGGCCGGGGCACGCCGCTGCCCATGCTGCCCACCCAAGAGCTGCTCACCACAGGCCCGTTCCGCTATTGCCGCAATCCAATGAGCCTGGGCGCTATACTGGCTTATCTCGGTATCGGGATCATCGCGGGAAGCGTGATGGGGCTTATCCTTGTGTCCTGCTGTATCGCCCTGCTGCTGTTCTACCTGAAGCGGATGGAAGAAAGAGAGCTGGCCGAAAGGTTTGGCGAAGCCTACCTGGCGTATAAGCGGGAAGTGCCCTTCATTATTCCGCGGCGCCCCAGGTGGTAAGGAGCAGGCCTGGTCTACGCCTCGTCTTGTAGCTGCCGGCGCATAACCACCCGGCTGGAAGAGGGTGTTCTTATGATCTTAAAACCGCACGCTGAAAACACTGGCTCAAACCCCACTTCCACAGCCCCGCCAGAACGCCGTTTTGATCCTGAGAACGGAAATCCATCAATTGCGGTAGCGCCGTTTTCTTTGGCAAGCTCAATCGCGGCTTCAAGCAGCCTGCGGCTGATCTCATGCCCGCGGGCATCTTTGCGCACATAGAAACAGGGCACCAGCCATATATCGCCATCACCGTCTTCCCCGCCACGATAGGTCGGCGTTTTTACGGCGCGAACATAGCGCATCCTCGGCCCCACAGCACACCATCCGACGGGGTCGCTATCTTGATATGCCAGCAATCCAACGGGCAGATCGCTGCTGGCTACCAGCTGGCAAAACTTAGCGCGATTCCCGGCGCTCCCCGCTTCGTGAAATTCTTTGACGGGGATGATGAACCACATGCACCAGCAGTCATTGGTGATCTGATCCGTACCAAACAGCTTTGCGACGTCGTCGAGCAGGTCACTGGTCACTTTTTCAATTCTAAGGCTCATTTTAACCTTGCCGGCGCACCATCTCGTTAATCCAAATGGGTGCGAAGGGAGAAGTGCAGCCCTTGGAAACGGGATAGTCGCGATAGATCCCCAGAGTTTCTCCAATGGCAAGGGCGCGGGGACGAAGTTCTGGGAAATGGATTCCGATCTGGTCCATCTCGGCGGCTGTCAGGTTCTTCGCCTTAAGGAGCAGGATTGCCAAAAGCTGGGCGTCGATATTCCCGGTCTCCCACAGGGCGATGGCCAGCTCGTGGTCAGCCTTGATCTGCTTGGCCAGATCCCGGATGTCACCGAGGCGGACGCCAAACTGGTTATCGTGGGCGCCGTTCTTTTTGTTATGCGCCCGTACCTTCTCGTTGCCGAGAGCCTGGAGCTGTGCAAGGATTTCTTCGAGAGGCATAGCAGCCCTTCTTTTGTTTGGTGTTTATTGTGTTGGGTTTCGCACTGCTTTGCAAGCGGTCGCTCAACTCAACCCACGAACTTTCTGCAAAGTGTTCAGCGCCCAACGGCCTCGACGTCAGCCGCCCGCCACCAGTAGCCTATATGCGCAGCTTGCTGCCCCTGGGATCGCCGTCTGGTTGGTCAGAGATCGGGAATTTGGCGCCTTGGCAGTGCTCGAGTAGTAGGACCGCTGGCATTGGGATTAAGTCTTGCGCCAGAAGAAAAGCATCCCTAGCGCTCAGCCTCACGCTCGCTTGACAGTCAGATCTTTGTCTTCCATTTCCCAGGCGTGATCGAGGGTGTGGTACGCGGTGTGCCGAATCAGGTACCTTAGCGGCCAGGTGCGGGCAATTTTGCTTTGGGAATGCAACGCCCAAATTGCGTTGCAATAGGCATCGCGATGCGCTTTCAATCCCTCGTCGGTCAGCATCACTTCCAGAGGTGTGTGCACGCCGAGTTTCTTCGCCCAGTCCAGCTCCGCGGCAAACGTATGACGGACGATGCGGTCCCGATCTCGCCCTCCGCCGCGCGGACCCCGCCGCATCTCAGCCGAGACCCTCGAGCGCACATCGTCGAAAAACTCCCAGCCCGCCCGCATCAGCGCCAGCTCACGCTCCAATGCCTCGCTCGACATGGCTTGCCGGTCGATGCTCGAAAATGCGAACGAGACACCCCAAAAATCGGTTGAACCCGTGCCCGGATATTGCTCGACCACGTCGACGACGGTGCTGTTCGGAAATGCGGACTCCATCCCAGCCAGCTTCGTCACCGTCGCATAACGTGGAACATAGGAGAGTAAGCGTTCAATTGCTGCCTCCTCGGTCGTTGCCCCGCGCTCGAGACCGGGCCAGTCCGGTGCTACTGCCACCACCTTCTTGCCCTTCGGTCCGATTTCTAGCGTTACCCGAATAGGGTTAGCCACAGTTTCTCCCGTCACTCTGTCCTCAGCTCACCGCTTTCTTCACCAGCGCGGCGATCTTTGCCTCTTCGGCGGGGGTCAGCTCCACCAACGCGAAGGCGGTCGGCCACATGACGCCTTCGTCCAGGTTCGCCGTATCGTTAAAGCCCAGCGTGGCGTAGCGCGAGCCAAACTTCTGCGCGCTCTGGAAGAAGCAGACCACCTTGCCGTCCCTGGCATAGGCGGGCATCCCGTACCAGGTTTTCGGCCAGAGGACCGGCGCGCTGGCTGTGATAATCTCGTGCAGGCGCGTGGCCATGGCGCGCTCCGGTTCGGGCATCTCGGCGATCTTGGCGAGCAAGTCGCTCTCGCCTGCCGCCCTATCCTTGTTGGCGCGCTCTTCAGCCTTCAGCTCTCGGGCGCGCTCCTTCATTGCGGCTTTTTCCTCAGCTGTAAATCCTGCATCCTTCTTTGTGCTCATCGAAACCTCCTCTTGGCGATTGGTTGTAGTAAAAGCCAGGTTTTCACCCATCCAAGATGGGTTGTCCATTTATTGTAGAACGTTAATTCTAGATAGTCAAGGTGGAATTTGTCTGAATTATTCGTGT
>JBFYSV010000105.1:0-15172 GCA_041301185.1 Anaerolineae bacterium
CGCTGCCTGACAGCTACCCCAAGCTGGGACTGTCGGTTCACCGAGAGATAAACCAGGCCGGCTACCAACCCTACAATCGTCAATAATCCAACCTGAAATAACAGCAGATCACTACGGATTGCTGCCTGCCAGCCGCCTTTCGGCGCGCCAGATAATACCCAGATCCCATCCGGAAGGTTGATCCTCTGGTCAATTGGATCAGCCCGTACAACCTGCTCCAAACCGTAGAAGATCTGCCCCGATTGATCGCGCAATACCAGGTCGTAATCATCCCCTTGAGTGCCAATACCCGCCAGGGATAAGATTGGGGTCAAATCGACAACCAGATTGACCAGGCCCCAGTACTCATCACCTTGATAAACTGCCTTCCGTGCAACCACTCCAATCCCACCATCCGTCAACTCTGTAGGGCCGCTTAGTACGATCTGCCTGGATTGGATAGCACGCTCTACTTCCTCCCTTACACCAGGGCGCGGGTCGTCCAATGGGTTGTACCCCACAACCCGCACATTATCTTCAATCGGGTAAACATAATACACCACACCGCCCGGCGCTACCGCGATCGTCCGGATTCCGCTGGTGCTATCATATACTCCAGCCGCAAAAGTCTCGAAATTCTTGTCAAAGTTTTCATCCTGGATAACTACCTGGGAAAAAGCGTAAAGGCCATCCAATAATGAAAAACGCCTGTTTAAAGCCGCGGAAAGGGCGCTGGCTCTCAAGGATATATCTCCACTGGCGCGCGACCGTGCTTCAGCTAACAATCGCGCCTGGTACCAGCGGCTGGCAAACCACCAGGCTGGCAGTAAAACAGCCAATACCAATAACGCTGCCAGAGTAGCGCCTACAGATGGATTCTGCAGGGTTCTGCGCAAACCCTGCCACAGAGAATTCCTGGCTTTCATCAAATCGCTCCACAAATCAGATAATCAACTCCATTATACAAAAGAATTGCACCACAATACCCCCGCCTGAGGTAAAATAATCGCAGATAGAAAAACAAACTCCATCGCAATTCTAACGAAGACTCACTCACAAATCAGGAGAAGCGAGCATGAAAGGTAACGAAAAGGTAATTGCATGTTTGAATGATTTGCTTGCCGATGAGCTGAGCGCAATCAATCAATACATGGTTCATTCTGAAATGTGTGCTGACTGGGGCTACGAACATCTGCACGAGGCGATCGAGGCCCGAGCTATCACGGAAATGAAGCATGCAGAGAAATTGATCGGGCGTATCATCTTCCTAGAAGGCATCCCTATCGTCAGCCAGCTCAAGAGCATTCATGTCGGTGCAGACGTGAGTGCTCAGCTAAAAAACGACCTGGCAGCTGAAACTGAGGCTGTAAAAGCGTATAACGATGGCATCCGCCTGGCAGTCGAAGCAGGCGACAATGGCAGCCGCGAACTGCTCGAATCAATCCTAAAAGATGAAGAAGATCACACCGATTGGCTAGAATCCCAACAGGACCAGATCGAGCAGATGGGCATTCAAAATTATCTCTCGGAACAGGTCAGCTAAACCCTTCTCCAACGCCAGATATTGCGGTCTAACGCCAACCTTGGTTCAATCGAAAACGCCTCCTGGGAGGCGTTTTTTTGCACCTAAGCACGTTTGCGCCGGAGGACCACCCCGACCACCAGCATGATCGCTGCCAGGATCGTCGCAACCCAGGCAGCGCCTGCCACCAGGGGTATGCCGGCATGTTTAACAGCAATCCCGATAAAAGCCCAGATGATCACCAGCGTATACGCCACATCGCCGCGGCGCAGCGCGACCAAAGAGGCAATGATAGTTCCAGCTGCCAGCATGATCACCGCCCATACCTGATCGCTGATGCCCCAGCCGCTCCAATTCAAGTAATCCAGCAGTGAAGTCACATTGGCAATCGTTGCTACAGTAACCCATCCCAGGTAAATACTGAAAGGAACGTGTACCAACCAACGCTCAGCCACAGGAACCTGTACGATGCCAATCCCCAGGCGCAGGTAAATCAGGATCAAAGAGCCCAGCAATACCAGCATTGCCAGCAGAGTCAGCGGAAATTGGTTGTAATGCCACAGGAATATCCAGACAATATTGGCAACACAGCTCAAGAGGAATAGCAGGTCAGTCCTCGCCAGGCGCGGGTTGTCTCGCTGAGATGGTAGCGTCTGGTAAATCGCATACAATATCAAACCCAGGTAGATCACACCCCAGATCGAGAAAACATAACCTGCTGGAACAAAATAGACCTGAAAACGGTCAGAGATCCCTCCAGTGTTCTGCCCATTTAGCGGCAAAGCATTTGCCAGCCCGTTAATAGCGATAGTCGCCAGGACTGCCAGCACAACCAGTACCTGTACGAGCACACTTCGCTTCATCGTCTAACTCCTAACCTTTCTTCGACAGGTAAAAGAACAGGATGTGGGGATGATGGGGCATCCCTTTACCAGGAGTATAATTGACTTTCCTGAAATCGGCATGGTGTTATTTGTACCTTGTTTCTGTATTGAGAGCCAGCTCATGATTAACCACGAAAAAATCGAAGAATGGATCAAGGAAGCCGAGGAACGCCCTGAATCAGCCCAGCTCATCCTAAAGCATATCGCCAACCGCTTGCGAGATCTCGCCCAGCGTAACGAAGAGCTGCTCAACGAAAATATCGCATTGCAGCTCGGTAACCGGGTAGAAGAGTACGAGCGGCGGATTGCCCACTTGGAATACCAGCTCGAGCTGCTCAGGCGGCACTTTGGTGGTACGCTGCCAGATGTAGAGAGCCTGAGCCCAAACGGCGACTCTCGATCTGTGGCTGACCAGACCTACAGTGTGCTGGTCTACACCCCGCACGGGACTGTAGCCCGTCTGCTGGTGGACCCACAAGCCATCAGTAATGGGCAGGTGATCGCCCATCTACCCCTGACCCACTTTGAGGGCGAAGCCCCGCCCCACATCCTGGCGACCGCTTCTAGCGAGGAATTGCTGTTCGTGTTCAGCTCCGGTCGGGTGAGTACTCTGCCAGTTGAAGAAATTCCTCCTGTGATGATGGGAGTAGACCAGGAAGTCAGATCGGAGCAGATGCTGGTGCCTGATGAACCGAGTGGAGCCGAAAGCCTGGTATCCCTGCTGCCGTTCTCGGGCCTGGCAATGTGCGAGGTGCTCGTTCAGACCAGCCGCCGGGGATACGCCAAGAAGATCGGGGCGGCGATGATCGAATCGATCCTGGCAAACCACTTTATCGGCACGGGTGTCAGGCTGCCGACCGACCAGACTTTTCATGTCTCTCTCTGCATGAAAGAAGACCAGCTGATCCTATTCAGCCGGCAGGGCTTTCTCATACAGCTGAATGTGTCCCAGTTGCCACATTCTATCGAAGAAGTGATGCGTTTAGATGCAGCGGACCACCTGGTAGGAGCCCTGGTGCGGGAAGCGGGGCATTCTATCCTGATCGCCACCCAGATCGGGAAGCTGATCCACCGCACCCCCGATAGTTTCGATACCGCCAGCTCTTTCAGAAGCCGGGGTACAGCGCTATATTCAAAAGCCCGCCGCGAGCAAGGCTCGCGTGTGGTCGGCGCAGCGATGGTCAAAGAGAACGATATTGGGGTAGCTCTCCATAGCCAGGGGCAAGTTACCCTGCATCACGTGAAAGACCTGTTTGGCAGCGGTACCATCCCTGTGAGCGGTGAGTTGCTGGCATTTACAGCCCTGGCGCTTCCAGGATTGCCCGCCGCCAGGGCATGAGAAAGAATGATGAGCCTTCATATCGGTCTTGATTTTGGAACATCAAATTCTGGCGTGGCGTACTTTGACGGTAACCGGGTGAAGCTGCTGCCCATCGACCGCCAGAACGTGATCCCCGAAGTGGTCAAAACAATCCTGTATATTGACCGCTATTACCGCCACTATATCGGTCAGGAAGCTATCGAGTTGTATTACCGCCATAATATCAACCGCCTGCGGCGTTATGTGAAAAAGTGGGCTGGTGAGATCGATTTCCGCGGCGCCGATATGCACTATGTCCGGGATGTCTATGTCTACGTGGACGAGCTTCAACCCGGGCGATTATTGCAATATCTCAAGACCATTCTGCGCCGCGCCGGTGCTGCAGAAAGCTACACAGGCACGCAGGTATTCGAGCGCTATTACGAAGTGACCGATCTGGTAGGCGCTTACCTGGGTGCGCTGAAATCGCGTGCCGAAGCATTGCTGGGGGAACCGGTCACAGGTGTGACCCTGGGCAGACCGGTGAGATTTTCTGCTGACCCGGCTGCCGACCGCCAGGCAGAAGAGACGTTGCGCCAGGCAGCCCTGTTGGCTGGCTTTGAAGAAGTGGATCTTGAGCTGGAGCCGGTTGCTGCCGCCCTGTTTTACGAGCAATCGCTGGATCGCCCCCAGAATACCCTGATCTTCGACTTCGGCGGCGGCACGCTGGATATCGCCATCATGCGCCTGGGCGATTCCCGCAAGCGCCAGGTCTTCGCCAGTGGCGGGATCGGCATCGCCGGCAGTGATTTTGACCGCACAATCATCCAGAAGCGCTTGCTGCCACATTTTGGAGCAGGTGCGGTGCAACACCAGCCAGAGATTCAGGGACTGATCCAGGTGGTGCCGGATTGGATCGCCCTGCCCAAGCTTTCCACTCCCCAGAACCGATACAACCTGGAGGCTGCCATCCAAAACGGGATTGCCCCTGCCCGCCTGAGTACCCTCAAGGCACTGATCTTCAACGACCTTGCCTTCTCATTTTATAACCAGGTGGAGGCAGCCAAGATCGCCCTGTCGGACGCGGGGGCGGCTGTGATTGCATTGAACAGCCGGGATATCGATCTGTGGGAGCTTTACACGCGGACCCAATTCGAGAAAGATATCGGCGAACACCGCGAGCAGATCGAGAAAGTTGTCCTGGATACGGTTGCGGCTTCCGGCTTGGAACCGGAGCAGATCGATGCCGTGGTAAAAACCGGCGGTTCTTCGAGCATCCCGGCCTTCTCCCGCATGCTGGTCAGCATATTCGGTGCGGAGAAAGTCAAGGTTTCGAACACCTTCAGCAGCGTAGTTGCCGGTCTGGCGATCCGCGCAAGCCAGACAGCGTAAGCGCCTGCCCACCGTTGATATATCAGCGAAACTGCGTCACCCGCAATCGGGTACTAACTCAGTCGATCAGTTGTATCATCACCGAGCAGCGCGGTCAGAACTTCCGGTAGATCAGGAATCGTCGCTCGTCCCTTAAAACCACTCAGCCGCTGGTACACGTCGGCAGAAGCCTGGTGGAATCCACCCGGCATACCCACCTGCATAAAGGTGGCAGCGATCTCCTCCATTTCACCAGCAAATCGCCAGGCTTTGGCAGTCACCCGCCTCGCTCGTTGAATTGCTTTTTCAGCAGAACCCGGTTCGTCACGGTTCCACTGATGTTCCAACTCATTACGAACCTGCAGGCTCTGCGCCGCACCTAATACCGCATACAGCAGAGCGGAGGTCCCTTTGGTATAAGCGGCATAGCACATCTTTAGCGCAGAAGCTTTGCCAATCATATCCCCGATAACCTCAGTTTCCAATGGTCCGGCTGAGAAACAATTGGCGATTTGCCGCGCCTGGCTGCCCGATAGATACAGCCAGGTCTCGCCGGCTTCCCACGCCGGCCCGCCGATAATGCCCCCATCCACGAACGCCACCCCGTTTTCTGCCATCGCCTCGCCGATCCTTATCGCCCGTTGTGGTGATATCGCATTCAGATCGGCATACAGACCTTTGAATGAATGTGAGAGGACCTGATACGCAACCTCCTCAGCCGCATGAGGCGGGCATATGCTGAGGATGATGGAGCACTTCTGGCATAGCGCACTTAGCGAGTGCGTTTCCACCAGGGAATAACTCCGTGCCCGCTGGTACGTTTCCGGGCTGCGCCCTTCTGAGACCCAGAAGACAGTGTGCCCACTATTCCTGGCGGAAGCGGCAATGGAGATGCCCATCTCGCCGGGGTGGAGAATTCCTATACTCTCTTTCATCGAATCCCTTTAGATGATGATCTATTGTCCTTCATGGTTATCGCTGACCGTGTAGATTCGGAAATCGCATACTTCTCCCCCCTCCATCAGTGTCGCGGTGCGTTGCATGCGTATATCTTTGTTGAAGGCTCGATAAGCTACCTCGTCCGTGCTGCATGCCATTAAATAACCAACTTGCGGATGGCGTTCTTGAAAATACCTTGCCCACTCGCATTCTTTGACGTTTAGCACAACTTCTAGCTCGGATACCTGCACCCAGTCCACCCTCAAGCCTGCTGTGAACAGGTTGGGCGTTTCTGGCTCAGAAATGAAATCCGATATGAACTCAGCCACACTTCCTGTTCTCCCTCCCCCGGTAATCCTGCGCTCTTCGCGAAGAACGTCGTAGGCGATCAATTCGCCCTGCTTGCCATGGAGTCGGATTAGTGATTCGGCGAGCAATGCCCGAGCATCGAACTTTAGATGCAGTACTTCATACGCAGTCATCGACTTCCATACGCTTAAGGACTGAAAGGTTTGCTTTATTTGTTTCACAGGAGGCATCTCTTCTACAAGCTGCCGCGCACTTATTTTTGAGACTCCCTGAATTGGATCTGGAAAGTAACTTGAGAACAAAGCGGCAATTTTTTGCTCTGCTTCGCCCCCCTTGGCTTGCATATCTATATTCCACCCTGTCCCCAATATTTGGAGCAGAAACCCATCATCATAATCCTGACGAACATCCCGCCAGATAGATAACGTGCGGTCCTGTCCTAATCTTTCGAGCAGGTGACGCAACCAGATCAGATAGATCGTATAGCATGTCGGCAACCAGGAGGCCAGCTTGAAGGGAAATTCTTGTTTTTTGAGTGGCATGTTGGTCATAGGTTAAAATTCTATCTCCATCGTCGGGATTAATTCAATATTCTCAGCACAAACCTTCTGGTTCCACTCCTCAATGATTTTTGCGGCTTGTTTGCTGTAGTTGCTATGAGCATCCTTAGCTAGAACAACCTTGTACCCCAACTGGCGCGCGCCCAGGCAAGTCGCACGGACACAACCATGTGTGACGAGACCTGTGACCAACAAATTGGTGATATTTCTCGAGCGCAAAGCTTCGTCCAGATTGGTGTCTTCAAAGGCATTCCCGTGTTGCTTGTGAATAATCTGATCGCTGGCCCGGGGCTGGAGCCGAGGATGCAACTGCCAATTTGGCGATCCTTTCCGCAATGTCTTAAGATCCGAATGCTGTATATAAAAGACGGGCACACCACTCTGATGAGCGCGCTCGACGAGAGTTGAAATATTCTCGAGAAGTTCTTCGGCTTTATAGATGGGGGTAGACTTTTCGAAGAGACCCTGTTGAACATCAATGACCAGCAAAGCGATATTGCCGTGGTCCGCTTTCTCTGTTTCTTCGTTCCTTGATTGATTCATAATGAATCCCTTCACCTTGGTCGGTAATGATCGCTTATCAGCTCTCTATCCATCCTGGTACATGGAATCCCAGAATACTTGTCAGCATAGAGATAAAAAAGAAAGGATTCCCCGGTTCAAGGGTATCATACAAGACCAGAGCGAATATCAACGGCAAGTAGGCGCCAATGAGGGTAGCAACCAGCCGTAGTGGGTAATTCGGCTTTGCGACCAGCCAGGGCAATAATTGCCAACCAACCAGCCAGGAAGACGCCTGCCGTGAATGTAATTCCCAGGATGATACTGAAGAGAGCGGGATTGGTTTGGGGGAAATTTTCCATACCCGGGATGATGAAGGAGAACAGGAGGGTCATAACTTGCGTCATGATGAGTTGAAAAAGTACCACCCCCAGATAGATGAGAAAACGGAGAATATTCTTGCCAGAATTCATATATATCTCCTTCAGAGGTCAGGACGATTGTGAAGAGTCATTTATCGTGTAACCTCATTTAAAAACGAGCGGATAGCTCTCTGGAATTGATCGGGGTGATCCATGTTGGGCAGGTGCGCTGCGTCTTCAAGAATGACCTTGCGGACAGACGGGATGTTACTCAGCATGTAATCCGCAGCAGCCTGCATATATGGGATGTCATGCTCCCCGACAATCACCAGCAAAGGGATTTTTAGATCGTCCAACCGTTGTGCTGCTGGGGTATCCGTGTTGGGTAACCGCTTTCCCAATTGTTCGGCTTCATGCGAGAGGGCCAGGCGATTCATCTCCAGAGCAAGGCTTCTCATCGGCTGGTTCACCTGCTGCGCTGTTCTGCCCATGCCATCAAACCAGATCTGTGTCTCTAGCTTGGCGAGGAGATCCAGATCGCCAGCCTGATAAGCCTTCTCGGCATCCTCCTCTTTGGGATGCGGGGGGACATCTAAATCGAGACCTGACGGACCAGAGCCTACCATAACCAGGGCTCTCACCCTGGAAGGGTGCGCCAAGGCAAAGTCAAGTGCCAGGCCTCCACCCATGGAACAACCGACCAAAATCAGCGGCTGATTAATACGCAGTTGATCAAGCAGGGCAGTCAGATCGCCCAGGTGAGTGAACTCACCATCGACGGGGAGGCTCTTTCCATAACCCCGCAGATCATAGCGCAGCACACGGTATTCCTGGGCGAAGTGGGCAAACTCATTGTTCCACTGCCGGTTGTCTGCGACGCCAGCATGGATCAGAACGAGCGGTTGACCCACGCCAGAAAGCTCGTAGTAGAGTTTTGCATTCTCTATTCCGATAAAACCAGTTTCTGTCTGCATAACTTTCACCCAAAATCCTTGAGTAATCTGTCTTTTCCGGAAATTATAC
Organism: Anaerolineae bacterium; assembly: GCA_041301185.1. Lineage (GTDB taxonomy): Bacteria > Chloroflexota > Anaerolineae > Anaerolineales > UBA4823 > JAQBDA01. Next base: position 8,751 of record JBFYSV010000105.1, read on the forward strand.
GAATTGCCCAACAAGTTGTTGAACCTGTTGATTTGAGGATCGATAGCTTACGATTACCACATCGAGATTCCAACCTGCGTAAAGCATCAGCGCTCGTCTTATGCCATCGATGATCCAATCAGGATGATTACCAAAAACTCCTCCACCCAGAAGCGTAAGAAATACACGGTTGTTTCCAGTATTTTGCCAGTTGATGATCGCGCTACAAATTGTTGCTTCGTAGGATGCTTCTAGCACCAGCCTTGCAAAGGCTTCCCAGAGGTATGCAGGATGGCTGGAATAAGCTACCGGTAATGCGGAGCAATAGGCTTGCGAGACGGTGTGAGTTGCTCCCGGGAGAGTTACCTGTGTATTCCACTGAATGCCGATCTGCAGCAGCTTACGAAGCTCATCAAGTTCTCTTTCACTCGAAGCTCGCAGGCGATTCGAGATTTCAGTCAAGCCGCTTGGCGTTGCCAGAGCATACCCGTTTCGCATCTGCCAGAGGCCGTTATCAGTATTCCCCAATGCTCGCCCGATCTCCGCCAGGCAGTCGATTTGGTTGCTTTCCGATTGGCCGATCTGCCCGTTCACAGGTGCAAAATAGTTTCGATAAATTATCCCAGCCCCAGCTGCAATAGCACACGCCGGACCCTGGGTACGGTCATTTTCATAGATGCCTACTCCGTGCTCTGGAATTGCTTCTGGAGACGCCATTTCGAGCAAGTTGAATTGGGAAGCCACCTGGAATAGCGAGCGGGTATTCGCGACGTCTGCATGTAAAGCCTGGACGTTTGCAATCACCTCACGCAGCGACAGTTTGCCATCATAACGTTTGCCAACCCGAACCCGCTCGCGTAGCTCCAACAACGTGGGTGTTTCCAGCCTGCCACATACCATTACTTTCCCATTTACGTTTGAGGTCAATGTTTCGCCGCTAACCGTGATCTTCTCCCGCACCTGGTCTGCTCCTGCCTCGCGAAAACCTGTCAATTCCTCAAACCATGTCATCGTGCTTCTCCTGGTAATTTAACCCTTTGGCTCGACGGGAGCGACGGGGGGGCATCAAACAACAAAAACAATAGCTCGATAATGATTGTACAACCATAGCATCCACCCATGCAAGCCGGAATTTGGCACGGATGTTCCGCTCAGAGCTGTGCAACCCGTCGATGAATGAATCGGCCCCACCGCGTTATAATGGGAGCGTGACAACGCTCTTTCCCGACACCCACCCCGAAGCCGAAGCTGTCCTGATCCGACTGCTGCGTGAAGCACCTCCCTGGCGCAAGCTAGAGATAGTGGATCAGTTGACCCAGTCGGTAAAACTTTTAGCGCTGGCTGGTTTGCGACAGCATTTTCCGCAAGAAGATGATGAACGCATTCGCAGGCGGCTGGCCGATCTGCTGTTGGGGGAAGAAGTGGCTTTGAAAGTATACGGCCCGCTTCTTCAGGAGACATGAACATGTTACCAGAATCCGTCAGCGTATTGATGTCGGTTGTGGCAGTCTTCGAGCGCTTGCACATACCTTACCTGGTCGGTGGTTCTATGGCTTCCGCTTTTTACGGTGTCGCGCGCTCGACCCTGGATGCGGATATTGTTGCCGATATTCGGCAGGATCAGGTGAGCGCATTGGTTGCGGCGCTTGGCGAAGACTTTTACGCCGATGATCAAATGATCCGCGGGGCGATTGAACATCGCGGTAGCTTCAATTTGATACACCTCACAACGATGTTCAAAGTGGATGTTTTTATCCGCAAAGATCGCCCTTTTGACCGGATGCAATTTGAGCGCAGGGTTGAGCAAATTGTCGCTACAGAGCCGGAACAAAAAGCCTTTATCACATCAGCAGAAGATATCATCCTCGCCAAGCTAGAATGGTATCGCCTGGGCAATGAAATTTCCGACCGGCAATGGCGGGATATTTTGGGGGTTCTGAAGGTACAGGCCGGGTGGCTGGATACAGATTACCTGTGCCAATGGGCGGATGAGTTGGGTATTGGAGACCTGCTTCAGCGCGCCTTGAAAGAAAGCCAATAATGGATCTCTTCACCCACGCCATGCACGATCGAATGCGCTCCGAGGCCCCGCTGGCAGCCCGCCTGCGCCCGCGTTCGCTGGATGAATTCGCCGGGCAGCAGGAAATTGTCGGGCCGGGTAAGCTGCTGCGCCGGGCAATCGAGTCCGACCGCTTATTCTCCTCTATCATCCTGTGGGGTCCGCCTGGCACAGGCAAGACCACCTTGGCAATGGTTATCGCCAACCAGACCCAGATGCACTTTGTGACCCTCTCGGCGGTGCTGGCAGGTAAGGCTGAGCTGAAAAAAGTGATCGAAGAAGCCATCGAGCGCCGCCGGTTGTACAACAAACGCACGATCCTGTTCGTGGACGAGGTGCACCGCTGGAACAAAGCCCAACAGGACGCCCTGCTGCCCCACGTGGAAAACGGCGCCGTCATCCTGATCGGCGCCACCACCGAGAACCCCTATTTCGAGGTGATCGGCGCACTGGTCTCGCGCTCGCGCGTTTTTCAGCTCCGCCCCCTTGAAGATGAAGATGTGCGCCGCATCCTGGAGAGCGCCCTGCAAGACGGAGAGCGAGGCTTCGGAAAACGCCAGATCAGACTGGATGCTGACGCCCTACAGCACCTGATCCGGGTCGCCGGGGGCGACGCCCGCAACGCCCTCAACGCCCTGGAGCTGGCAGTAGAAAGCACCCCGCCAGATTCAGATGGCAGCATTTACATTACCCTGGAAGTGGCGCAAGAGTCAATCCAGCGCCGGGCTGTGCTGTACGACAAAGACGGCGATGCCCATTACGATACGATCTCGGCTTTCATTAAATCGGTGCGCGGCTCAGACCCCGACGCCGCCCTATATTGGCTGGCCAAGATGCTCTACGCCGGCGAGGATCCGCGTTTTATCCTACGCCGCCTGATCATCCTGGCAGGCGAGGATATCGGCCTGGGCGACCCGTTGGGGTTGGTGGTCGCCTCAGCGGCTGCCCAAGCCTTCGACTACATCGGCTTGCCGGAGGGCGTCTACCCGATCGTCGAAGCTACCCTGTATTTAGCCACTGCTCCGAAATCCAACAGCGCCGGGGCGTACTTCAAAGCTTTCCAGCTCATCGAGCAAGAAGGTATCACTGCCGTACCCCAGCACCTGCAAGATGCCACCCGGGATGCCAGAGCCCTGGGACACGGGCAAGGCTACCAGTATCCCCATGAGTCTCCTGACCATTACCTACCGCAGCAATACCTGCCCCGCCCGCTGCTAGGGACCTATTTTTACCAGCCTTCCAGCCAGGGCTATGAAGCCCAGGTGCAGAGGCGGCTGGAAAGCTGGCGCGAAGCGCAGCGCCGGGCATTAGAGATCACCCAGACACAGACCTTGCCCGAGCTCAGCGAGTCCGAGATCAAGGACATCAAGCACAAACACAAACCCACTCCATAAAGGTGCCCACTGACTTATGCCTGTGATTTTATTGATCCGCCACGGTGAAAATGATTATGTCAAGAAAGCGCGCATGGCTGGGCGATTGCCCGGCGTGCATTTGAACGATACCGGCAAAGCCCAGGCTCAGGTGCTGGCAGACAAGCTGGCCTCCGCCCCGATCAAAGCCATCTACAGCAGCCCTCTGGAGCGCGCCATGGAGACTGCCCAACCGCTGGCTTCTGCCCTGAGCCAGGAGATCAACATCCGCCCGGGTCTCCTCGAAACCGATATCGGTGAATGGGCAGGTCAGACTCTAAAGAGCTTGCGCCGCCTGAAGGTATGGCGCACTGTACAAAATGCGCCCTCTTTATTCCGCTTTCCGGACGGCGAGTCATTCGCCGAGACCCAGCACCGCGTCTGCCGGGAGCTGGAGATGATCTGTGCTGGGTTGGAGCCAAAAGACGTGGTCGCCTGCGTCTCCCATGCAGACCCAATCAAGCTGGCGGTGGCGTATTATATCGGCCTGCCGCTGGATAACTTCCAGCGCCTGGCGGTTTCACCTGCCTCGGTTACCGCCCTGCACATAGGCGAGGCCTCCAGCCACCTGCTCAACCTGAACTTTGATCCATCTTTTAATTTAGCGAAACAGTGATTCTGGTATACTTCTCCTGAGTACCGCACCTCTGCTGCTGGGAGTTTTCTATGGCTGGACCTGAAATTGACCTGCGCCCTGTCTCACACATCACCACCGACGCAATCGGACAACCTGGCAAGCGCGTCTTCTATATCCAGGGATGGCAGGAAGAGCGCACCATCACCCTGATCGTCGAAAAATTGCAGATACAATCCCTGGCTGTGGGCCTGGAGCAGTTCCTGGCAGAAGTCACGACCCGCTACCCCGATTTACCCGACGCCCCGGCAGATTACGACGAAGAGAAGATGCACATCCACCCGCCAGTCGATCCCCTTTTCCGCACCGGCGAGCTTGGCCTGGGCTACGATGCAGACGGCGATCTGGTGGTACTGATCGCTCGAGAGCTTCTGGCTGAAGAGCAGGATCCAGAGGAAGCCAGTGTGGTCCGTTTTTGGTGCACGCGCTCCCAGCTACGGGCGATGTGCCACTGGGGTGTAGAGATTGCCTCGCGCGGCCGTCCCACCTGCCCGCAGTGCGGTCAGCCGATGGAGCCAGAGGGTCACTTCTGCCCAAAGAAGAACGGCCACCAGCACTAACCCGCTCAGCATAGAATGTCCCCCATCCAAAATCAAACCGCGCTGACCATCCTCAAAGAAGGCTCCTTATCCATGCGCGGGGAGTTTATGTGGGGGTCAAATTACACATTCCTGATCGAAGCTAAACATTCCCTGGGCAGCCTGCAGGCAGTCTATAAACCCACCCAGGGCGTGCGACCGCTGTGGGATTTCCCCAGCCCTTCCCTGGCACGGCGAGAGGTGGCCGCCTACCTGGTGAGCGAAGCCCTGGGCTGGCGGCTGGTGCCGCCCACCATCTACCGCAAGGATGGCCCGCTAGGCGCCGGTTCCCTGCAGCTTTATATTGAACATGACCCCGAGTACCACTACTTCAACTTCACCCCGCAAGACAGGCAACGCCTGCGCCCCACTGCCCTGTTTGACATGCTGGTGAACAACGCCGACCGCAAGGGAAGCCATATCTTGTTCGATTCCGAGCAGGGTCTCTGGTTGATCGATCACGGCATCTGCTTTCACACCGAAAACAAGCTGCGCACCGTGGTGTGGGATTTCGCCGGCGAGCCGATTCCCTCCGATTTATGCGCCGACCTGACCCGCTTCTACGAGCAGATAGAGACAGCGGGTGACGATCCTTCAGAGTTGGCGGTCTTGCTTTCCAAGCACCTGACCGCGAACGAGATTGGCGCAATGAAGCGCCGGGCAGACCGCCTGGTGCGCGCCGGTCGTTATCCCAATCCCGACCCAGACCGCCGGCCTTATCCCTGGCCTCCGGTATAAACTTTAGGAGACTCCTATGCCGCATTACAGACTCGCTTTGCTCGGTTTTGGCAATGTCGGGCAGGCTTTGGCCCGCCTGCTCCTGCAAAAACAGGTTGATATCCTGGAACGCTACGGGATCACCTTCCGCGTGACCGGCATCGCCACCGGTCGCCACGGCTCTGCCATCGACCCGGACGGCATTCCGCTGGAACCCGCCCTGGAGATCATGCAAGCCGGCGAAAAGCTAGATCGCCTCTCCCGCCTGCCCCTGCCCGCTGACAATTTCAGCTTTATCAGCCAGTGCCCGGCGGATGTGCTCTTCGAAAACACGCCTGTCGACTACGCCTCCGGGCAGCCTGCCATCAATCACCTGGCGGCTGCGCTGAAGGCGGGCATGCACGCCATCACTGCCAACAAAGGCCCGGTGGTGCACGCCTACCGCCAGCTCAGCGATCTGGCGGTAGCAAATGGGCGCAAGTTCTACTTCGAGTCGACCATGATGGACGGCGCGCCGATCTTCTCCCTGTTCCGCGGCGCCCTGCCGGCTGCCCGCCTGCTCTCTCTGCGCGGCGTGCTCAACTCCACCACCAACCTGATCCTCTCCCGCATGGAAGGCGGCGAGTCTTTCGACCAGGCAGTGGCGTATGCTCAGGCGATCGGCATCGCCGAGACCGATCCCAGCGGCGACATCGACGGCTGGGATGCAGCGATCAAGGTTGCCGCCCTGGTGACTGTGCTAATGGATATCCCCTTCAAACCCGCCCAGGTGGAGCGGCAGGGCATCCGCGATATCACCCCGGCGGAGATCGAGCGCGCCCGGGGGCAGGGCAAGCGCTGGAAGCTGGTGTGCGGCGCCAGGCGAGAGGGTGAGACCGTCAAGGCTCAGGTTGCCCCGCAGATGGTGGGCGTCGATTCGCCAATGTACGGCGTGGACGGCACCACCAGCATCGTCCAGTTCGAGACCGACGTGCTCGGCCTGCTCTCAGTGATTGAGAGCGACCCCGGTCCGCACACCACAGCGTATGGATTGCTGGCGGATT
>JBFYSV010000112.1:0-37769 GCA_041301185.1 Anaerolineae bacterium
CCCCCCCCCCCCCCCCCCCCCCCCCACTCCCCCGAACTGCGTAAGTCCTAATATTTGAAAGTTCTGGTTTTGCGGGAGGGGAGTCTATCAGGATTCAGGGTTATCGTCAATGGTTAAACGACCCGCATCGCTGAAATCTCTGGCTTGCCACACCAGGAATAATGCGATTGAACCTGCTACAGCCGCGTTATACGAATCAATCTGCCCGCGCATTGGCAATTTAAGCAGAGCATCGCAAGACCGGCGCACCAGCGGGCGCATCCCTTGCGCTTCGTTGCCCACCACGACTGCCAAAGCCCCATCCAGGCGCAGCTTCCCAGGCTCTTTCGCCGTAGAGCTATCTTCTAAACCGTACACCCAGACGCCCTCTGATTTTAGGTGTTCAATGACTTGCGCCAGGTTCGCCTGAGTAATCAAGACATGCTCGCTCGCTCCTGAAGAGGCGCTGACTACCGCCGGGGTGACCGTGGTAGTTTGTCTCAAGGGCAACAACACCCCATGCACACCGACAAGCTCTGCAGTTCTCAATAAGGTGCCCAGGTTCTGAGGATCTTGTAGTGCATCCAAAATCAACAAGAAGGGAGGCTCTGCGCGTTGTTCTGCCCGCTCCAGGATATCCACCAGGTTTGAATACGGGTACCCGCTAACTTCCAAAGCCAGACCCTGGTGGGAGGCTGCCAGAGCGTCCAGCCTGGACCTGGGTACGCTTTCCACAGGCACTTTGCGTTCGGAACACATCCGCAAAACATCCGCCAGTCTGCCTTTCTCCTGGGCAGATTGGGCAACCAGCAAGCGAAAAGGCTGCCGCCGTCTGGCGCGCAGTACTTCATAGACCGGGTTCCTACCGTAGATCCACTCGCGCACGACATCTCCTCAGCTGTTTAGCGACCGTTCTCCGCCCGATCACCCAAACGGGCAAATATCATCCTTCCCGCTGCCGTTTGGAGCACCTTGGTAACCATCACATGGGTTTTGGTATTCAGGTGGTCGCGTCCATCTTCGATGACCACCATTGTCCCATCATCCAGGTACCCCACCCCCTGTCCAACTTCCTTGCCTTCCTGGATGATTTCTACCTCCAGGGTCTCCCCGGGCAGGAGTACAGATTTCACTGCGTTAGCCAGCTCGTTCACATTCAAGACAGCCACGCCCTGCAGCTCCGCTACCCGATTCAGATTGTAGTCATTGGTCAGGATGGGACAGCGCAATTGACGGGCCAGGATCACCAACTTATCATCCACCTCACGCACGCCTTCCACATCAATATCACTGATCTTCACCGGGATGGTGGAGTCCTTCTGCAACTGAGAGAGCACATCCATCCCACGCCGGCCTCGCTGCCGGCGCAGGCTGTCGGCTGAATCGGCGATGTATTGCAACTCGTTCAATACGAAACGCGGGATTAAGAGCGTGCCCACCAGGAATCCGGTCCTGCCAATATCCGCAATCCGCCCATCGATGATCACGCTGGTATCCAGCAGTATCGCCCGGCTGGAATCCATGCCAGATAGGCCTGCCTCATCTCCGCCCGCGGAGCGAGACGGCAGAGCCAAACGCAGGGCAGAAAATATATCGTTCTGCCGCATCACAAACAAAGAGATCCCCAGGTAACTGAACAATACCACCCCGGCAAATGGCAGGATATTCCTGAATGGCTCGGGTAACAGAGAAAGTGGGAAAGCCAGTAAAGCTGCCACCACTAACCCGGTAATCAGCCCCGTTAAACCTGCCAGCAAAGTTTGAACAGAGATCTTGCTAAACATGCGCCGCAATGCCCGGGCGGGGCGGGTCGTTACAAAAGGCGTCAGAATCAGCCCGATCAGCGCCCCGAGCAAGCCCAATATGATGGCATATAAATATTTTGGACCGGCTGTAACCTCACCCAGATAAATCCCCCAGTACACCCCCAGAGAAAACAACACCACCATACCAATAATGCGAAGGATAAATTCTACACTCATGATAAATGCTCCTAAATAAAAAAGGCGCAACAGCGTTGCGCCAAACCGAGTCTGAACACTTAATGCCAAAACGAGTTTGGCCTGAGATTATTCATCTATCAGGATGCCGTAGAATAAAGTGTATTGAAAAAAAACGGCATCCGCTCGGATATAAGGACTCTGGATGAACGCAACAAATAATCACACCCCGGGAATAAGATTGGTAACAATATCGGGGTAGATTCTAATTATAAATCAGTTTTAAGATTCACGCATCGGCTATAATTAACACAGCTTGCCCACCCTCACCGGCGCGCCCGACAGCTGGGGAGAAATCCACCCTAACTCACTCAAGGAGCACACTATGGCATCTATTAGCATGCCCGCTTCTCAAGGAATCAGTGATTTGGAGTATAAGCGGCGCATCCGGGCCTGGACTTTGTACGACTGGGCTAATTCTGCTTTTGCCACTACCATCCTGGCTGCTGTGCTTCCGGTCTATTACAGCCAGGTAGCCGGCTCGACTCTACCCAGCCCAGCGATCGCTACCGCATACTGGAGCACAGGTCTGAGCGTGTCCCTGTTCATTGTAGCCATTCTATCTCCCATCCTGGGCACAGTCTCAGATGTGATGCGAGGCAAAAAACGCTTCCTGGCTATTTTCTTTGGGATGGGCATTGTCGGTACCGGGCTGCTGGTCCTGGTCGATAGCGGGGATTGGTTGCTGGCCTCGCTATTGTTTATGTTTGGTCGCATCGGCTGGACAGCAGCCAATGTCTTTTACGATGCTCTCCTGCCACATGTTGCCCGGGAAGAGGACCGGGATAGCGTCTCGGCGCGCGGTTTTGCAGTGGGTTATCTGGGCGGCGGCTTGCTCCTGGCAATTAATATCGTCATGATCCAGCTATTGCCTGGGACGTGGGGGGCGCGGCTGTCTTTTCTTAGTGTCGCCATCTGGTGGGGTGTGTTTTCCATCCCGCTCTTCCGGCGTGTTCCCGAGCCGCCATCTGCCTCAGTAAAATTGGCTCCCGGGGAAACGGTCATCGGCGCAAGCTTCCAGCGATTAAGAGAAACACTGAAAGACATTCGCCGCTACCGCGAGCTGTTGAAATTTCTGATCGCTTTTCTTATTTATGCTGACGGCATTGGGACGATCATTGAAGTGGCGGCGATTTATGGTGCCGAGCTGGGATTCGGCAGCATTGAATTGGTGCTGGCTTTGCTGCTGGTTCAGTTTGTTGCCATACCATACAGCCTGATTTTCGGACGCTTGCCAAACAAAACCGAATCGCGCCGCCCATTCTACCTGGCGTTTATTCTCTTCAACCTGGGTGCCTTGCCACTGGTGGGCATAGCGGGTTCACGTATGCTGCCGAGTTCCATAACAGGCATGCCTCCGGCGCCGTATGCCAGCACCGCCAGCGCGGCTGGTCAGGGCATTTACCTTGCCTCTGACCCCCGTATCGTGTACGAAGGGGAGTGGAGCGATCTGCCCGTCTTGGCAGAAGAGCTGGGTAGTGAGGCTGGCGCGACCTACCGCACCACCCGTGACCTTTCCAGTGTATTAAAATTCAAGTTCATTGGTCAATCGGTGGATCTGACCTACTTCTCTGGACCCGAGAACTGGATCTGGTTTGTCCTGCTGGATGGGCAGCCAGTACCTGTCGAAGAATCCGGCATAGACTTGACGATTGACACCTACCATCCCACTATAAGATATGGAGAAACCGCAACGATCTCCTCAATCGAGCCCGGTGAGCATACCCTTGAGCTGCGGATGGTCCAGAAAGGCGGAGGCGGTCAGGTCGGACTGGCCTCAATCGAAGTGCTAACGCCGGCTCGCCAGAGCAACCTTGCTGTAATCATCGGCTTAATTGTGGCCGTGGAGCTGGTTGGCTTGCTGCTATCCGCCCTGCTGGGAAAAGCGCTCTTTTCTGGGCTGGCTGAGAAGATGGATACAAAGAACGGCATCCTGCTCGCCTTGATTGTCTATGCGGTCATTGCCGTCTGGGGCTTTTTCATCAATTCGGTGATTGAATTCTGGTTTCTGGCCTGGATGGTGGCTGTGGTCCAGGGCGGGAGCCAGGCGCTGAGCCGCAGCCTGTTCTCGGTCATGTCACCCGCAGCAAAGAGCGGTCAGTTCTTCGGCGTGTTCAGCGTCATGGAGAAATTTTCTGCCATCCTGGGCCCCTTGCTGTTTGCCATTGCAGCCACCACTTTTAATAGCAGTCGCCCAGCGGTCTTGAGCATTATTGTTTTCTTTGTGGTTGGCGGCTACCTGCTTACCCGGGTGAATGTTGAGGCCGGGCGTGAAGTAGCCAGGGCAGAGGACGCTGCATTGCTTTCAGGCAACAACCCAACTTAATAGCACCGGCGGATTTTAAGTACCATGGTAGGATTGAGTTCATACTGGAAACAGGAGGCGTTATGGCAAACCTGACCGGCACGGAGCGGGCGCGCTACGTTCAGGGCATGTTCAACCGAATCGCCCACCGCTATGACACGATGAACCGGCTGATGACTGTCGGGCAAGATGTGCGCTGGCGGCGCGCAGTCATCCGCCGCGCCGCCCTGCCCGCTAACAGTCGCCTGCTCGACCTGGGCGCCGGCACCGGTGACCTTGCCCAGGAGGCCCTGCGCCAGCACCCGGATTGCCTGCCCACTGCCGCTGACTTTACCCTGGGAATGATGTATCGGGGCAAAGAACGTCCCGGCGCAAACTGGATCGATTGGAACGCGGCAGATGCCCTCCACCTGCCCTATCCAGACCAGTCTTTCGACGCCGTCGTCTCCGGCTTCCTGCTGCGCAATGTCAGTGATATCCGCCAGAGCCTGGCTGAGCAATACCGGGTTCTCAAACCGGGCGGGCGCCTGGTGGCGCTGGATACCACCCGCCCTCCCCAAAGCCTGCTAACCCCGCTGATAAAAATACACCTGCATACCGTCATCCCTACCCTGGGGCAGATCATCAGCGGTGAGCGGGATGCTTACCGGTACCTGCCCGACTCAACCGAAGCCTTCCTGGCAGCCGAGCAGCTGGTAGAGCGCATGTTAGTCGCAGGCTTTCGCAATGTCGGCTTCCAGCGCCTGATGCTGGATACCATAGCCATTCATTGGGGAGAGAAATGAAACAAGTCAAGCCATACCAACCTCTTGTGCGCCGTCTGGTGGTAGGCATCAGCGGTGCATCTGGCGTCATCCTTGGCATCCGCCTGCTAGAGATGCTGCGCCCGATGGAGATCGAAAGCCATCTGGTACTGTCCCCAGCCGCCCGCGCCACAATCGCCCAGGAAACTACCTGGAAGATCAGCGACGTTCTCGCCCTGGCAGATGTCAACCACAACTACCAGGATATCGGCGCTTCGATCGCATCTGGCTCCTTTGAGACAATCGGCATGGTGGTGATCCCCTGCTCGATCAAGAGCCTGTCTGCCATTGCCAACGCGTATACCGACGAGCTGCTCTCGCGTGCCGCCGATGTCACCCTTAAGGAAGGGCGTCCCCTCTTGCTGGTTGTCAGGGAGACTCCATTGCACCCTGGTCACCTGCGCCTGCTTAGCCTGGCGGCTGAAGCCGGAGCGATCATCTTCCCGCCTGTGCCTGCCTTCTACGCCCGTCCGCAAAGCCTGGACGACGTGATCAATAACACGGTCGGCAGGGTGCTGGCGCGCCTCGGCATTCAAAACCAGGAGTACCTGCAATGGCAAGGGATGGACAGCTAAGCTCGCTGGACGAGTTCCTCGCCCTTTCAACCATGACCCTGTCCACCGCCAGCCCGGATGGCAAGCCGCATGCCGCGCCGGTATATTTCGCTGCTCTTTCCCTCACAAATGCAAGTTCAGCCCCGGTTTTCTATTTTTTCTCCGATCCGCGCAGCCAGCATGGACAGCAGCTGGATGTCAATCCGCGCGCCGCAGCTGCCATTTACCCGCCCTGCTTCGACTGGCAAGACATCCGGGGCATACAGATGGCAGGTCGGGTTGCACCAATCGAGGTTGGGCAGGAATGGAACACCGCATGGGAGCTCTACAAGGCGAAATTCCATTTTGTTGCCGGTATGAAAGCCATTGTCGCTCGCAATCTGCTCTACGCCTTTACCCCGGCATGGATCCGCCTGGTTGATAACCGCCAGAGATTTGGCTTCAAGCAGGAGTGGCGCTTTCCGTGAAAGCCACCACCGCAGAACGCGACCTGGAAAAAGCCGCCCTGCGTGGCGAGCCATCGTATGTCTGGCGAGCCGGGCAGGAACGGCGTCTGAAAATGATCCTGGCTGCCGCCGGCGAGCGCTTGAAAGGGGTGGTACTGGAGAATGGCTGCGGGGTTGGCATGTATGTCCGCCAGCTTGCCCCACACGCTGAGCGGGTCATCGGGTTGGAATACGATTTCGAGCGGGCCAGTGAAGCTCGCCAGCTCTCCCCCCGCATCCTGAACGCTGCTGGAGAAGCTCTGCCATTGCCGGACGAGTCGATTGATTTCATTTTAAGCCATGAAGTTCTGGAGCACGTCCGGGATGACCGCCTGGCGGCTGAGGAAATGCTGCGCGTGCTGATACCGGGAGGGCGAGTGGCACTTTTCGTCCCCAACCGCGGCTACCCCTTCGAAACCCACGGCATTTACTGGCGCGGGCGCTACCATTTCGGCAACATACCGCTGGTAAATTACCTGCCGCGCCGCCTGAGGAATCGCCTGGTTCCGCATGTCCGGGTGTATTCCCGGCGAGACCTGAGGCGCCTGTTCGCCGGGCTGCCTGTAATTTTCGTAGAGCAGCGGGTGATCTTCGGCGCGTACGACAATATCATCGCAAGCCGGCCTGCTTTCGGTCGGGTATTGCGCTCAGTTCTGCAAGGGATGGAAAAAACGCCCTTACAATTCTTCGGCCTGTCGCATTTCTGGGTAATCGAGAAGAAATCTGCTGCCTGAAATCACCCTTGCACAGGTTGGCGGAAATCATAAATGCCGTCCTGCACGCCCCATACGCGTTTGCAGGCAGCACAAGCCAATCCCTCAGCAATCTCTTTCAGGGGATCATGACCGCATTCCGGGCAGCGGAAGAAAGAGTCTGGCGAAGCAGTTACTCCATTGCCGCCTGCCACTGACCTCACGAACACGCTGGGCGACAACTGCCACCAATTACCGGTCAACTGCGCTCCAGAATCCATTGCCACCAGCAGTTTCAAAGGCACCCAGCGCTTGAGCACACCAATCCGGTAATGAGAAACTGTAAGCTGCCTTTCGACCGTAAAATCCGCTTTCCCCAGCCACCCACGGATTGCCCGGGGGTGAAAGTCAAAATTTAACGCGGCAAACTCCACCGCATCCAGGCTGAATGGGCTCCACGACTGCCGGTGCATCCAATAGCGCAGGATGGCTTTCAGGTTCTGCTTATTGGCATACTCAAGAATAAAGAGCGATCCAGGTCGTAGCACCCGGCGCACCTGGCTTAATGCCAGTTGTGGTTCAGCCATATGATGCAGGGTGCGGATCATTGTAGCTGCATCGAATAGACCTGGCACGAAGGGTAACCGGTAAGCATCGGCGGCAACATAAATATAGCGATCGCTCCTGCCCAGGTAAGCCTGGGCTTGCTGCAACTGGGTGTAAGAATAATCCAGTAAAACGATCTGCTTGAAACCCTGGTAGCGCGGCGTATTACGACCTGCCCCCGCCCCCACTTCCAGGAGCAGGTCGCCGTCTGGCGGCAGCAGGCGGCGCAGAGCAATGGCTTCAACCTGGTCTTCATAGGCGCGCCCGCCCTGCTCCCAGAAGGAAGTCTGGTAATCAGAGCCATCGTAATCGCAAACCGGGGGTCGGCTGGAAGTCATTGCCATAGGCTATCACAAAAACAGGGGGTGTGAGTTGCCCTCACACCCCCTGATGTATCCTGACCAGGATTAATAAGTAATTTTTTCTGCTTCTATACCCAGTGGATTCAGGCTGAGTTTGCTGCCGTTGTAGCCGCGACCGAACCCGCGATAGGTGAACCCAAGCTGTTTCATCACAATCGGGTCATAGATATTGCGCCCGTCGAATAGCACTGGCTGGCGCATGCTGTCTCGCACCCGCGCCAGGTCGAGCTGCTTGAACTCATTCCACTCCGTAACCACTATCAGGGCATCACAACCCTCAGCCATCGCATATGGGTCTGAAAACATCTCAACATTAGGCAGCAGTGGTAGAGCTGCATCCATCGCTACTGGATCATAAGCGCGTACACATGCCCCATTTGCCAACAATGCATCGGATATCGTGATTGCAGGCGCATCGCGCATATCGTCGGTATTTGGCTTGAAAGACAGCCCCAATAACCCTATCACTTTACCAGAGAGGTCACCTAGCAGTTCCTTCACCCGGTTGACTGTCATCGGGCGGCGATCGTCATTGATTTCCATCACCGCGTTCAACAATTGGGGATGGCGACCTTTCTCCGCCGCCATATAAGCCAGGGCTTTCACATCTTTCGGAAAACAGGAGCCCCCATAACCCAGACCCGCATCCAGGAACATCGAGCCAATCCGCTTATCGTATCCCATCCCGGCGGCAACTTCTTTGACATCCGCACCCAGGGCTTCGCAGATATTGGCAATCTCGTTGATAAACGAGATTTTGGTTGCCAGGAAGGCGTTCGAAGCATACTTGATCATCTCTGCCGTGCGCAGGTCGGTGATAACAATCGGGGCGCGCAGTGGCAGGTGAAGCTGGGCTACTTTATCCGCCGCTTCTGCATCCAGCGAACCAAGCACGGTACGGTGCGGCTGCATAAAGTCGCCGATCGCCGAGCCCTCCCGTAAGAACTCGGGGCACGAAACCACCGCGAAGGGAATTGGCTCGGGCTGGTGGTTGCGAATAATATCCGCCACCCAGTCGCCTGTTCCCACCGGAACGGTAGACTTGTTAACTACAATCAATGGCTCTTTCATGTTCTCAGCGATCGATCGCGCCGCGGTTGCTACATAGCGCAAATCTGCCTCACCATCCACACCCGAGGGGGTACCAACTGCAATGAACACAAACTCACTGCCTTCCAAACCTTCTTGGTAAGAAGTAGTGAACGACAACCTTCCGGCACGCACGTTGCGCTCAATCAGCTCCTGCAAACCGGGCTCATAAATGGGCATTTCACCACGCTTCAGCCCTTCGATCCGGCTTTCGTTGATGTCCAGGGCCATCACGCGATTACCCAGGTCAGCAAAGCAAGCTGCGCTGACAATTCCAACATACCCGACACCGATCACGCAAATTTGTTTCATAAGCTATTAAAATCCTCCGCTGAAATAATTCAGGAAATTTTTCCTCGTAAATAACGAATGGACCCCTGTGAGAAGCCAAATGGCTATTGATTCGGCTGCTATTTTTATGCCCACCAATATTACCATAAACTACAACGGTTATTGCTTGGATAGACTTACAATTCCTTGACAAATACTCCTCGAGAGGGAGAAAACTCACCGATTTTGTATATTTTGTCACATTAATGCGACAACCGTCATCTTGTAGCAATGACCTCTGTCACTTGTGAATTGGCTAAAATCAGTCTAAAATATCATTGACAAATTTTATCCGTAAGACCTAAAAGGGAGTATTAAGCTATGCAAATTACACGCCAGGCCGATTATGCAGTCCGAGCTGTGCTATACCTCGCCCAATTGGGGTCTGACCAGCGCGCAGCCACCAGCCAGATTGCCCAAGAACAACGTATTCCGCCGTCTTTCCTGGCTAAGATCGTCTCTCAACTATCGGTAGCCGGCATCCTGCAAACCTCGCGCGGCGCTCGCGGCGGCGTATCCCTCGCTCGCTCTCCCGAGCAGATTTCGATCCTTGAGGTGGTTGAGGCTATCGACGGACCGATCCTGTTGAACGAATGCGTGGCAGATAACGGCGGCAATTGCCCCTTTGGCGATACCTGTCCAATGCAGCCAGTTTGGTGCGATGCGCAGTATGAGCTGGTTAAGCGCCTCAAGAGCACCAGCTTTGGGCAATTTTTGCCCACGGATACTGCCCTGGCAGTTGCTGCGGATTAATTCGATAGATATTAATGCTGGTTGGGAAGCATGTCGTGTGCACCAGCCAGCATCGTGTCGCTCAGACTGAGGCTGTCTCCCAGGCGGTTGATTTGTTATCTTGTGATAACAGTATTTTCTGATGATGATCTGCTGATCTAACGAGCATCTGGCTGAAACATTAGAATTATTTGCTTGCCCATCCCCTTCCGGCGTATAATAAAATGGAAGGGGATTTCCCATTAACGAGGAGATTTGCCATGCCCGACTCACGCGTCATTCGCGCCCCGCGCGGAACCCAACTTACCTGCAAATCCTGGTTGACGGAAGCTGCCTACCGGATGATCCAGAACAATCTGGACCCAGAAGTTGCAGAGCGCCCCGAGGACCTGGTGGTTTATGGAGGGCGCGGCCAGGCTGCGCGTAACTGGCAGGCGTTTGATGCCATCCTGAATACCCTGCGCGAGATGGAGAACGATGAGACCCTGCTGGTCCAGTCTGGCAAGCCGGTTGTCGTCTTCAAGTCTCACCCTGATGCACCCCGCGTGTTAATCGCAAACTCTAACCTGGTCCCTCACTGGGCTACCCAGGAACACTTTGACGACCTGGCTGCCCGGGGCTTGATGATGTTCGGGCAAATGACCGCCGGCTCCTGGATATACATTGGCACCCAGGGCATCCTGCAAGGCACCTATGAAACCCTAGGCTCACTGGCGCAGCAGCGCGGTTGGAGCTCTCTCAAAGGAAAATTTGTGCTCACCGCCGGTCTGGGTGGAATGGGAGGCGCCCAGCCACTGGCGATCACTATGAACGAAGGGGTTGGCTTAATTGTTGAAGTAGACCCAGCCCGTGCCCAGCGCCGCCTGGAGATCGGTTACGTCGACGTTGTTGTAGATACACTCGAAGAGGCAATGACCCTGGTCGAGGAAGCCTGTGAGCGAGAAGAACCCAAATCAATCGGACTGATAGGAAACGCAGCTGAGATATTTCCCGAGATGGCTCTGCGTGGCATCATCCCAGATGTCGTTACCGACCAGACCCCTGCTCACGATATCTCGATGTACGTGCCTGACGGCTTTAGCGTTAGCGAGGCAGATGTGCTGCGTGCCAACGATCCAGACCAGTACCAGCGCCTTTCTCTCGAGTCAATGGCTCGCCACATTCAAGCGATGCTCGAATTCCAGCGTCGCGGCGCAGAGGTGTTCGACTATGGCAACAATCTCCGCCAGCGAGCCTTTGACCAGGGCGTCAAAGACGCCTTCAACTTCCCCGGCTTTGTCCCGGCATACATCCGACCATTGTTCTGCCTGGGCAAAGGCCCCTTCCGCTGGGTTGCCCTTTCTGGTGATCCGGAGGATATCTATGCCACAGACGAGGCGGTCATGGAGCTCTTTCCGCATGACGAGCACCTGCACCGCTGGCTGAATATGGCGCGCCAAAAAGTTCCCTTCCAGGGGTTACCGGCGCGCATCTGCTGGTTGGGTTATGGCGAGCGCAACCAGGCGGGTCTGGCTTTCAACAACCTGGTAGCAGAGGGGATTGTCAAAGCACCCATCGTGATCGGTCGCGACCATCTGGATGCCGGATCAGTTGCCTCCCCCAACCGTGAGACCGAAGCGATGTTGGATGGCACGGATGCCGTCAGCGACTGGGCAATTCTCAACGCCCTGATCAATGCTGTGGGCGGCGCAACCTGGGTGTCTTTCCACCATGGAGGCGGGGTCGGAATCGGGTTTAGCCAGCACGCCGGACAGGTTATTGTAGCCGATGGCACACCTGAAGCCGCGGCTCGCCTGGAGCGCGTCCTGACCACCGATCCCGGCATGGGCATCGTCCGCCACGCCGATGCTGGTTATGAGCAGGCAATCGAAGCTGC
Organism: Anaerolineae bacterium; assembly: GCA_041301185.1. Taxonomy (GTDB): domain Bacteria; phylum Chloroflexota; class Anaerolineae; order Anaerolineales; family UBA4823; genus JAQBDA01. The sequence goes on from JBFYSV010000112.1 coordinate 11,814, forward strand.
CAGACAGCACGGACTTAAGATGCCCATGCTCAAATAATATCCATATTGCCTGCAAGGCACAAACAGAAGAGGAGCGCTATGTTTAAGAACATTTTACTTGCGGTGGATGGCTCCGAACACGCGCTCAAAGCAGCCAGATTAGCCGGAGAGCTAGCGCGCCTGACCCGCGCCAATCTCTGGGTAGTCACATCCTACGACCCTATTCCACCTTACCTGGGCGAACCCAACTTGAGCCAGATTATCACTGCTCGCACTGGCGAAGCCGAATCGACTTTCTCCACAGCGATGCTAGAAATCGGCGAAATAGCAGGAGAGATTCACAAAGAAGTCCTGGAAGGACCAGCGGCAGAGGCAATTCTAAGCGTGGTGAAGGTCCGTGAGATTGACTTAGTCGTAATGGGAACGCGTGGGTTGGGGCGCCTGGCAGGGGCGCTTCTTGGCAGCCAAAGCCAGAAGGTCATCGCGCACGCCAGCTGCCCGGTGTTGCTGGCGCGTTAGCTTCGGAACTGGTCGGTCAACCCCAGGGCAATCTGCTCCGCGTGCGCCAGATCTTCGGCCGTGTTGACGTTCCGAAATGCCAGACGATGCGAATCGAAGGACTTCATTTCATCCATCGAGAGAAAGCGGATCGCAACCTGGTCGTACCATGAATCGACTCTCCACTGGTTAGCCTGGATCGCACTGAGAATGGCAGGCAGACAGGCTTCTCTCCGGTAGACCGAATGAAATGGCTCGCTGCCAGATGGTGTCACCGGTATGGCGGCAGCGTATTCACCGGCGATTAGCTGATCGCGCTCCCATCCCAGCAGTTCTGAGCTGGCAAACGGCATATCGCACGCCACCACCGCTACAAGCGGCTGGCTGGCAACACTCAAGGCAGTATACAGGCCTCCCAGAGCGCCTCGATCTGGAATCAGATCGCTGTACAGGGGCACATCCAGGAATACGTAATTCTCCGGTCGGTTGGTCGTCACGACCAGCTCATCCGCCAGAGCGGACACGCGCTCGATCACTCGCTCGATCAAGGGCTTGCCCAGGAAGGGGAGCAAAGCCTTATCGCGCCCCATTCGACGGGAGGCTCCGCCAGCTTGAATGACAACAGTCAGCATAGGCTATTGATTATAATAGCTATCAGAGAATTATTGTGGTGTTCACACGGGTGGTTCTGTCACCCGAGGAGGCTGAGTGATGACTTCTCTTGCCAGTATCCTGGATAAAATGACCATCAAGGGGGAGCTTTACGAGAGCCTGCCAGACCAGGCAGTTCGCTGTTACGCCTGCGGTCACCGCTGCCTGATCCGGGATGGGAGGCGCGGGATTTGCCAGGTGCGCTTTAACCAGCTAGGTGAGCTGCGCGTTCCCTGGGGGTATGTGGCTGCATTGCAGGTCGATCCAATCGAGAAAAAACCTTTCAACCACCTCCTACCTGGCAGCGATGCCCTGACCTTCGGTATGCTGGGCTGTGATTTCCATTGCGATTATTGCCAGAATCATATCACTTCGCAAGCCCTGCGCGACCCGGCGTCCGATATCGCCATTCAAACCGTTCGCCAGGTAACCCCGGAACAGCTTGTCAAGCTCGCCCTGCGTTCGGGCGCTGGCATCGTCGCTTCATCATATAACGAGCCGCTGATCACCTCCGAGTGGGCGGTGGCGATCTTCCGCCAGGCGACAGAAGCCGGGTTAAAATGCGCCTATATTTCCAACGGCAACGCAACACCCGAAGTACTGGCTTACCTGCGACCTTACCTTTCCGCCTACAAAATTGATTTAAAAACCATGCAGGATCGTCACTATCGCCAGCTGGGCGGCGTTCTCACGAATGTCCTGGACAGCATCCGGCAGGCTCACCAGCTCGGGCTATGGGTCGAAGTGGTCACCCTGGTTGTGCCTGGCTTTAATGACAGCACGGATGAGTTAATGGACGCTGCCCGCTTTATTGGCTCAGTTTCACCGGATATCCCCTGGCACGTCACCGCATTTCATCCGGATTACAAGATGACTTCACCTACGCAAACGCCGGCCAACACCCTGTTGCGCGCAGCGGAAATCGGTCAGGAAGCAGGATTAAATTACGTCTACGCCGGCAATCTACCCGGTCATGTCAACGAATATGAAAACACCTATTGCCCTAAATGCGGCAATGCCGTCGTGCAGCGCTATGGCTATGTTCTGAGAGATTACCAGCTTTCCCCCCAGGGAACCTGCGCCAGATGCGGCACGCCCATCCCGGGTGTCTGGACCGACCATCCCGAGCAGGTACGGGTCGGTGGTTACGGCATGCCTCGCCCGGTTATCTATTAGCTAGCGCCTGACCTGTGCTCGGACGATAAATCGATCTACCCCGCCAAAACGGTATTTATAATCCTCATCACCGCGCATGAAATCAAATGCCTGGCGTCCTTTCTCGTTTGCCCATTGGAGCAGGTATCCCAGCAACACCCATCCCGGCGAGTAAGTGCTATATGCATAATCCAGCCCCGAGTTATAAACCCAGACATGGTTTCCGTAGTCAAAGTTGAGATACCCGGCGGCTTTCTGGCCATCGATTTCCAGGAAGGCTAGCTGCAACCAGTTTGCCTGAAAGGCAGCTTTGACCGCGCTGCGCATTTGGGTGCGCATCACATCGGTGAGAAAAGCCTGTTTCTCGGTATCCTGCCCCATCAGGTGCAAAAAAGCATCGATTTCGGCATCCAACCCGGCTTCATCCTCAACGATATACCAGCGCACAGGGACCTCAGCACTCTCCGCCCGCCGGATTTTGCGGCGAATCTCGTGGCGCTGCTTCTTGTCAATCCCTGCCAGGTAGATCTCCCAATCTCCTGGGAGGGGAATGTACGGGCAATGCTGCAGCTTCTCCTGGCAATATTCCCATCCCATCTGTATCGCCGCAGATTGCAACGCCGGCAGGGTGGGAGAGCTATCCAGGATATTATAGAAATCTAGCACCTGCCAGGCGGGCATATCAGGCTGCGCCAGGCGTGGCAAGAGTTGGGTTAGAAACGATGGTAGATCCTCAGGACGGCAGAGCATATCCAGGTAGTCTGAAATTTCGATGCTGCCCAGCAGCATCAAAGCGGGTTTTCCTTCCCGGTTGTTCGTGAAGAATAGCGGAGCGATGCCACGCAATTCCCCCTGCGGATTGCGCCAGGTTACCAGGTTAAGCTCGCCCTGGCTCCACTCACCACCACCCAAAGTGCCCCACCAAGCGCTGAGATATTCATAGCGCAAAAACGGCACGTGACTTGCACTGTGTTCCAGCAGATCGTTCCATTCAATTGCCAGGGCTTTGAAATGTTCGTTTGTCTTAACAATCTCCAGTTGCATACAATCTCCCTGTTCACACCAGGATCAGGCCAAGCCTCGTCGCAGAACTGTGCTATCCTGGTTTTACTAATCCAGCATTTTACCAGTATAATGTCCTCAAATCTCACCAGACTTCTGAACAGATGCCAGGCTTGCCAGGCATTTGCCCATGCCATGATCACGCCAAACTTAATGGATGGTGTATGGACCTCATCGACCTGAACATCCTCTCCTTGACACGCAAAGACGGACAAGATCAGATCGAGCCACCCGGGCTCTTGATCGCTACCCCGCCCCGCCGCCCCGCCCGCGGTCGCCAGTCAGATCGTCTGGTCCTGTACCTATTGATCGCAGGTAATGCCCCCTTGCCCGCCGACCAGCTAAATCAGCTGCTAACCCGCCTGGCGCAAACCTATTACAAAACATCCGGCTCAGCAACCGCAGCCCAGAGAGCAGTTGCAGACGCGCTCAACCAGAACTTGCTAGAGCGCAACCAGAAAGGAGCCAGCAGCGGGCGACAGGGGGTGGGCTTGCTCAGCATCATCACCCTGCGCAACAATCACCTCTACCTGGCGCAATCCGGACCGATGCACGCCTTCTTAATCAATGCGGCTGGAGCCAAGCACATCCATGACCCGCAAATCTCTGGGCGCGGGCTTGGGCTCAGCCGTAACACACCGATCCATTACTCGCAAGCTGATTTAAATCCCTACGACACACTGGTCATCAGCCCGCAACCGCCTGCCACCTGGACTGCTGCCACTTTGAGCGGTCTGCACAACCAGTCGCCGGATAGCCTCAGGTATCACCTGCTCGACAAGGCTGCTCCTACTGTAAGGGCGATCCTCTTTCAAGCAAGCCGCGGCACAGGGAAAACATCCCTGCTTCACCCAACAGCCGGTCAGCCGGTCACCTATGTTCAGCCGAAAACCGAGCCCACTCCAACGGCGATGCCCTCCGAACCGCCTGAGGCATCTGCACCTGTCATCGCGGTTGCGGCAGGCGTAAATGTTGCGGCGCGCTACCCAGATGCCCAATTCGTACCGCCCGCAGCCCTGGATCAACCCCAGGACCCTCCATTCACCCAGAGCACAACGGCTGGACTGGACTCTCAGGTCACAGTCCAAACAACCATCCCTGAAACCCCTGTTGAGGAGGTAGAACAACCTGCAATTCCATCGCAGGCAAAGACCCGCCGCTCGCGGCGGGCACCAGGCGAGGGGAAGACGGCTTCTATCGGTATAGGCATTTCTGCTGCAATTGCTCGGACAGGATTAGGCATCCGCAATCTATTCTTGCGCATGTTACCTGGCGAGAGCGTTGCCACCCTGCCCTCTTCCGTGATGATAACGGTAGCAGTTCTCGTCCCCCTGTTCGTCGTCGCCATTGCTGCTTGGGTCTATTTCCAAACCGGACGAACTGGACAGTTCGATGCGGTCTACGCCCAGGCTGTTCAGGCAGCAGGTTATGCCCGCACCCAATCAGACCCCAACCAAAAAATGGTAGCCTGGCAAAATGTGATCAATTATCTGGAACAGGCTGAGGAATACGAGGTGACTGCCGATACCCAGGCCTTGCGTAACGAAGCCAGGCAGGCTTTCGATGAGCTGAACCTCGTCACGCGGCTTGGATACCAGCCAGCCCTCACCAGCAACTTGCCGGAAAACACCCACATCACGCACATGGTAGCCTCCAGCAGCGACCTGTATCTCCTAAACGCAGAAGGGGGCAATGTTGTCCGCACTCTGGCAACTGCTTCTGGGTATGAGGTTGACTCAAGCTTTCAATGTGCAGCTGGACTTCCAGCGGGTCAGACCGGTCAGCTGATCGATATTGCCCAGGCACCAACCGACAATGATTTCAACGCCACGCTACAAGCCCTGGATATCAACAGCAATTTGCTCCAATGCATGCCGGGGCAGGTGCCTGTCTTCACTCCCCTCACTCAACCCTCCAAGGGATGGGGAAAACCGGTAGCTATGTCTGTTGACCTGGGTAACCTGTACCTGCTCGACCCGCAAAAGAACACAGTCTGGATTTACTGGGACAGCAATTACAAAGAGCAACCTGAGGAATTTTTCGTCGCCGATTTCCCCATGGAGAACGTTGTCGATCTGGTTGTGAGTAATACCGATCTCTATCTTCTCCACCAGGATGGGCACACTACCCTGTGCACATACAGCCAGCTCTCTGTCTCTCCCTCACGTTGCGTAGACAATCTACCCTACGTCGATTCCCGCCCCGGTCATGAGGGGCAGCCCATGCAAATCCAGCCGCCCTTCACGCAGGTGCTCTCCTCGCAGCCGCCAGATCCATCTCTCTATTACCTGCAACCTGAAGAACACGCCGTCTATCGCTTCAGCTTGCGGCTGCTAACATATTACGGCCAATTCCGGCCTAGCAACGAAGCCCTAACCGGGGTTTCCCGCAAGCCTGCCACAGCCTTCACACTCAGTCCGGACGCACGCCTGGCTTTTCTGGCAGTGGACAACCAGGTTTTTTACGCCGGTATGCCCTGAGCAACACTCTTCTCGTTGGATACTTGGAGGGGCTATCTACGCCTTACTTAAGGCGTGTTTGTTGGCCAGGGGGTCAGTGTCGCCTCCTGATCGACGGGCGGCGTACCCGGTAAAGTGGTGGAAAAAATTTCCTGAGTTTCTTTAGAAAATATTGGCTCAGCAGGAGCCGTCACGCTTGCCGAAACCGCAGTCGGGATAAGGTCGCTGGTACTCTGGCTGCTGCTCTCAGGGAAAAGCGTTACCTGTGAATCGCCGGGCGAGGCAGTTGAGACTGCACCTGCGGGTGAACCCTTACCCAGGAATACGTAAGACCCCAGCAAGAGAACTGTGCTCAAGATCGCCATCGCTACCAGGCAGCCCGCACCGATTGGCCAGTAGCGAATCGTTCTCGTCTGGCTTTGGGAAGCCTGTTTCTCACCGGGCATGACCAGGGTGATGACGGTAATATTGTCATGCCCGCCGCGCTTGTTTGCCAGGTTCACCAATTCCTGGACGCCGGCCTGGGCGCCGTGACTCTCGATAGTTTCCAGGATTTCCCCATCATTAACAAGGTCAGTCAGGCCATCTGTACAGAGCAATAGCACATCACCTGGAAACAAGCGGGCACCCTGATTTTGCTCACCGTCGTAGTCGGGCAGACCGGTATCCAGGCGCAAACGCATATCCGGTACTACCGTTTGCTTAGAACCCAGGTAGCGACGGATCACATGCGCATTCGGGTGGGTGCGCGCTTCTTCGGGCCGGATCGCCCCGTGGTGGATCGCTTCCTGCACCCAGGTATGATCGGTGGTAAGTTGCTGGATTTGCTTGCCGCGGATCAGGTAAATGCGCGAATCGCCCACTGAAGCTGTATAAAGCCGATCCCCAATTACCCACGCGCAGGCACAGGTTGTCCCCATACCAAACTGCACCGAGTCGCGTTGGGCGCTGGCAGCAATCACTTCTCCTGCACGGATTATAGCTTGCTCAAGGATGCGAACCGGTTGGAACGCATCGCTCTGCTCCACGCTCTGGCAAATGGTTTCGGTAGCCAGTTGAGCCGCAACCTCACCTGCCCGGTGACCACCGATTCCATCCGCAACGACTGCCAGTACAGAGGGAGTACGCAGATCTCCTTCCAGCTCAAAGGCGCAGACCGCGTAACGATCTTCATTGTTTTTCCCACTCAGCCCCGCATGGCTGGCAGCTTTAACGGTCAGGTGCGACCGCTGTCTCAAGATCACGCCTCAAACCTCTCAGGGGTAATCACTGGTTTACGGTTTAAGGCCGGATCGCGAACCTTAAATTGAAATCCTACCCGCCCGATATGAATGGCATCTCCGTGTTGCAAGCGAGTTCCATTCCTATCTACCGGGGTATAGTTAATCCACGTCCCAGCTATGGAACCTTGATCTGCCAGGAGAAAGCTGCCGTCTTCCCCTAGAGTCAGCCTGGCATGTAACCCGTCAACGGACGGATTATCAAAAGCCAGCACTGCCAGATTCCTATCGCTGCCGAGGGTAACTTCGTTGGCATCAATCGATATTGGGCTTCCGCTGCTGGTCTCCTCCGATCCAGGCAGGGGGACCAGGTAAGCCAGCGCCTGAGGCGCAAGGCGGCGCTGTGGCCAATGCAGGCGACTGACCCAACCCGAAAACCGGCGCCCATCCGCTTCCACCCGCAAGATGGCCTGCTTAGCCGGAACATCCTGTTGCACTGCTTGCTTGCCATTCTGGCGGCGCCTCCGCCGGAAACCTGCCGGCCGGGTCAGAGCGTGAGGCCGGATTTTACCGGTTACTATCAGCACCAGGAAAACAATCGCCCCACCGAGAACGACGATCACCCCGAGCAGAGCCGGAGCGTTTTGCACCACCGAGGCAAGCGGGTTGGCACCTGGTAGCTCAACGATCACCTCTACCGGTGTTTCAATACTCTTGCCAATCAGGCCCAGGCTGTCCACCGCCTCCAGCTGCAGCAGGTGCCGGCCAGAACTGCCATATTCTCTCAAATCCCATGTGAATTGATCAAAGGGCGGCCGGGTGTTCTCGGCAACCAGCTTGCCGTCAACATACAGGCGGGTCGCAACTAGCGGGCGGGTTCGACCATCTGGAAAATCAACCAATACCTGGAGTGGATGCTCATCCGGGAGCAGGCTGGCAGCATCTGCCTGCTGCAAGAGACCCTGCGACCCGCTTTCTACGGCCTGGCGAGTGATCTGTGCTACAGGCGAGATAAACGCCGGGTCTGGCGGTTGGAGATCGAAGGAGTATTCAAGGACGGGAGTCGTGATCAGCTGGTCGCCATTTTGTATTTCAACAGCGAGTCGGTGAGTGCCTGAACTGGCAATCTGGGTGCTATAAATCAGTCGGTAGATATCGCGCAATCCACTCAGATAAACCTCAGGAGTGGGGATTGCCTCTTCAGCAGAAATAGTGAGGAAACTTCCACCGGTTTGGATTGCCAGATCCTCAAGCTGGTCTGCCTGAAGGGACTCGGACGTGTATCCTGAAGGAATGTACCAGATATATATCCGTACTCTCTGTGCTAAAGCACGTTCAATCAGGTCCTGCAATCCAGAGGCGGGATCGCCCGCCAGAGGCGAGGTGATAAACAAAATTGCCCGCTCCATACCCGGGCGGGGTGTCTCGTCTGAAGCAACGTCAAGCGCCTGGGACAGTATGTCCAGGCCGGGATTGTCAACAGGTTGTTCGAGCTGGAAAGATTGCAAATCAGCAAGCACTTCTTCAGGGCGGTTGGTGTGGGTGCGCTCCGGTCCGGAAGCTACCATCAGGCTCAAGTCATCCACGGTGGATCCCCGCCGAGATAACAACCAGACTTCCAGCGCCTGGCGGAGTGTATCGTAGCGAGATATTCCTCGTGAGTTTCGAGGAGTAAATGAATCGCCCGGATTGATCGCTAACACGGCTTGAACGCCGGGGCGAAGCTCGGAAAATTCCTCAATCTGCACCTGCCTATCGTCCTCCAAGAGGCGCAAATCGCCAGGCTGTAAGCTGTGTGCAAATGATCCATCCGCGTTATGAATATCCAGGAAAACCTGTATCTGGGGAAAAGAAGTTGTGTCAGGAGGGAATAAAGTTGCGTTGTTGGGAGTCTGTGCATAAATTGCCGGGGCAGAAACCAGCCAGCCCACGAGCAAAACACCCAACCAGGGTATCCACTTGATCATGCTTGAATTTTAGCATAATACAAGAGGCGAAGCCCTGGTTTGGCACCCAGAGCTTCGCCAATCAACAATTCAGGTATAGACCCTTCGACCGGTTATAAGCTAGTCGGTTCGAGCGCAGCCTTTCGACCGGTCAGGCGCAGGTAGGTCAGAGTCCAGGCCGACTCGATGTAGCCCATGAGTATCCCATTCAAAACGATCCATACTGGCAGATACATCACAAAGCACAGTCCTGCAACCAGCAATCCGCTGCCAAAGGCGCTCTCTCCGCCCAACAATCCAGCTGCCAGCGCCGGGAGGACAAAGAGAAGCACTGGAAAACCGATAATCAAACCTCCGATCAGCGCCACGCCAAGGTACAGGATCAGCCCCATCACAATCATGGTCCCGAGGTTATCCTTGAACACCTGCCAGCCGCGCCGCCAACCCTCGACCACGCCTGTATTCTCTACCACAATGGCGATGTTGGCTTGCTCGACCAGTACAAAAAGCAACCAGGAAAGCGGGATAACCAGGCAGAGCAGGGGGATCAGACAGAGCAAGGCCAATCCGAGGGTGAGGACAGTCCCTGCCATCCCCAGGATAATCCCGACAAACACAATCACCACTACCACCAGCCCGATCAGCAGATTCAAGAAGAAAACTCGCCAGAAATACGACAGGCTGCCCCGGAATAGCTGACCAAAACCCAGCCTGGATGCTCCTTCATCAGCCTGCTGAGTGCCGCGAATCACGCCAATGCGACCGATGGTGGTCAGGAACACTGCCAGCAGCACCAGCAACACCATAACCACAATACCGATCCCCAGCAATACCACTATCTGCCAGTCAGGGACACTCTCAAAGCCCCGCAAGTAATTCTCCATGGCTGGCGTAAGATCTTGCTCACTCAAGCTATAGCTCACATTACTAGAGCTGCTGCCGACATTCCCGCATCCTGCCAGGATACCAAAAATCCACAGGGCTTTGTGCTTCCAAATAATCTGCCAGGCTCGCGAAAGAACTTCACCATAATTCATTTCAGCATTCTCCTTCTATACTCAGGTATCAACATTGGTGCTTCTGTTCTATCTACGCATTTTACCTGCATTAGTCGCGGCGAGGGTATCTTTCGCCAAGCAGGATTATTCACTGTCGCGCCATCCTCATGGCGTATAAAAAAGCGAGTACAATTAATACCCCTACCTGCTCAAGACATGCCGGTATAGAAAAGGTTCAGGAGCACACCGTGGAATTATCTGTCATCATCCCTGTCTATAATGAGGCAGAGAGCCTGCCCGACCTGCAGCGGGCATTGCAAGACGCTCTGTCTGATTCGGGTTATAGTTGGGAAGTTGTGTATGTCAATGACGGCAGCAAGGATAACAGCGTCCAGATTCTCGAAGACCTGGCTGGCACGGATCCCATCCACATCCGGGTAGTAGATTTCCGGCGCAATTTCGGCCAAACCGCTGCCATTGCCGCGGGGATCGATTACTCCACCGGTGATATCATCGTCCTGATGGATGCTGACCTGCAGAACGACCCGGCAGATATCCCCATGATGATCGATCAAATCCATAATGGGTACGATGTAGTTAGCGGTTGGCGGGCTAACCGCCAGGATGCATTTATCACCCGCACCTTACCCTCACGCATTGCGAACTGGCTGATTTCCACTGTAACCGGTGTCCATCTGCACGATTACGGCTGCACGCTGAAAGCATACCGCCGTGAAGTGATCACTGGCTTCAGGCTATACGGGGAGATGCACCGCTTTATCCCCGCCTATGCCAGCAGCGTCGGAGCTAGCATGGTTGAAGTAAAAGTGAGGCACCACGCCCGAAAATTTGGAAAAACCAAGTACGGCCTGAACCGTACCATCAAGGTGATCCTGGACCTGTTCACTGTCAAGTTTTTACTAAGTTATGCCAACAAGCCTATCTACCTATTCGGGGGTACTGGGGTCTTCCTGATGCTAAGCAGCAGCCTGGCTCTGCTCTTTTTGGGTGTTCGCCGCCTGATCTTTGCCATCCCGGTACTCACCTCCCCGCTGTTCCAAATAAGCACCATGTTATTTATCCTCGGTTTCCAATCCATCTTGATGGGATTGATCGCTGAAATGCAGGTGCGCACGTACCACGAGTCGCAACAAAAACCCACCTACAGCGTCCGGCGAGTGATCGGCATTGAAAGCATCAGGCAACCCGAAGTAGGCATGCTCGAAGGTAGAAGATGAGCACATCTTCGAAAAAGCCAGCCAGCCCGGCCTTCTGGCTACGCCTGGCTGGTACCCTGCTGACCCTTGCTTTGCTGGTCTATTTGTTTATGGAGCAGGGTTGGAATGAGATTCTCCTGGCCCTGCAAAAGATCACCCTGTGGCAATTCAGCCTGGCTCTGGCCCTCCAACTGCTCTCCAGACTGGCAATCTGTGCCCGCTGGCACGTGCTATTACGCGGCGCGAAACTCCCGGTCACTTTCGCCCAGAGCACGCGGATTACCTTTGCCGGTCTGTTTGCATCAAACTTCCTGCCTACTACCATCGGTGGCGATGTGATCCGGCTGGCAGGCGCTATCCAGCTGCGCTTTGATAGTGCGATCAGCACCGCCTCGCTCGTGGCAGACCGCCTGGTTGGCATGGCAGGCATGGCAATGGCGCTCCCGTTTGGCCTGCCGGCATTCAGCGCGGCGCTGGGACAATCCAACCCAGATCATCTCCCCCTGGCAACCGCCGTTCTTTCCCAGCGAGAGCGACTTGGTATGACGGCAAAGAAATGGCAGGCTCGGCTGGCAGGGTTCCTGCAGCGCATGCTGCGCTCCTTACAGCTGTGGATCAGCCACCCGCGCTCATTATTTCAAGCCCTGGGGTTCACCTGGCTACATATGCTCTTCCTGTTCACATCCATATGGTTGCTTTTGAACGCCATGGGAGAGCCTGTCTCCTTCTGGCTAATTGCCGGGATGTGGAGCGCAGTCTACTTCATCACGTTAATTCCAATCTCGATCAACGCCTACGGGTTGCAGGAGTTGTCCCTGGCATTCATCTTCACCCAGGTTGGAGGCATCTCCGCTTCCAGCGCCCTCTCGGTGGCAATCTTAGTCCGCACCCTCTTCATGCTTGCCAGCCTGCCCGGCGCGTTCTTCGTGCCCGGCATCCTGGCTGCCCGCAGTTCAACCCCAGCAGGTTTAACAACCCCCGATTCAAAAGAACAGTCCCCTGCCCTAGATGGTAATGCAGGCAATACTCCGGAATAAACCTTTGGCAGGCAGAGCTTAGCAATGAGACCAATTCCCCGGATTACTCTGCTCCGCGCCACCCTGGTGGTAACCATCTGGCTTAGCGTAGCCACCTTTCTGGATTACATTGCCCGCACGTACCAGGCGGAGATGCTTTTTGTGTCCCGGCGCTACACAGGCCTGGCTGTCTTGCTGGGGTTGCTGGTCATTTTCGAGGCTGTCTTGCTGGTAGCTGCCTGGACGCCCTGGAAAGACAAATTGCTCGCCTGGCTGGATACCCTGCTGCAGACTCTTAAGAAACTGGGGCGATGGAACACTCTCTTTTTTGTGCTGGTGCTGGCTGCCTTCGCATATTTTTCGGTAGCTCTCCCAATCCTTTATCTGAATTCTTTTAATTTCCGGTTGCTGGTTTACTGGTTGGCTGTGTTGTGCATCAGCGCCTTGTTGCGGAGCAAAGGAGTCCAAAGGAACTTTCCAGAGTTGTTTGCAGCCTCGCTGCTTCTGGTTGCCGTGTTTTATAAGGTTGCGGTCTACTTGCCAGAGCTATCCACTTACCCATTTTCGCTTGGCTGGTCAGAAACCAGCCGCTACTATTACGCCTCGCTGTTCTTCTCGGAGCAGGTGTACGGCATCCAAATTCCTCCTTCTGTTCTCCATCCAACTCGTTACCTGATGCAAGCGGTGCCTTTCTTGATTCCTGATTCACCTCTGTGGCTGCACAGGTTGTGGCAGGTATTTTTATGGCTGGGAACAACCTTCTTAACTTCATATCTGCTGACCCGCCGGTTAGCGATTTGTGATCCGTTGAAACGCTGGGTTCTCCTGGCTTGGAGCTTTTTGTTCCTGCTGATTGGGCCGGTCTATTACCATCTCCAGGTAACGGTAATTATTGTCCTGCTTGGCTACGACCGGCGCAACCCGTGGAAGACCTTCGCGGCAGTCCTCCTGGCGTCGATTTGGGCCGGCATCAGCCGCATCAACTGGTTCCCCGTACCGGGGATGCTCGCCGCAACGATCTATTTTCTGGAAGAGACCCTGGCGGAACGTCCGGTTTGGCGCTATTTACTTAAGCCGGTCTTATGGGTGGGTGCAGGCACCCTGGTTGCCTTCGCTGTCCAGACGCTGTATGCCTTTGCTTCTGGGAATCCGGTAGAGCAGTTCTCATCGAGCTTCACCTCCGACTTGCTCTGGTACCGGTTGCTACCCAACCCCACCTACCCGATGGGTGTCTTGCCTGCAGTACTGCTGGTCTCCTCGCCGCTGCTTTGGGTGATCATTGCCAGCCTGGCAGGACAGTGGAAAGCATACCATCCCATCCGTTGGGCAGGGATAATGGCAATCTTGCTGGTCTTGCTTGCCGGGGGGGTAGTGGTCAGCACCAAGATCGGCGGCGGCAGCAACCTGCACAACTTAGATGCTTACCTGACCCTGCTCCTGGTGATCGGCGGGTGGTGTTACTATGCTAGGAGCACTCCGGATTTGGAAACAGAATCTCCACCCATACCGGGAGAGCCAGCCGCGCGCCTGCCTTGGATCGTAATCTTGTATATTTTGGTGCTGCCAGTGTACCTGACCTTGATCACAGGACCTGTCACCCCGCCGATTGACCGCCAGCGGGTAGATCGGGCGCTGGCGGCTATCGATAGCCTGGCTAATGCTGCTTATCAGAGCAGCAATGAAGCGCTCTTTATTTCGGAGAGGCAGCTGCTGACGTATGGTTTGATCAGATCCGTACCGCTGGTGCCTGAGTACGAAAAAGTCTTCTTAATGGAGATGGCAATGGCAAATAACCCGAACTATCTTGGGCAATTCCACCAGGACTTGAAGAACCAGCGTTTCGCCCTGATTGTCAGCGAGCCCCTGGCAGTTCGTTACAAAGGGCGTGCGAAGAGTTTTGGCGAGGAGAACGACGCCTGGGTCAAAAATGTTGCTGAACCCATTTTGTGCTATTACGAACCGTTCAGAACCTTCCGCGAGCTGAAGATCCAGTTGCTCAAGCCGCGCTCTGAGCCCGGATCTTGCACGTTGCCGTTCAGCCCTTGAGAGATATATACACCGGGCAGGCACAATTGCTTAGTCCTGAAAGATCACTCCTCTCGTTATGAAACCAAACCGGGAATTCTGGCTCAAAACCCTCACCTTGCTGGTGGTGCTGCTGGCTATGGGGCTGCCCCGGGCAACAGCCCTGGACCGCTTTGTGACCCCCGACGAGTCCAAATGGCTGATGCGCTCGGCCAATTTTTTCCTTTCCCTGGCTCAAAAGGACTTTGCCAACACTTACCAGAAAGAGCACCCCGGTGTTACCATCATGTGGGCTGGCGCGGCAGGTTTTCTGTATCGCTATCCCAGTTACGTCACCCAGGGTCCCGGACAGCAAGAACGCCCGCAACAGTTTCATCGTTACCTGGAAAATCACGGTGCCAGCGCCCTCGATTTGCTGGAAACGGGCCGCAGGCTGGATGTTGCCGCCATCCTGATCGTCCTTGCCCTGGCTTACCTGGCAGCTATCCGCCTGATCGGCCATTTGCCCGCATTCATCGGCTTCTTGCTGATCGCTTTCGATCCTTTCTTGATCGCCCTATCGAGACTCTTGCACCTGGATGGCCTGCTGAGCGCTCTGATGCTGTTATCCGTCCTTACCTGGCTCAATTACCTTTATCGGGGCAGGCGCCGGTTCGATCTTAGCCTATCCGCTGGGGCTGCCGGGCTGAGCTGGTTGACCAAATCACCCGGTCTATTCCTGCTGCCCTTCATCGGCATCGTCTGCATTGTCGAGATCACCCGCGCCTGGCGGACTGAACACCCGCTAAGCTGGAAAAAGATTTTTCGGGGGTATGCCATCCCGGCTTTGATCTGGACGGGTATCGGGGCGGCGGTATTTGTGATTTTATGGCCTGCCATGTGGGTGAACCCACTGGATACTTTACAACAGATCTTCACCGCGGCTGCCAGCTATGCTTCCGAAGGTCATGATTCAATTACCTTCTTCAACGGCTCAGTCTACCAGGCGGGCATCTCAGACTGGCGCTTTTATCCGGTAAATTTCTTCTGGCGGACAACCCCGCTGGTGCTTGCTGGCTTGCTGTTGCTGATCATTGCCCTGGCCATACCGCGCAGATTCATGCTGACAGGCCAGGAAAAGTGGATCATCTTCTACCTGGGGCTCTTCGTGCTCTCCTATACAGTTTTTATGACCCTGGGTGCGAAAAAATTCGACCGCTATCTGCTGCCGGTGTTCGCCCCGCTCAACATCCTGGCAGGCTGGGGGTGGGTAGCCATCCTGAAACCGCTCCTGGAAAAGCCACAAGCTTCTTCAGCCAATGCCGGGCACCGGCTGATATGGCTGGGTGGTGTGGCAATCCTGGCGGTGGTTGTTATTGCCCAGGGGGTCAGCGCCGGGCAGACCTACCCATACTACTTTAGCTACTACAACCCGCTTGCAGGCGGCAGCCGGCATGCGCCTCAGGTTATGATGATCGGCTGGGGCGAAGGACTCGACCAGGCTGCCCGTTACCTGAACAGCAAGCCGGATGCAGAAAAGCTCAGCGTTGCCTCCTGGTATCCAGATGGACCTTTCTCCTATATTTTCCGGGGTAAAACGCAGCAGCAAGATCTTCCCGCCAACCCGCAAGATTTGCCCCGTCTGGATTATCTCGTGTTGTACGTCCACCAATGGCAGCGCCAGCTTCCCAGCCAGGAATTTTTAGAGTTTTTTGCTGCCCAAACACCAGAGAAAATTTTCTCGATCGATGGTTTGGAATACGCCCGCGTTTATCGCCTGCGTTGAACAACAGCCCCTGTTATTCGTGATACCCCGCCAAATCATTTTGGGCTTCCCATTTAAGGATGTCATAAATCTAAATTCACCCCTTGACCTGTCTCAGTCTCGGGTTATAATTCAACGGCTGAATTTTGGAGCTTTATGGAAACTCAACCCGATCCTGCCCGCGAATTAATCCTGCTCGAGCAAATCGAACGTGACCCCGATGTGACCCAGGCTTCCCTGGCCGCCTTGCTGGGGGTCGCGGTCGGAACAGTCAACTGGCATATCAAGCGCTTTATCGCTAAAGGCTACGTGAAAGTCAAGCGCGCCCAGCGGCGCAAGCTGCGCTATATCATCACCCCAGACGGGCTGGCATTTCGCGCCCGACTGACGGTTAACTACATCGAGACATCCATGCATCTATACCGCCGGACGCGCCTGCGCGTGCGCGATCTTCTGGCTGAGATCAAGGAAGCTGGCTACCGCGAGGTGCAAATCACTGGCGAAGGCGATATTGCCGATATCTGCCGGCTGACTTGCCTAGAGCAAGGCATCGATGTCGTCATCTCTCCGGACGGGACAAACCCATCGCTGCCGGTCATCGAAGTAACCGGAATGAAAGTGCAACTGCGCATGCCGGAGAAAATATCACCATGAACCAGGAGAGGCATATCCTGATCACAGGCGGCGCCGGCTATCTTGGCTCGTATCTAACCGGGGAGCTGTTATGCCGCGGCTATCGGGTTACAGTGGTGGATGATTTATTATTTGGCGGCGAATCGCTGCTGGCGTATTTACCCCACCCCAATTTCACTTTCTCCAAAGCCGACACCTATGAGCCACGAGCTGTCATGGCTGCCGTTCGTAAAGATTGGCCTGCGCCGGAGGCTGTGATCCACCTGGCAGCAATTGCCGGGTTTCCAGCCTGCCAGGCGGTAGGGCAACAAGTCGCCTGGCGATACAACGTGGACGCCACCCAACGCACATACGAGCAGGCCGTTCAGCTCGGTGCGGAACGTTTCATTTACGCTTCTACTTACACCGTCTATGGCTTATCCTCGTCTGGCTCACCGGTCAATGAAGATACGCCTCTCAATCCGCAATCGCTGTACGCCGAAACCAAAGCCGCTTCAGAGAGTTTCCTGATGGAACAGGCTGACTCATCCACCGCTCCGCTCATCTACCGCGCCGCCACACTCTACGGGCTGTCTCCCCGCACCCGATTCGATATGATCGTCAACCAGTTCGTCCTGGATGCCTTTACAAAACGCGAACTGCTGATCTACCAGCGCGGCTACTCGCGCGCCTTTATCCACATTCGCGATGCTGTCCAAGGGCTGATCCTTGGTCTGAATGCCCCTCTGGAGAAAATCTCCCACCAGATTTTCAACCTGGGCAGCGATGAGGACAATCTCACCAAGAACCAGGTTGTCGCTGCCATCCTGAAACGCATCCCGGAGACTACCGTCCATTACAAGGACATGACCTTTGGCGGTGATATGGGTGATATTACCGTCTCGTTTGCCAGGGTACACACCCGGCTTGGCTATAAGACCACGCTCAAGCTGGATGACGGCGTACGCGAGATATTGAACGCGCTGCGTGCTGGACTGATCCGCGAGCCGTATAACCCGCGCTACCGCAATGCCCAGTTTATCGTCCAATGAAAACTCCATGGAAAATCTGTTGCCCACAAACAGAAGGGATAACCCATGACACATAACCTTCAGCAATCAGCCGCCAGCCCTCATCCATTTTGGGAGGACAAGCGCGTCATCGTCACTGGAGGCGCCGGGTTCCTCGGCTCTTTTGTCATCAACAAGTTGATCCGACGCCAGGCAGCCCAGATATTCGTGCCGCGCATCGAGGAGTACGACCTGGTCAATATCGCCGATATCAACCGGATGTACACTGACGCCCTGTCCACCGGCGATTTGGAAACCATCGTGATCCACCTGGCAGCCCTGGCGGGAGGCATCGGCGCCAACCGCTCACGCCCGGCAGATTTCTTCTACCTCAACTTGATGATGGGCGTTCAGCTCATGCACCAGGCCTGGCAGCGGGGGGTGAGCAAATTTGTTGCCCTGGGCACCATCTGCGCTTATCCCAAATTCACCCCCTTGCCGTTCCGAGAGGAGAACTTGTGGGACGGGTACCCCGAAGAGACCAATGCACCCTATGGGCTGGCAAAGAAAATGCTGCTGGTGCAGGCGCAAACCTACCGCGAGCAGTACGGCTTCAACGCCATCTATTTGCTGCCGGTCAACCTGTACGGCCCAGGCGACAACTTCAATCTAGAGACCTCGCACGTCATCCCCGCTCTGATCCGTAAGTGCGTTGAGGCGCAAGAGCGGGGCGACTCCCAGGTCGTGTTATGGGGTGACGGCACACCCACCCGAGAATTTTTATATGTTGAAGATGCAGCCGAAGGTATCCTGCTTGCCGCTGAGCGCTATAACAGCAGCGAGCCAGTCAACCTGGGCTCCAGCATGGAGATCAGCATCCGTGAATTAGCCGAGCTGATCGCCCGCCTGACCAGCTACCAGGGACAATTTATTTGGGATACCAGCCAGCCCAACGGGCAGCCGCGCCGCGCCCTAGACACCAGCCGCGCAGAGCAATATTTCGGCTTCAAGGCGCAAATGCGCTTTGAAGAAGGCTTGCAGCGCACGATTGAGTGGTACCGCCAAAAACGATTGCAGGTATCCGGTTAATAAATTACAAAAGCGTATCTTTATGTCTGATTCTGCGATTACCCGCAAAACCCCCGAAGAAGTTGTTTTCCTGAAGCCCTCCCGCGGCTGGATTCGTTTGAATCTGGCTGACCTGTGGCGCTATCGAGAGCTGATCTATTTCCTCACCTGGCGGGATGTCAAGGTGCGTTATAAGCAGACTGTGTTGGGTGCAGGTTGGGCGATCCTGCAACCCTTGATCAACATGGTGGTGCTCAGCCTGATCTTCGGGCGCTTCGCTAACATGCCCACCGATGGCATCCCGCGCCCGATCTTCACCTTCACCGCCCTTTTGCCCTGGGGGCTTTTCGCCAAGGCGCTCTCCGACACCGGTCGTTCCATGCTGGCCAATCGCAGCATGATCACCAAAATCTACTTCCCCCGCCTGATCATCCCTCTCGCCTCAGTGCTGGGCGGGCTGGTTGATTTCGCCATCCAGTTCGTGATTCTGATATTCATGATGTTGTTCTACGGTTTTGCACCTACCCTTGCCATCGTCACCTTACCCTTCTTTCTATTGCTGGCTCTGGCAACCGCCCTGGGCTTCGGCTTGTGGCTATCTGCTCTCAATGTGCTCTACCGTGATGTGAACTACATCCTGCCTTTCCTGACCCAGCTCTGGTTGCTGGTCACGCCGGTTGCTTATTCCAAAAGTGTCGTCCCCGAGGAATGGCAGTGGTTGTACGCATTGAATCCCATGGTCAGCGTAGTAGAAGGGTTCCGTTGGGCTTTGCTGGATGCCCCGGCACCCGAAATCGGAACCCTGTTAATCTCCAGCATCATCACGGTCATCGTTTTGATCACTGGCATGTATTACTTCCGCAGGATGGAGCGCACCTTTGCCGACCTGGTGTAAGATGGGCACGATTCGCTGACCACTCGGCTTGATAGTTTTGGATATACATAGATATGAGCGACAATATCGCTATTCGGGTTGAAGATCTGGGAAAGAAATATCGCATTGGTGCGCAGGTCGCCCGTTACCAGACCTTGCGCGACACCCTGGTCAGCGCCACCAAAGCGCCAATCCGGGCATTAACCAGACGCCGCTTCACCCCAACCAACACCATCTGGGCACTGGATGGTGTCAGCTTCGAGGTCCAAAAAGGCGAAGTGCTGGGTGTGATCGGCCGCAACGGCGCAGGCAAAAGCACGCTGCTCAAGATTCTCTCCCGCGTCACCGAGCCATCCAAGGGAAGCGCGGAAATCCACGGGCGGGTGGGTTCGCTGCTGGAGGTGGGTACTGGCTTTCACCCCGAGCTAACCGGTAGAGAGAACATTGCCCTGAACGGCGCTATCCTGGGGATGAAGCGTGCCGAGATCGACCGGAAATTTGATGAGATCGTCGAGTTTTCTGGCGTAGAAAAGTTTATCGACACCCCCGTCAAATGGTATTCAAGCGGCATGTACTTGCGCCTGGCTTTCGCGGTTGCCGCTCACATGGAGCCCGAAATCCTGGTTGTGGATGAAGTGCTGGCAGTAGGAGATGCCGAGTTTCAACGCAAGTGCCTGGGCAAGATGGGTGATGTCGCCGGGCAGGGCAGGACGGTGCTCTTCGTCAGCCACAATATGTCTGCCATCCTGCGCCTCACCCAGGAAACGATTGTGCTGGAGAAAGGCAGGCTGGTGTTGCGGGCGCCCTCCGCTCAAGCGGTAGATTATTACCTCTCGTCTGGATACGCCCAGAGCGGTGAGCACACCTGGCAACCGGACGAGATCCCGGCAGACTCGCACCCCTTCATCCCCATTGCACTGCGGGTGCGCAATCCCCAGGGAGCAATCGTCGATACCCTGCGCTCCGTTGAGCCGCTTCATATCGAGATCGAATATCGCTTACAGGCAGCTATTAACGGGTTGCGGGTGGGAATCTACCTGCTGACCACCCAGGGTGAGCAGATCTTCACCTCCTTCGATACGGATGACCAGCAGCAATATGAAACCTACACCAACCGCCCTGCCGGGAATTATCTCAGCCGTTGCACCATCCCGGCAGATTTTCTCAACGAAGGGCGCTACATTATCGGCGTCAACGCCAGCACATTTCGCCAGCGCCGCTATTTCCAGGACGAGAACGCCTTGACTTTCACCATCGACCCCTCGGGCGCGCCGGGCATGCAATGGGGCGAATTGCGCCTGGGAGCGATCCGCCCGCGCCTGGATTGGCAAATTCAACACAACGATCACTCCCCTATGGGCACGCACTCTGTGCCCGGGGCATCAGGACGGCGGGATGAATAAGGCAGGCGTTAAACGCGTTCTGGGCGAGATCCCATTGACCGCCGAGCTTTACTGGCAGCTTCGCCAGAATGGCAAACCGCTTAGCAAGAGCTTCTCCTTGCGCCGCACAGAGAAGTGGCTGCCGCAGTGGCTCGTCGAGGCCGATACTGCTGCCCGGCGCTCTCCAGCGGGCAAGCGGGTGCTGATCTTTGCCACTCTGCGCTACTGGATCGAGCATGCCGTATTGCTGGGTCTGGCGCTCGCTGGGCAAGGACACCAGGTCAGCCTGGCTTACCTGCCCTATGCCAACTGGCTCAAGCCGATCAACCGTTTTGACCTGCGCCGCCATAATGCTTACAGTAAAACGGTGCTTCATCAGGCTGCACCGCTGCTAAAAACCATCTCTCTATTGGATTCTTCCAGGCAAATCGATCTTCCGCCAGAGCTGGAGAATGCCGTCCAAGAAGTTTCATTGCGAGATGCGCAATACACCCTACAAGTCGAAGATGTGGCTCAAGATGACCCGCTGTACCGCCTGAGGCTCGAGCGCAATTTCTTCGCAGCCCAGGCGGGGCTGTCCCTGCTACAGGACCTGCGCCCGCAGGTCTTGCTCACCCCCAACGGCAGCATCCTGGAGATGGGTGCTATCTACCAGGCAGCCCGTTACCTGGATATTCCAGTGGTAACTTACGAGTTCGGTGAGCAGCGCGGCCGCATCTGGTTGGCAAACAACGCCGAGGTCATGCGCCAGGAGACCGATCCCTTGTGGCATGCGCGCCGAGAGATCCCCCTCAGCCACGCCCAAATGGAAGCAGCCCGCGCCCTGTACACCTCTCGCCAGCGCGCCGACCTGTGGGGTAACTTCTCTCGCCGCTGGCAAGGATTGCCCAGCCAGGGAGAAGCCCAGGTACGGGCGGCTTTGAATCTGGATCAACGCCCTGTGGCGCTGCTGGCTGCCAACGTCATCGGCGATAGCCTGACCCTCGGCAGGCAGGTCTTTACTGGTAGCATGACGGAGTGGTTGCAGCGTACGGTTGCATTCTTCTCCACCCGCTCAGACGTGCAATTGATTGTCCGCATCCACCCCGGAGAGCGCTACACCAAAGGTCCATCAGTTGCCGATGTCTTGCACCAGGCACAGCCTGACTTGCCAGGACATATCCACCTGGTGGCAGCCGATGATCCGGTCAATACCTACGACCTGGTAGAGGCTGCCGATCTTGGGCTTGTTTATACCACCACGGTCGGTATGGAGATGGCGATGAGCGGCGTGCCGGTGGTAGTCGCCGGACAGACCCACTATCGCGGCAAAGGGTTCACCCTGGATCCCGACTCCTGGCAGGCGCACGATAAGCTGCTGGAGCGCCTCCTGGCAGAGCCGGGCTCCTACCGCCTGCCCCCTTCTCAGGTGGATCAGGCATGGAACTACGCCTATCGCTTCTTCTTCGAGTACCCCCAGCCGTTCCCCTGGCACCTGCTTCACTTTTGGAATGAGTTGCAGGACTATTCTCTGGGGCGGGCATTATCTCAGGAAGGGCAGGCGCAATTCGGAGACACCTTCAGTTATCTGGCTGGCGAGCCCATCGATTGGGCCACCCGCCCGGTGGAGATGCAGCTGCTATGAGCACTCCCACAGACGTGAAACAACAGGTGCGCGAGTTTTACGATCAGGTCGGCTGGCAGGAGATTGGAGACGGTCTGTACCAGAACGCTCATTATGAAGACCTGCGCCCGGTATCAGCCGAGTACATCCACCGCTGCCACTTGCGGGTTTCCCGCCACCTGGCCTCTTCCGGACGGTTTTTGCTGGATGCTGGCTCCGGACCGATCCAGTACCCTGAATATCTGGAGTATTCTCGCGGCTACAATTACCGGGTGTGCGCCGATATCTCTACCACCGCGTTACAGGCAGCTCGCAAGCGGATCGGTTCCCACGGATTGTACGTTGTAGCCGACGTGGCTTACCTGCCCTTCAAGAAAGATGTATTTGATGGGGTAGTCTCCCTGCACACGATCCATCACCTGCCGGAAGAGCAGCACTTGCAGGCGTATAGCGAGCTGTACCGTGTATTGGCGCCTGAGCGTACGGCTGCGGTCGTCAATGGCTGGCCCTCCAGCCGCCTGGTGAACGCATTTGAGCCGCTGATGCGCCTGAGCCAGAGAATTCGCTCGCTTGCCGCCCGCTTGCGGGGTGAGCCTAGAGCACCCCGAAAACCCAAGAAATCGAAGCTGGATTCCGACGGCAATCAAAAAGGCACCTTTACCAACCGGCACGATTACCACTGGGTGCAAACTGCGGTTGCAGCCGAGATGCCATTGGAGATTTTCGTATGGCGCAGCGTGAGCGTGCGCTTCCTGCGCACCCTGGTTCACCCCTGGCTGGGCGGGCGTTGGTGGCTGCGCCTGCTTTACTGGCTGGAGGAGCGCAATCCGCGTTACTACGGCAAGATCGGCCAGTACCCGCTGATTGTCATTAGAATGGGCAAGGTTTAACGATCAGAAGATGAGGCAATCCCCATCAATGTCATTCCGAGCGTAGCGAGGAATCCCTGAGAGTGTTGCCCCATGTAACCCGGGCTGGTTTGAATGCAACACGACAAAAAACATGACGTATTATGTCTACATCATGAACAGTCGAAGCGGCACTATATATACAGGCATCACCAATGACCTGCGTCTACGGGTCTACCAGCACGAGCACAAACTAGTTAAGGGATTCACCCAACAGTACAATGTTGTTAGGCTGGCATATTTCGAAGAGACAACGGATATAAACGCTGCAATTGCACGGGAGAAAGAGATTAAAGGCTGGCGGAGGAGCAAGAAGTTTGAATTGATACAATCCATGAACCCGCAATGGAAAGATCTAGCAGAGGATTGATATGAGGAAACAGACCCTAAACAAACGTCTCGATTTGCCAATCAAGAAGATTGATTGGTATGGAACACAGGGATTCCTCACTCCGTTCGGAATGACATTGAATAATTTGATTGAGGCATAACAATGGATTGGACCAAACAAGTCGTCCTGGTCACCGGTGGTACCGGGTCTTTTGGTAAAAAATTTGTTGAGATCATGCTGCGCGAGTACCAACCCGCCAAGCTGATCATCTTCAGCCGCGATGAGCTCAAGCAACACGAGATGCGCGTCGGTGGCTTTAACCATCCCAGCCTGCGGTATTTCATCGGAGATGTGCGCGACCTGGATCGCCTCAGGCGTGCCATGCACGGCGTGGATATCGTCATCCACGCGGCCGCCCTCAAGCAGGTGCCAGCCTGCGAGTACAACCCAATGGAAGCGATCAAAACCAATATCCTGGGCAGCAGTAATGTGATCGAAGCTGCCCTGGACCTGGGCGTGCCACGCGTGATGGCTTTGAGCACCGACAAGGCAGTGAACCCGGTGAATTTATACGGCACCACCAAGCTGGCTGCCGAGAAGCTATTTGTACAGAGCAACGCCTACGCCGCCGGGACGGTCACCCGCTTTAGCTGCGTGCGCTACGGCAACGTGGTTGGCAGCCGGGGCAGCGTTATACCCATCTTTATCCGCCAGCGTCATGACGGTAAGCTGACCATTACTGACGACCGCATGACCCGCTTCTGGCTGACCCTGGAACAGGGCGTGCGCTTCGTCATTCGTACCACCGAAGAGATGCATGGCGGGGAGGTGTTTGTGCCAAAAATCCCCAGCATGAAAATCCTCGACCTGGCAAAGGTCATTGCCCCTCAGGCCAACATCGAAGTGATCGGCATCCGCCCTGGCGAGAAACTGCACGAGGTGCTCATCCACGAGGATGAAGCGCGCACGACCGTCGAGACTGCCGAAATGTATGTTGTCCAGCCTACTGCTGAGCTGTGGTTCGGGCACGAGTGGCAAGAGAGAGGTAACTCGCTGCCAGACGGCTTCCGCTATGCCAGCGACACCAACCCACAGTGGCTGACGATCGAAGAGATCCACACAATGATTTCCCCGTTTGAAACGGTGGGAGGCGAATGGACTGGCGACGAATGACGCGCCTGAAGGCGAGTGCTGAAAAGGCTTGCTTTTTTCAGTACCCGCCTTCAGTAGTTAAGGAATTATGCGCATCCTCATCACCGGAGCCAGTGGTCTGCTCGGCCTGAACCTGGCCTTGGAGACCGCAGCAAAACATGTAGTTTATGGAACAGCCAAGGACCACTTACTTAACACCCCTGCATTCACTGTGCTGCCTGGCGATTTACTT
Organism: Anaerolineae bacterium; assembly: GCA_041301185.1. Classification (GTDB taxonomy): domain Bacteria; phylum Chloroflexota; class Anaerolineae; order Anaerolineales; family UBA4823; genus JAQBDA01. The sequence continues at coordinate 36,956 of JBFYSV010000112.1, forward strand.
GCCCCAGGCGCTGTGGATCAGGTACTCGATCAGGCGCAGCCCGATTGGGTAATCCACTGCGCGGCGCTGGCGAATATTGATGCCTGCGAAGCCGACCCGGTCCTGGCCCAAAAAGTGAATACAGAGATACCCGCCGTGCTGGCGACGGATGTCGCCAGGGGCGGAGCGCGCCTGGTGCACATCTCCACCGACTCTGTATTCGATGGCAGGCGTGGGAATTACAGCGAAGACGATGCTCCCAACCCGCTTAGTGTCTATGCCCGCACCAAGCTAGAGGGCGAGCGCGCCGTGTTGCAAGCTAACCCAGATGCCGTTGTTGCTCGGGTCAACCTTTTTGGCTGGAGCATAAGCGGTAAGCGCAGTCTGGGCGAGTTCTTCGTCCGTAACCTGCAGGCTGGCAATCGTGTCAATGGATTCACTGATGTTATCTTCTGCCCGCTGTTAGCCAACGACTTGGCTCCCTTGTTGGTAAAAATGCTGCAAGCCAGATTAAGCGGGCTATACCACGTGGTCAGTCCAGAGTGCCTGAGCAAATACGAGTTCGGTCTGCGGGTGGCAGGTAGATTCGGACTGGACGCATCGCTCATTACTCCCACATCAGTTAAACGCGGTGGTCTATTGGCTGCCCGTTCCCCCAACCTGACCCTGCGCACCGACAAGCTTGCTCTCGCCTTAGGCGAACCCCTCCCAACAACCTCCCAGGGTTTGGAACGTTTTTACCAGCAGTATCTCGACGGCTACCCGGAGATCATTCGCCGCATTGCAGTCGCAAGCTAGCAAATAGAAGCTATCTCAAAAACAGGTTGAAGGGGTG
>JBFYSV010000113.1:0-8709 GCA_041301185.1 Anaerolineae bacterium
CCCCCCCCCCCCCCCCCCCCCCACCCCCGTAAACCTCCCAACTGCGTAAGTCCAATTGTAACAACTACCAAACCGCCAACAGACAGCGGTAGGGTGATTTAATTATAACCCCTTCTGCATGGGGCGCTGCTTTGCGAAACGGTAAGTGAGAATAAGGAGAAATCCATGTCTTCTATGATAGCCCGCAAACGAATCATACGGCTGCTGATCACCGCGCTGCTCCTGCTGGTGGCAACCCCCGGGATCAGCGTCCTGGGGGACCAGGAGGTGCAAGGCGCCCAAATCCGCTTGCAGTACGCCAGCTTCGATCCCCTGGTGGGGGAACCGGCCTCCGTCGCCGGTCAAGCGCTCCGGGTAAGCCTCGGCGGGGCGAGCATGGCGCTGGTGCAGTTCAGCGGCCCCGTGCTGGCAGAATGGAAAGAAACCGTCCAGGCTGGCGGGGTGCGCCTGTACGATTATATCCCCGAGCATGCCTTCATCGCCCGCCTGGATGCCCAATCGGCTGACTGGCTGCGCAGCCTGCCCTTCGTTCGCTGGGTGGGCGACTATTACCCGGCATACCGTATGCCGGCCGCGCTGAGCCAGGCGGACCCCACCGACCAGACCCCCCTGGAGGTGGACATCCTGGCCCTGCCGGACGCCGACCTGGCCGCGCTCGGCGCGCAGGTGGAGGCGCTGGGCGGGAGCGTGCAAAGCCAATCTGCCAGCGAGTTCTCGTCTTTCCTGCGCCTGAGCATCCCCGCCGGGCAGGCCGGCTCGCTGGCGGCGCTGGACGAGGTGGTGTGGGTTCAGCCGCGGGCGGAGATGGGCCTGTTCAATGACGCGGGCGGGGAGATCATGTACGTCCCCACTTTGCGTACCAAGATGGGCCTGTACGGCAGCGGGCAGGTGGTGGCGGTGGCAGATACCGGACTGGACCTGGGGGTGACCACCTCAGCAATGAGCGACGACTTCGAGGGGCGCATCGTCGCCGGGCAGGCGATCTGCTCCCGCGGCACCTGGAACGATTTGCACGGTCACGGCACGCATGTGGCGGGCAGCGTGCTGGGCAACGGCGTGCTCTCCGACAGCAACCCGGTACTGCACCAGTACGGCGATTCGTTCGCCGGCGTGGCTCCCGAAGCGCGGGTCTATTTCCAGGCAATCGCAGATAGCAATGACAGCCTGTGCATCCCTACCAATCTGAAAGACGAGCTGTTCAAGCCGGCCTACGACAGCGGAGCGCGCATCCATTCCAACTCGTGGGGCAGCACCGTCGGGCACAGCGAGTATGACAACCAGGCAGCCCAGGTCGACCAGGCAGCCTGGAGCTACAAGAACCTGCTGATCGTCTTCGCCGCTGGCAACCACGGCATCGATGCGAATGTAGACGGGCTGGTGGACTACGGTTCGATGGCCTCGCCGGGCACCGCCAAGAACGCCCTGGCAGTCGGCGCCACCGAGAACGACCGGCCCAGCTTGACCGATTTCACCTATGGCGGGGTGTGGTCTGCCTATTTCCCGGCCGAACCCATCAATAGCGACACCCTGGCAGATGATACCGAGGGCATGGCGGCTTTCTCCAGCCGCGGCCCGACCGACGACGGCCGGATCAAGCCGGATATCGTCGCCCCGGGCACCTTTATCCTCTCCACCCGCTCGCACGAAGATGGCACGATAACCGGCTGGGGCGAGTACGACGATGATTATATCTACAACGGCGGCACCAGCATGGCGACCCCGCTGACCGCCGGGGGAGCAGCCCTGGTGCGCGAGTGGCTGACCGAGGCGCGCGGCCTGAGCAACCCCAGCGCGGCCCTGATGAAAGCCGTCCTGCTCAACGGGGCAGCCGATATCAGCCCCGGTCAGTACACCAGCCCGCAAGAGATCCCCGCCCAGCGACCCAACAACATTTCCGGCTGGGGGCGGGCGGATCTGCAGGGCAGCCTGAACCCAACTGCCCCGCGCCAGGTGTGGCTGGTGGATAACACCAGCGGACTGGCGACCGGCGGCAAAGCCACCTACACCCTCAAGGTGGGCAATACCCAGGCGCTCAGCGGCGAAAGTTCCAATTTCGATCTCTCAATTGAGAGCAGCCCGGCAGAGGAAGCCAGCGCCCAGCTCGAGGCAGCTCCCCCGGCAGAGGGGCTGGCGTCTGCCCAGGCCACGCCGCAGCCGCCAGGGATGAACAGCAGCACCGGTCAACGGGTTGAGCTAACCCTGCAAAAACAATCCTCACCAGCAAGCGCTGATTTACCAGAAGCACCCGCCGCAGATGTCCCCCTGGTTTTAGATGACGGGATGCATGAAATGTTATACGGTGTTGGCGATGGCACCGATAAAGCCATCCAATTCGTCTGGCTGAATCGGTTTTCTCCCCCCGCCAATCTTTTCCCCTTTACCCTGGACCAGATCCAGGTGCTGTTTGACGATAACGGTGGTAATGCCAATGTACACGTTGGTGATGAAATTGACCTGCTTGTGTATCTGGACAATGACGGCGACCCCAATAATGGCGCAAGCCTGGAGCGGGTAGTATTTGATCAGACGATCCAGGCGGTGGATGGCACCACCTGGTCGGTGTACAACCTAACCCTGCCGGTGACCTTCAATACGCCGGGCGACGTGCTGATTGGGGTGATCAATCGCTACGTGGTGGATAGTGTCACCCCAATTAGCTTTCCTGCCACCTACGATAGCTCAAATCCTCAGGGGCGCTCATGGAGAGGCTGGTGGCTCACGACGCCTCCCGACATGCCCTGGTTACCTCCCGATGATTACTTTGATGTAAAACCGGATGCGAATTGGATGATCCGCGGCTATGGCACAACCACCAGCGCCGCCACGCCCACACCCACCCATACCCCTTCGCCCACGCCAGGCCCTTCTCCCACCCCCTCCACCACGCCCCCGCCGGTCGCTGGCGGGCCGCTGCGAATTAGCCTGGTATGGACGGATTATCCCGGCGTCCCGGCATCGGCGGATGTTCTGGTCAATGACCTGGATCTGGAGGTGGTCGCCCCGGACGGCAAACACTATTACGGCAATTTCGGGCTGTACACCGCCGGGCATTGCCTGCGCCAGGTATCTGCTACGGTCAAATGGGATGCCTGCAATAACGTCGAGGGGGTGTATATCCCCAACGCTCCGTATGGCACGTACACGGTCTACGTGCACGGCTATGAAGTGCCCAACGGCCCGCAGCCCTTTGCCGTGGTGGCCTCTGGGGATTACCTGCTGAGTGGCGGACTGAATCAAAAAGTCTATCTGCCCTTGATGCGCAAGCTAAAATAAGTTCTGAAACACAAAGTTCACAAAGGATAGCACGAAGAACACGAAGTCTTTCTTAGTGCTATCCTTTGTGATTCTTAGTGAATCCTTGGTGGTCTTCGTGTTTTAATCAAAGCTTGCGGCCTAACAACACTCCCTTACCGGCCGGAACAACCAGCGCGTCCAGGCGCGGGTCAGATAGGGCGCGCTCGATAAACGGTTGCAGATCTTCCTGGTGGCTGAGGACGTTATCGGCGACAAAAAAACCACCGGACGCCAGATTGGGGATCACCAGATCGTATACCTCTGGATAAAGCTCTTTCTCACAATCCAGAAAACAAAAGGCAACCGGCTGAATACCCGCCAGGTGCGGGCGGGCGTCGGCGTGCACCAGTTGTAGCACGTCGTCCACGCCAGCCAGGCTAAATGTCTCGCCTGCCCGTTTCACCTTCTCGGCATCAATCTCGAAAGTGGTCAGTTGGTCGCCGCGCTGACGGCAGGCGAGCGATAACCACAGGCTGGAGTAGCCTCCGCTGGTGCCGATCTCGATCACACGCCCGGGCGGCGCGCTGGCTGCCAAGATTGCCAGGAAGCGCCCCGTCTCGGGGGGAATCTGGCGCAATCGTTGTGCCTTCGGCGTGCCGTCGCCACGGTCACGAGCGTCTATCATCTCCAGATATGCCATGCGATCGCGAATGGCTTGGGGAATTTGGTGAAACATCCAATATTCTCTGCGAACTCTGCGCTCTGCGGTGAGAAAACGATTAGCCCTGCTGGCTTTCCAGGCGTTCAATCGTATCCAGCACCAAATCGATCAACTCACCCAGGGTGCCGGCGTCAAACGCGAAGCGCGCCCCGGCAGTGGCAAAGAGCTGCGGCAGAGGCACGCTGTAACCCAGCGAGAGCGCCTGGCGGTAGGCAGCCACCGCGGCAGATTGGTCACCCAGGGCGTTACGCCACACCTGCAAGGCGCCCAGTAAAGCCAGGCCATACTCCACGTAGTAAAACGGGTCGGTGTGGATATGTCCCTTGCGGTGCCAGCCGGTTACCAGCTCCTGCTCCAGCCCGCTCCAGTCCACGCCGGGCATGAAACGCCGCCACAGCTCGGTCCAACGCGCATCGCAGGCAGCTGGGTCGCTGCCCTGCTCCGGGTGGGTATATGCCCAGTGCTGGAAGGCATCTACCACCGCCATATACGGCCAAAAGAGCAGGCTGCGCTCCAGGTTATCGGCGAATGCCCGGGCGGCGTCTGCCTGGGTGTAGAATCCACCAGCATCCGCTGCCAGGTAAGGCGCGGCGAGCAGCTCCATGCCCATCGAGGCCACTTCGGCGAACTCCAGCGGCACCTGGAAGTACTGGTAATAAGGCAGGTGGCTGGCCTCGAAAACATGGAAGGCATGCCCGCCTTCGTGGATCAGGGTTTGCACATCGTCATGCACGCCGACCGCATTGGTGAAGATGAACGGGCGGCGGATGGCGAGGAAATCGGTGCAGTAGCCGCCGGGAGCTTTGCCCACCCGGTTCTCCAGATCGAGCAGGTTCTCGCGGCGCATAATCTCGAAGTATTCGCCTAGCTGCGGGTCCACCCGGTGGAAGATGGCGGAAGTTTTTTGCTCCAGATCGGCAACTTTCTCAAAGGGGCGCAGCGGCGGGCGGCTGAAGGGGTCTACATCCAAATCCCATGGGCGCAACTGGTCCACGCCCAGGCGCTGGCGGCGTCTCTCGTACAGGCGCTGCGCTGCAGGGACGACCACCTGCTCGATCGCCCGGTGGAAAGTGTCGCAATCTTCGGGGGTGTAATCGAAGCGCAGCCGCTTGCGCCACATATAGGCGCGGAAATCGGGCAGCCCGGCATTCTCGGCGATCTGGCGGCGCACCGCCATCATCCGACCCCACAGCACGTTAATCGCCTCCCGGTCGGCAAGCTGGCGACCGACTGCCAGACGCCAGGCGCGCTCGCGGCGCTCCCGATCCGGCTCCTGGTACACCGGCTGGAGCTGCAGCAGGGTCAGCTCTTTGCCTTCCCACTCCACCGTCTGCCCCCCGGCGATCTTATCGTACTCTGTTCCCAGCTTGAGCTCCTCGCTCAGCAAGGGCAGGTTCTCGTTGCGAAAAATAGCCGCCTCCATGCGCAGGATAGCTAAGGGCACATCAAACCCCTCCGGCTGCAGACCGCTGGCGAGCAGTTTCTCTTTCAGGCGCTGCTCGGCATCTTGCACCGCAGGATAGATAGTATCCAGGAAGTCGTTGTAAGCCTGCTCAGCCTGCTGGTCGGTGGTATCGATGGTGATGCCCACATACAGGCGCTGGTAGGCTTCGTACCAGAGCTGGGAAAGGGCAGTCCAGTCCAGCAGAAACTGGTTGACATTGGCGGCGTCCAGAGAGCGCCCGGCAAGCTCCTGGTAAAAGGGTTCGATGGCTGACCAGGGCAGCTGCATGAACTCCTGGCTGGTTTGGGGGTAGTGTGGGTACATATTGTGTTCCTGTTCATTCGTCTTTGTAGGCCGGGATTCTATCCCGGCAGGTTGGCGGCAGGATAGTATCCTGCCCTATTCTAACCGGGGCTGGCGGGTGTGCCAATCGGTGATTTGCTGATACTGGTGGGCTACCCAGAAGAGCAAATCCTCCCGGAAATGAGGGCCCATGAGCTGCATGCCCACCGGCAGACCCTGGCTGTCGAAGCCAACCGGGAAAGCCAGCCCGGGTACGCCAGCCAGGTTGGCGGGCAGGGTGAATACATCTTCCAGGTACATCGAGAGCGGATCATCGCGGTGCTCGCCGATCTTAAATGCGGTCGTCGGCGCAACCGGCGCGGCGATGACATCCACCTGCTCGAAAACACTCTCGAAGTCGCTCCGGATCAGGGCGCGCACCTTCTGCGCCTGCCCGTAATACGCATCGTAATACCCGGCAGATAGGGCATAGGTGCCCAGCATGATGCGCCGCTTGACCTCCGCCCCGAAGCCGGCGCCGCGCGTGCGCCGATAGACCTCGCCCAGGTTTGCCGCTTCATGGCGCATCCCATAACGGATGCCATCGTAGCGCGCCAGGTTAGCGGAGGCCTCAGCCGGAGCAACAAGGTAATACACCGGCAGTGCAAACTGGGTGTGTGGCAGGCTCACCGGGCGAGGCTGGGCACCCAGGGCTTCCAGGGCAGCAATCGCCGACCGCACCCGCTCGGCGACCTCCTGTTGCAAGCCGCTGACGAAATACTCCTCGGGAATGCCGATGCGCAGACCTGCCAGGGGCTGATCGCCTCCCGCCTGCCCGCCAGTGTCGATGGACGGCACGGGCAGGTCAGCGCTGGTGGCGTCCAGTGGGTCGCGCCCGGCGATGAGGCGAAAGACGACGGCGGCATCAGCCGCATCCCGCGCCAGCACGCCCACTACATCCAGCGATGAGCCATAAGCCACCAATCCGTAGCGCGAGACTCGCCCGTAGGTAGGCTTGATGCCGGTCACTCCGCAGAAGGAGGCCGGCTGGCGCACGCTGCCGCCGGTATCGGTGCCCAGGGCAGCCGGGGCCAGGCGAGCCGCCACCGCCGCCGCGCTGCCGCCGCTGGAGCCTCCCGGCACGCGCTCCACATCCCACGGGTTGTGGGTGACACCATAAGCCGAGTTCTCGGTGGAGGATCCCATGGCAAACTCGTCGGTGTTGGTCTTGCCCAGGAGGATCGCTCCGGCGTCCAACAGGTTCTGCACGGCAGTGGCGTGATAGGGCGGCACGAAATCCTGAAGGATGCGCGAGCCGCAGGTGCAGGGCATGCCAGCCACGCAGAGCACATCCTTTACTGCCAGGGGCACGCCGAGCAAGGGCGGGAGGTCCGCCTGCGGGTCCTTGCGCCAGGCTGCCAGGCGGCGGTCGGCAGCGTCTGCCTGGAAGCGGGCGCTTTCAGGGGCAAGGCTCAGGAAACAATGCAGGCTTGGTTCCAGGCCTGCATCCAGGCGCTGGATGCGTCCCAAATAAGCCTCCACCAGCTGGCGGCAGGAGAGCTCGCCAGCTCGCAGCGCTTGGACGGCTTGCATTAGGGTCAGGTCGGTTGGATCTGGCATGCTCGCTGAGAAGATTGGGTGCCCCGGCTATTTACTCAAACACCGGAGGGACGCGGAACTGGTCGTCTTCCACCTGGGGCGCATTGGAGAGCAAATCTTCTAGAGGCAAACCTGGACGAGGCTCATCCAGGCGCAGCGAGCTGCCGGCGGGTATCTCTCCCATTTCAGGCGAGATATCCGAGGTATCCACTTCCTGCAGCTGGGCGAAATAGTCCAGGATAGCAGACAGCTGCTGGTGGAAGCTGGCTTTCTCTTCCGGGGTCAGCTCGAGGCGAGCCAGGGCGGCGATATGCTCGACTTGCGCTTGGGTCAGGGTCACGAGCGGAATTATATCATGGCGGAGCAAGTCACCAACCAGCAGCGTACCAGCGCAGGTAGTCCATCACATGCACCGACCAGTAGGCTTCATCGTGATAGCCGGGGAACAGGTACCATTCGTGGGGGATGCCCTGCTCGTTGAGCAGGTTCTCGAACCACAGGGCGGACAGCATGATCGTCTCCCTGTCTTTTTCGCCAATGTCCAGGTAGATGCGTGGCATCGACTCAGGCGGAATCGCGGCCAGCCAGCTGCGCACCCACCTGGTATCGCTCCAGAAGACCGGCGGGCTGTGCCCGCCGAACGCCCCAAACAGGTCCCAGCGAGAAAGCCCCAGGTGTATTGCCCAGCCCGCTCCGCGGGAAAGCCCGCCGATGGCGCGGTACTCCCGCTCGGGTAACGTGCGATAAGTTTCGTCGATGAAAGGGATCAGCGCATCCACCAGCACCTGCCCGAACGGGTCGGCTTCGGGCGCATCCCAGGAGCGATCGCGCGGCATGACGATGATGAACGGGTTCACTTCTCCGTCAGCCACCAGGGCATCCGCAGCTTCGTCCGCCCCCAGCCGGTCCCACTGGTCATGGTTATAGCTCATGCCGTGAATCATATACAGCACCGGGTAGCGCCTGTCAGGCTGCTGGTCGTAGCAGGGGGGCAGGTAGACCGAATACTCCATCGGCAGCTTGAGCAGGTCGGAGCGCAGGCTGCCGTGCTCGAAGCGCCCGCCCTGGCTCCAGCAGGTGAGCGGGGTTGCGGTTGGGGAGGGCGACGCGGTCAGCGTTGGCGCGAGGGTAGGAGAACGGGTGGGTGTCGGGCTGGCAGTTGGCCGCGGCAGCGGAGAACTGGTCGCTGTTGTGACCGTCTGGCGGGTGGGCGACTGGCTGGAGCGCGCCGTCGCCGGGGTGGTTGGCTGGTCAATCGAGGTGATCGATGAGTCACAACCCGCCAGGCACAGCGCCAACAACAAAGAAAACAACACGATCTTGCTCATAGAGCCCCAGTGTATCAAACTCGGCGCCAGAAGTCTATGCAATTCGCCGAATAAAATTTATAGAGGTTACGCAGTTGAAGGAGGTAATGGGTGTGTGTGGG
>JBFYSV010000114.1:0-4522 GCA_041301185.1 Anaerolineae bacterium
CCCCCCCCCCCCCCCCCCCCCCACCCCCATAAACCCACCAACTGTGTCAGTCCTATCTACATTAATCTAGCAGATAATTCATCCCCTGGCAAGAATCAATTCTGCGAACTGTTAACCGGTCTCAAGCAATTTTCTCAGAACACTTGTGCGAGCATCGTTTTTAGGGTAAATTTAGTACCACAGCGACAAGCTAACTTGCCAGTTTTCAGTTTTTCGTTCTTGACCTTCATCCAATGGATCTCACCTCGGACCAATTGCACCTCATCACCAGACCAGCGGATACTTGCATCTTCCTGGAGGGACCGGCGGGCTGCGGCAAGACTACCGCCGGGGTGGAGCGCCTGCTGCACCTGATGGCAGGCGGCATCCCCGGGAGGGATATTCTGCTGGTGGTACCGCAGCGCACCCTTGCCGCCCCTTATACCCAGGCATTGCAGACGCCGGGTGTGACTGCCGGCGGGCTGGTGGACGTGGTCACCGTGGGCGGCCTGGCGCGGCGCATGGTCGATCTGTTTTGGCCTCTGGTCGCCGAGGCAGCCGGATTTGCCAAACCGGATAACCCGCCCACCTTCCTCACCCTGGAGACCGCCCAGTACTACATGGCTCACCTGGTGCGCCCGCTGCTGGAGCAGGGCTATTTCGATTCGGTAACGATTGAGCGCAACCGGCTTTACAGCCAGATCATCGACAACCTCAACAAAGCAGCTGTGGTCGGCTTTCCCCATACCCAGATCGGCGAGCGCTTGAAAGCCGCCTGGGCTGGCGACCCCGGGCAGGCCCGCGTCTATGAAGACGCCCAGGCCTCTGCCAACCTGTTCCGGGAGTATTGCCTGGCGCACAACCTGCTGGATTTCTCCCTGCAGATGGAGGTCTTCCTGCACCACCTTTGGCAGCAGCCCCTATGCCGGGAACACCTGCTAGGGACCTACCGCCATCTGATCATCGAAAATATCGAAGAGGATACCCCCGCCGCTCACGACCTGCTGCTGGAATGGCTGCCGCACTGCCAGTCAGCCCTGGTCATTTACGACCAGGATGCTGGCTACCGGCGTTTCCTGGGCGCTGACCCGCACAGCGCTTACCGGCTCAAAGACCTGTGCAGCCAGCAGGTCACCTTCGACGGCTCGTTTGTCACTTCACCGGCGATGAGCCAGCTGGGCCACGATCTGGCAGATGCACTGTACTATCGCCCCAGAACAGGCCTTCCGATCATTGCGAGCGAAGCGAAGCAATCACCCCTGGATGCGGTTGACTACGACGACCACCGTTTCTTCCCCCAGATGTTGGATTGGGTTGCCGAGCGCATTGCCTACCTGGTGCATGAGCAAGGCGTCCCCCCTGCCGAGATTGTGGTGCTGGCTCCTTTTCTCTCGGATGCGCTGCGCTTTGCCCTCTCCAACCGCCTGGAACAACTTGGCGTGCCCTCCCGCTCGCATCGCCCTTCCCGCTCGCTGCGCGAAGAGCCTGCCGCCCGCTGCCTGCTCACCCTGGCTGCCCTGGCCCATCCTGGCTGGGGTTTGCCTCCTACCAAATTCGATCTGGTGTACGCCCTGGTGCAGGCGATTGCAGGCCTCGACCTGGTGCGCGGCCAGCTCCTGGTGGATATCGTCTACCGCAACCGCCAGGGTGAAGCCAGCCTGTCCTCCTTTGATCTGATCCGCCCGCCGGTGCAGGAACGCATCACCTACCTGCTGGGCGAGCGCTACGAGCGCCTGCGCCTGTGGCTGCAGGAGTACAGCCAGTCGGCTCCGCAAGAGCTAGACCATTTCCTCAGCCGTCTGTTCGGCGAGGTGCTCTCCCAGCCCGGATTTGGTTTCCACGGCGACTACCACGCCGGAGAAATCGCTGCCAACCTGGTCGAGTCGATCCGCAAATTCCGCTGGGCGGTTGGAGACATCTTGCACCAAGAGGCCGTTCCCCTTGGCAAGGAATATATGCTCATGGTTCAGGACGGTGTCATTGCCGCCCAGTATATTCGCTCCTGGCAGTTGCCGGAGGCAGCAGCCGAGGTAACCGGCGGGGCTGTCCTGCTTGCCCCGGCGTACACCTACCTGATGAGCAACCGCCCGGTGACGGTCCAGTTCTGGCTGGATGTCAGCAGCCAGGGCTGGTTCGAGCGCCTGTACCAGCCTCTGACCCATCCCTACGTGCTCAGCCGCCACTGGCTTCCCGAAGCAACCTGGAATTCTGACGACGAGTTCGCAGCCGCCCAGGAGACACTGGAGCGCCTCATCCGAGGCCTGGCCAGGCGCTGCCGGGATAAAATCTATCTCGGTCTGAGCGAGATGAACGAGCAAGGCTATGAATCGCGCGGCCCGCTGTTGGTCGCCCTGCAGCGCGTCCTGCGCCAGGCTTCGCTAAAGCCGGCACCTGACACCGGATCACTTGACACTGGAACACCCGCCAGGTGACACTGTGATACCTGACACTCCTTTCACCCCCCGCCCCGCCCAAAGCCAGGTACTGAGCTACACTGGCGGCTATATGGGCGTCTCGGCTGTGCCCGGCAGCGGCAAGACCTGGACCCTCTCGCGCCTGGCTGCTCAGATCATCGCCAGCGGAGAGATGGCAGATGACCAGGAGGTGCTGGTGGTCACCCTGGTGAACTCGGCGGTGGATAATTTCTACTTACGGGTCAGCGAGTTTGTGCGCGACCTGGGCCTGCTGCCCCACCTGGGCTACCGCGTGCGCACCCTGCACGGTCTGGCGCACGACATCGTCCGTGAGCGCCCGGACCTGGTCGGCCTGGCAGACAATTTCCAGATCATCGATGAGCGCGAGGCCAACGCCATCCGCCAGGAGGTTGCCCTGGCCTGGCTGCACAGCCACCCCTACGAGCTGGAAGTCTACCTGGACCCAAACCTGGATGAAGACCGGCGCAATTGGGTCGAGCGCGACCACCTGCCCGAATTGGTCAACGACACCGCCCTGGCGCTGATCCGCTATGCCAAAGACCTGCAGATCGGTGCTGAACAGCTGGGTGAGCGCCTGGACCGCCTCCCCGTCCCCCTGCCGCTGGCACGCATGGGCGCCGAGATTTACACCGACTACCAGCGCGCCCTGGTCTATCGCGGCGCGGTGGACTTCGACGACCTGATCCGCCTGGCGCTGGATGCTCTCACCTGGGACGCTGCCCTGCTCGATCGCCTGCGTTATCGCTGGCCTTTCATCCTGGAAGATGAAGCCCAGGACAGCAGCCGCCTGCAGGAGGAGATCTTACACCTGCTTACCGGTCCAAACGGAAACTGGGTGCGGGTCGGCGACCCTAACCAGGCGATCTACGAGACCTTCACCACCGCCAACCCGAAATACCTGCGCCAGTTTATCGCCAGCCCGGGGGTGTTGCGCCGCGAGCTTCCCAACTCGGGTCGCTCGACCTTGAGCATTATCCGGCTGGCAAACCACCTGGTGAGCTGGACGCAAGACGCACACCCCGAGGAGCCGGCTCGCTCCGCGCTCAGCGCGCCTCCTTACATAGAGCCCACCCCGCCCGGTGATCCCCAGCCCAACCCGCAGGATGACCCGCAAGGCATCCACCTGGCAGGCCGCAAGTTCACTCCCCAGGAAGAGATCATGGCAGTCGCCGATTCGCTGCAACGCTGGCTGCCCGACCACCCCAACAGCACGGTAGCAGTGCTTGCCCCGCGCAACCTGCGCTGCGAGGAGCTGATCGACGAGCTGCGCAGGCGGGATATCGAGTTCGTCGACAGCCTGCTCAAAAGCACCAGCTCCACCCGGGTCACCGCCGGTGCTCTGGGCAACTTGCTGCGCTACCTGGCTGATCCCGGGTCACCCACCCGGCTGGCAACCGCCTGGAAGATCTGGAGACGCTCGAAGGACGGTGAAAACCAGGATCAAGAGCAAGTGGAGCAGATCGCAGAGGTGCTGCGCAAGTGCGGTCAGGTGGAAGATTACTTGTGGCCCTCACCCCTGCGGGATTGGCTGGCTGAGACCGGCCTGGAGACCAGTGATCCCCAGGCTTACACCCTGCTGGCAGAGTTTCGCCAGATCGTCCGCCGCTGGCAAGCTGCCGCTTTGCTGCCGGTGGACCAGTTGCTGCTCACCCTGGCCCAGGATGTCTTCAGCCAGCCGGCTGAGCTGGCGCTCTCGCACAAGCTGGCGGTTCTCTTGCGCCGCGCCAGTGAAGCCCACCCTTCCTGGCGTCTGCCCGAGATGACCGAAGAGCTGGCGGTGATCGCTCGCAACGAGCGCCGCTTCCTTGGGTTCAGCAATGACGATACCGGCTTCGACCCAGACCGCTATCCTGGCAAAGTCGTGGTCGCCACCATCCACAAAGCCAAAGGTTTGGAATGGGACCGGGTCTATTTAATGTCGGTCAACAATTACGACTTCCCCTCCGGCGCGCAATACGACCAGTATATTGCCGAAAAATGGTTCCTCCGGGATCATCTCAACCCGGAGGCTGAAGCGCTCGCCCAATTGCAAGCAGCTCTGCAACCAGGCCAGTATGAATGGTACCAGGAAGGTCTCGCCAGCCAGCAAGCCCGCCTGGATTATGCCC
>JBFYSV010000115.1:0-13487 GCA_041301185.1 Anaerolineae bacterium
GCAGGTTGTTTCTCGAGTAGTGGAGGTTGCTCAAAGTAGACCTCCACTGGCTCACTGATGAACCGTAGGGGTTTATACTCCCGCTCCATCGTACCTCCCAGCTAGCAACACTGGTTATTTAACGTCAGTTCGGGACAAGTAGTTTTGTATGTTGTTTTGGCAGGCTGCGCCCGCCAAAACAACACACAAAGCTCTCTAACCCGAACTCGGGTTATTTACATCAGTATGTAGATGGTTAGCGACCATAATTGACGGGTAAACACTCGATGTCTTGTTATTCTATCTAACGACTAAACGAGACAATTATATCAGGTGGTCTTATTCCACACTTGCTCCGCCAGATCACCATTGCCAGCCTACCTGAAGACGGTTACAATGACCGACATTCTTTATTGCAGAGCTCAAGTCTATGAACCATGCTTCCATGCAAATTTCACTCGCCTGCCTGACCCTGCTGATCGCCAGCTGTGTCTGCCTGAGCAGTGTCAGTATCGTCGGCGCCATCTTACTACTCCGCTAAGGGGGAAAGATGGCGCTGGATCTCGATCGGATCAGGTGACACTACCCTGGATATAAGCGCCGGCAAGGCTGCCACGGCCCAGACGGTGGGAGTATTATGCGGTTTTGGTGAGGAATACGAGCTCCGCCGGAGCGGAGCTGATCTTATCCTGGTAGAAACCGCAGACCTGATTGAAATATTGTTTGCAAAACCTTTAGGTACCTAGGTAACAATTCCTATTGCACTCTCCAGCGAACTCGCATATAATGTACTTGTGGCGAAGCGTATAATCGGGTTGGGGAGTTTATCTTTCATCTTGTTTGCCATATTGCTGGGCACGACTAAAGGTCTTGCCCAGGTCGGTGATTCATCCCCCGAAAGAAGCCGATACTTCGATGAAACCGGGCACTCCGTTGAGGGGGATTTTCTGGTTGCCTATGAAAGCGCCACCCACCCCGAGCTGATCTACGGCTATCCAATTACCGAAGCTTATCAAGATCAGCGCACCGGACGCCTCATTCAGTATTTTGAGAAGGCACGTTTTGAGCTGTTTACAGACAAGCCCCCCGAGTTAAGGGTATATATTACTCCTCTGGGCAAACTGCTTTATGAGCACACCGCCGAGCTTGCCAGCCCCAGAAGTATTCCAGGTTGCCGGTATTTTCCAGAGGCGAAATTTTATGTCTGCTACGCCTTTTTGGAATTTTTCAATGCCCATGGCGGCGCAGCCCAGTTCGGCTATCCCATCTCGAATTTCGAGATCCAAGACGGGTGGATTGTGCAAAACTTCCAGCGTGCTCGGTTCGAGTGGCACCCCGAGTTACCCAGCGGAGAGAAAGTTCAGCTAACCAAACTGGGTGAGCAGTATTTTGACCTGATGGGCGAGAATCCCGCCAGGTTGCCCCCTGTTCATCCTTCGGTGGGCTCGGACATCGTCGTCAATCCTGTACTCGATCTCAAGGTGCGTGCCTCTTTCCAGCACGCCATCACCCACTCCACCGGCGAACAGACCATTTACATCACTGTCCAAGATCAGAAATTAATGCCGCTTGCCAACGCCACGGTTGCATTGGTCCTTAACCTGCCTTCCGGAGAAACCAAACGCATCGCTATTCCGGAGCCAACCGATAAATACGGTATCACAAAATTCTCCTTCGATTTTGAAAACCTGCCAACTGGATGGGTACGAGCGACCGTCGTCGCCACCTACGACCCTGACAACCCGAATAATGCTAAGCCAGGTCAGGTTCCACTTAATGATAAAACCACCGCCTCCTTCCTGGTTTGGTGGTAATCATCCATCCCTGCAAAATCAAACCGCCGCAGGCTGCTCTGAAGCTCACCTGCGGCGGTTTTTGTCTGGTTATCAGGGCAAAATCAGCCGCCTTTAATTTGAGCGAGCAGGTTTTGATATGCCTCAGCGTTCTCCGGGTGCATTGCCAGAATGGATTCAATCACTTGGGCAGCGCTGGCTTTATCCCCAGCATCCAGTAAGGATTCCCCGGCGGCATCAAGCTGAGCGATCGCGTCAGCCGTCCTGCCGGTGCGCTTATACAGTTCAGCTAATCGCCGGCGGACGTGAGGCCGGTTCGGCTCTTCTTTCACCAGGTTCTCGATAAAGCGGATAGAATCATCGATTCGCCCAGCATTGATCAGGAAAGCCAGGTAATTATCCAGCTCCAACATCGCCTGGGTTTCCTGCCCCAGACGGAAATACAGCTCGATCAGGCTGGAACGAGCCCTGGCGTCATCCGGTTGCAGATTGCGGATTTGCTCGTACGTTCGCACAGCCTGCCGCCAATCCAGGCTCTGTAAATCGATGTCAGCGATGCGATGCATAATTTTCACCCGCCAGGCGGTTGCCACGCCGGATTGCTGGGCCAGCTTGAGAGCATCATGATAGGTCTTGCGCGCCATATCGAGATCGGCCTGGTTATAGTACACATCAGCAAATTCCAGGTATTCCGTCAGAGCATCCTCTATCCGCTCGATGGCAATCAGCTGGTCGATCAAGCGGCTGCGAGAGTTCAGATCCATCGGTGCCAGCTGGGTGATACGGCGATACATATCAATGGCGCGTCTTGGCTCCCCGCGGGCACTGTAAGTGAGCGCCACCACGATAAACTTCGCAATCGCATCCGGAAGCTGGTCTTGTTTCAGAAGCAGCTCGCCCATATATGCATGCAGAGGCAAATAGGTTGGCGCATACTCAAGCGCCCTGAAAGCCTCCTCCATCGCTGAACGGAGGTTACCCCCCCGTTCCAACTCGTAGATCTGGCTGATAGACTCTACTACTTGGCTGCTGCGAGTCTGCAACAGCACCTCAGCCAGCGGGATCGGCACCCCGCCATCCACCTGGGAGGGAAGCTGCATACGAGCGCGCCGCAGGTTCTCCCGCCAATCAGCCCGCATCAAGAGATCGTCCACACTTTTGCACAGTTTGGCTAATGCCTCTTGATCACCTTCCTGGCTCTGAGCTTCAATCAGAGGCTCGTAGAGTTGGCTCATATCGTCAGCATATTTATCCGGCACCACGCCAGAATCCGCCAGTTTCAATGCTTCCAGATACTCGATCGCCGCATCCTTTTGCCGGCCAAGATTATTGAGAACCTGGCCTAATAACAATCTTGCACCTAATGCAAAATCTGGGTGGGTGACGGCATATTGTAAAAAGCGTACCGCGCTATCCAGGCGGCCCTCCTGAGCGCGCAATAACCCCAGGTCATAATACGCGGCTGGGTGATCCAGGCCTGCATTGATCGCTCGCTCCAGCTCATCGGCAGCCCGGATGGCATCACCCTGCGACTGCAAATCTACCACCTGGCTCAGGTGGAGCAGGATACGCGTCCGATCCATCTGCTTCTGTGGGCGCAAGCTGCCGGTACCACGCATTATGGATTGCAATCCCCGCCGTGACACCTGTTCTGCCTGCTCATCGTCTGCCACATCAAACAACATACTGGCTAAGATCGCAAGTGCTTTTTGCCGTCCATCAGCAATCGGATCTTGGGTTGGCTCATCTTGCGTCGCTGCACTTGACTCTGGCCTCTGGGGTGTGCTTAAGGGACCCGTCCCGCCGCGCGGTCGCTCAGGCCTGGGCAAGGGTTTATAATCGCGCAGCATGGTTAGCGCCTGGTGGGCTTCAGGGCTATTGGGCATGATTTGCAAAGCCCGGTTGATTGCCCGGGTAGCTTTTTCCTGATCGTTGCCATGCTGGTAAAGGCTGGCAAGAACCAGATATTCGTGCACAGCGCGTTGCTTATCCCCAATATGCTCAGAGACCAGCGCCAGGCGAGCGTGAGCTTGAAGGCTTTCTGGATTCATGCGCAAAACACGGTTCCAGTTATCCATCGCCTTCTGAATTTCCTTATTCTTTAAGTAAAGCTCTGCGGCATGCAGCGCAACTTGCTGGGCGCGCTCCAGATTCCCCAGCCTCTCGTACAACTGAGCAACTTTCTCAATCGGGAGAGGATCCTCAGGTGTCGCCTTGACTACCTTCAGATAGCAGCGCAAAGCCTCCTCGTACTCCTGCAACTCAAATAAGGAGAGCCCCAGATTGGTAAGCGCCTGGGGATGATCGGGAGACTCTTCGAGAGCCTTACGGTAATAGCTGGCTGCCTTCTCCCAATCCTGATCCCAGGCAGCCGTATGACCTTGATTCATTGTTTGTTGGAAAACGTCTTCGCGACCAGTCATTTCCACTCCAAATACTTGCCAGAGAATGGACTTTCACAATCACAAGAGCAAACGTCACTCGCTCTAAACTCCATTTTTATTTTACTCATCCCTCTCGATAGGTTGCATCTCCCCCCAATTGATGCCTGAGCGGGCTTCGGTCATCAAGGGGATGCTGAGCTGGTAAGCGTGCTCCATCTCGTTCCTTACCAATTTTGCTGTAGCGTGCATTTCTTCCACCGGGCACTCGAGCACTAACTCGTCATGTACTTGTAGCAGCATCCGGGCAGATAACCCGGCTTGCGCCAGGGCTGGCGGCACGCGGAGCATGGCGATCTTCATTATATCCGCGGCTGTGCCCTGGATGGGAGCGTTGATCGCCTCGCGCTCCTCGCGGGCACGCGTATTGCGATTGGTCTGGTTCTTCAAACCCGGGAAATAACGCCGCCGTCCTAGCAAAGTCTCAACATAACCCTGCTCAGCTGCCTGGCGGCGTACACCGTCCAGATAATCCTTAATCCCAGGAAACTTCTGGAAGTAGGCTTCCACAAAGTCTTCAGCCTCTGCCAGGGTGAGATCAGTGGTACGGGTCAGGCCAAACGGGCTCATCCCATAGATTAAGCCGAAATTGATCGCTTTCGCATGGCGGCGTTGTTCTTTGGAGACCGCCACCAGCGAGGTGGAATAAATCGCGGCAGCCGTGGCTGTGTGGATATCCTGACCGGCGCGGAAAGCATCCAGCATCGCCTGATCCTCTGAGATATGCGCAACGATACGCAACTCCACCTGCGAGTAATCCACCGAGAGCAGCGCAAATCCCGGATCGGCAATAAAGGCTTTTCTCACCTGGCGTCCAATTTCTGTCCGGATCGGAATATTCTGCAAGTTGGGCTCAGAAGACGCCAGCCGCCCGGTTACTGAGCCTGTTTGGTTGTATGAAGTGTGAACTCGCTGCGTGTTAGGGTTGACTTGTAACGGGAGCGCATCCAGGTAGGTGGATTTTAGCTTCGCCAGCTCCCTGTGCTCCAACACCAAGTCAACTACCGGGTGCTTGCCGCTTAATGTTTCCAGCACACCCGCAGCAGTCGAGTAGAAGCCGGTAGAGGTGCGCTGGGTTCGGTCAGGTGGTGCGATTTTTAGGCGATTAAATAACACCTCTGATAGCTGCTGTGGGGAATTTAGATTAAACTCACCACCCGCCAGCTGATATACCTGGGTCGCAATTTCACCCAGCCGTTGGCTCAACTCTTGGGACATCTGGCTAAGGAAGGCTGTATCCAGGGCAATTCCTGCCAGCTCCATCTCCGCCAGCACAGATACCAGGGGCATTTCAACATCTTTTAAAAGCTGCATTGCCTGGTTTTGTTCCAGCTCTGCCTCTAGCTGCGGAATCAAGCGCAGGACTACGGCTGCATCATCTCCGGCGTATTGTGCTGCCTGCTGGATGGGTACCTCCGCCATGGTTTTCTGGTTGCGACCTTTGCCAATCAGCTCATCAATCTCAGTCATCTGGTGATCCAACCGCACCCAGGACAAGTTTTTCAGCCCCAGGTTGCGCGAATCCGGATTGCACAGCCATTCCGCAATCATGCTATCGAAGGACAGCGGAGAGGCACGCAAACCGTAGCGGCTCAGGACAATCAGGTCATATTTCAGGTTGTGCCCCACCTTCGGGATAGCTGGGTCACTGAGCGGGTCTTTTAGCGCTTCAACAACAGTCTCCAGGGGAAGCTGGTTGCCCAATTCTGGGAGATGCCCAACCGGGATGTAGTACCCGTTTTGCCCGTCGACAGCCAGCGATATCCCTACCAGCTCCGCCAACATCTGGCTGGTGGAGGTTGTTTCTGTATCAAAGGAAATCCGGCTGGCGTTTTTCAATACCCGAACGAGCTCAGCCAGCGCCTGGGTTGTATCAATGATACGGGTATGGGCAGCACCTTCATCCTTGGTGGGCTGGCTGGTTTCCAGCTTCGGTTCAATTCGATCAAATAAGGAAAGCTGCTCTTGTCTGGTTGCGGTATCCAATCCCAGGCGTTGCTTCAAGCTTTGCAATCTCGGCATCAAGGTGCGGAATTCAAGCTGGCGAAAGATCTCTTCGACTTTCGCAGGATCGAAATGCTCCGGGCGAGCCTGCTCGAGATTCAAGGGCACATCCAGGTCGGTCACGATGGCTGCCAGCTTGTAGCTCAGCGTTGCATCTTGCCTGCCCTTCTCCAGTTTTGTTCGTACGCTGCCGCTGATTTCATCCAGGTGAGCAAATACACCTTCCAGGTTTCCATAAGCATCCAGCAGCGAGATGGCGGTCTTCTCCCCAATACCCGCAACACCGGGTATATTATCAGATTTATCACCCACCAGAGCTTTGTAGTCCACAACCTGATCCGGGCGCACCCCCAGGTATTCCACCACATCTCGGGCAAAGAAATCCCGCGCCTCAGACAGGGTTTTACCAGGCAGGTTGACGATAATTCGATCGTCCACTAGCTGGAGCAGGTCGCGGTCACCAGTGATGATTTTAACCCCCAGCCCCTGAGCGACCGCTTTGCGCGCCACGCTGCCCAGGACATCATCCGCTTCATAATTGTCCATTTCAATCCTGGGGATATTAAATGCATCGACAATCTGGCGCACCCGTTCGATCTGAGGTCGCAAATCATCGGGCATCTTGGCGCGTGTGCCTTTATATTCAGGGTACAGCTCATCCCGAAAAGTTTTTCCGGTATCGAAAGCCACTGCCAGATAATCCGGTCGCTCTTGCTCCAAAATTTTTAGCAGAACACTGGTAAAGCCGAAGACGCCCGCCGTGGGTTCCCCATCTCGGGTAGTAAAACCCGAACTGGCACCGCGAGTCAGTGCAAAGTATGTCCGGTATGCCAGGGCGTGACCATCAATCAGATACAGGCTGGGGGGCATGCTACTCCTGAACTCAACTCCTGGTGGAAATCCCCTGACGCAAGCGGGTTTGTCCAATAAATTGTTGCACCATCTCTCCGGGTAAGGGCTTTGTGCTGGTCACCAGCAGGTAGCCTGGCGCCCAAAAGTCGTCTGAAGGATTCTCCGCCGAATAACGCGGGAACTCAGCAAAAATCAGCTGCGAAGTGCGCTGCCGGACAAGCTGCACAACATGGATAGGAGAAGTCTCAGGGGCAACACAAGCGATCCATTGAAGCCAGCCCGGGCGCACTGCCAGATATTCCAGGCGCCATCCAAAAGCCAATGACAGCCGGCGCATCCACCCCGATAAATTTACAGAAAGATCACCCGTCAAATGATGCTCAGGCAGCCGCGGTAGCAACACGCAGGCATAGTTAATGTCATAAACTACCGGCGAGGAGGATCGCAGGCTCCTCGCCTGGGTCTGGTTAACCCGCACCGGTTTGGTCGCCTCGGCATCCGGTTCGAATTCCCTCTCCGTAGCCAGAGCAATGTCCAGAATAGCAGGAATACCCCGCCCCGGCGTGTCATCCGGTAGAACCGGCATGCCGGGCAGGATTGCCTCCCCGGGAATACTGGCTCCACGCCGACCTTCTTCAGCCTGAACTGCCAACTCTGGTTCAGGATCGAATTCCCAATACCACTCCTTATCTTCAATCGCTGGATGGCGCTGATCATCCACGGCTTCTTCTTGCTGCAGGGGTTTAACATCCTGGGCTGGACCCGGTTCAAATCTGGTTTCCGGCACATCTACTGGGGGAGAAATCAAGGCGCGCACCAGGCTGTTTGCCTGTGAATGAATTTTGCTGAAAGGCGTGCGGGTATCAAACGCCAGCGCCAGAAGCATCTCTCCCTCGAAAGCAGTGGCATACAACAGATACTCCCCACCAGTCGCATTGAGGTGAATGAAGCGAGCCAGGTCAACGTTACCACCCTCGACGTAACCATTGCTGCTATCTCCAGGCTTCCAATCATACTGCACGATTTGCGCAAGCTCTTCTGCAGCTGCCCTGGACAATTGCCCTGCATAAGCCCACAATTGGCCTCGGTTTAAAATCAATGCTGCCTGAGCAGATGTAGACAGGCTCAACCGTGCAAGGTGCTGAGCTGCTTTATCTACATCCTTCAGCCAGGGCTTCTGAGTAGCAGAGGAAACGGGCAAGTCGAGTGGCGCTGTTCCGGCTTCATCCTGGCGCTCACCAGGAATAGTTCCGGAATATGAGTTTTCTTGGGCTGTAAGATCTGATTCTTCCTCATACTCATCACCAGCCAGGGCACTGCCCACAATTTCCACCAGGTCGGGCAGGTAGAATGGCTTGGTCAGGTAGCCGCCAATCGTCAAACCTTTAATCTCAATATTCTTGACCGTCTCATCGGAAGGGATTAACAATAGTTGCATTGCCGGGTCATTTGCCTGCAAGGTCAAGCCCAGATCAATATAAGAGAGATCCGGAGTATCGGCGTCCAGAATTGCCAAATCGATGGAGGCTTTCTCAGCCAGTTCCAGCGCCTGGCGCCCCGTGGAGACCAGCACAGGCTCATAGCTCCCCACTTTTTCCAACGTCTGCTGGATCAATCCCCCGAAGCCTGCGTCAGGTGATACAATTAGCACACGCGCGGTCATATTAGTAAGAGTGTATCACGCGGAGCGGGGGTAAGCAAGTAGATCATGGTTTCATTTTTGATAATTCCGCGAAGAATGGTTGACAACCACGTTTGATCATGATATTGTTCTTAAGGATGGCGAAGCTCAAGGTCGGCATTGTTATTTTTTTAGTTCCCGTGTTCCTGTTGAGCGCCATTGCCGGGGGAACAAATCTGGCTGCCGCAGCCGAGGATAGCGGTCGCCAAACCGTTCTGACTGCCCCATATACAGAATACGAATGGTGGCTGATCCGTTGGAATGACAACGAGATCCTTTGTACCCTGAAGATCGACCATGAAGGGCTGCCAACTGCTGAGGAAGTCTATAATGGTTGTAGCGCAGAGGCCTATCAAGAGTGGCTGGATACTCCGCCTTGCAAGCAAATCGTCAATGGAAACACCACGACTACCGGTTGTAACGGGATATATTTTCTTCTGGTATCCGTCCAACAAAAACAACGCCAGGTGGTTATAGACCTGCCAGAGCCCACCGTTTGGGTTTCTTTAGAGGATTGCTTACCCATCCCACCGAACAATTTCTGCTCCAACCTGCCAACCCTGGTATTAACCGGGGAAGAACCCTTGCCCAACGAGACGATCACAGCCATCCAAGGAACGTACGCAGACATCATGTTCTATTGTGCGGGCGACCGCTGCGCTCTACCGATGCAGACCACCCCAGTAGAAGGCGTGTTGGTGGAATTCTGGGCTGAATCCAGCTTTGGAGATACCACTGAGAAATTCACCGCCCAGGTACGGGTGATCGACTCAGGAGTCTCCACAGCCCCCGGCGGCAGCGGGTATTTTGTCGATGTCCTCAGCACCCAGTGGAGGGGCAAACCGATCGCCAGTTGCGCCAAAACCTGGGAAGCCTTCCCCCCGATGGGCGGCACCCCAGGCTGGCTGTCCACACCGGAGCAAACCAGCCTGCTCAACTCTGACGAGGCTTATTATTACCTGGCGGGCAGGCTGATCGCGCAGGGTGTTGTAAATGCAAGCAGCTGCGCCACCGGCGGGATGCTGGCGAACGGCTACGCAGACGCCTGCGGTTTAGAGCGCGCTCGCCCAGCCGTCCTGGAATGGCAGAACCAGTTTGATGCCCGCATCCTTGATGTTTCTCAACAAACCAGCGTGCCAGCCCAATTGCTCAAAAATTTATTTGCTCAGGAAAGCCAGTTCTGGCCCGGCGTATTTCGTGTTCCGCTAGAATTTGGCCTGGGGCAGATCACCGATAACGGTGCAGATGCAATTCTGCTATGGAATGGGTCGTTTTATGATGAGTTCTGCCCCCTGGTTCTGGCAGAAGATGCCTGCGCGGAAGGCTATCTAAAACTCAAACCCGCCGATCAAGCACTCTTGCGGGGGGCGCTTGCGGTAGAGGCAAAAGCAGATTGCCCGGAATGTCCGGCGGGGGTTGACCTGTCCAATGCGTACACCAGCGTGGCATTGTTTGCCCAAACGCTGCAGGCAAATTGCGACCAGGTCGGACAAATCATCGGCACAGCCACCGAACAGGTTCCTGGATCAGTAAGTGACTACGAGGACTTGTGGCGCTTCACCGTTGCCAATTATCACGCCGGACCAGGCTGCCTGTCCTACGCCATCCACATGGCCTGGCAGAACAGTCCGGGTCGCTTAAGCTGGGAAAGTGTTTCCAGTTACTTCACAGAGCCCTGCAAGGGGGTAATCCCTTACGTGGAAAAGATCACCCAATAGCATCAGGCTGGGGGTTACGCCAGCTGCTGCGCGAGCTCGATAAGCTCGTCCCATTCCTCTTGAAAGAAGTGAATAGTTACGTTGTTGAGCTGCATATGGTAGGTGATTTCGCCATCTGGTTCTTCGGCGCGCCATACCAGGTAGTTTTCCGTTTCGGCGATCAGATCTGTTTTGGGTTCCGAATCGTTATTGCCCATTTCATTCCTCCGGGTCCATCAACTTAGCAGGGTAATTTATGGAAGATTCCAGCAAGATCAGGGTGCGGGCAGAACATACCACGGGCTAACAAACCCGCCCTGGTAACGAACCTCAAAATGTAGGTGGGCACCAGTAGAGTTTCCAGTGCTGCCAGAATAGCCAATAATTTGACCCTGGCTAAGGCTGCGCCCGCATGACGTGCTCACCTGGCTCATATGGGCGTACAGGGTTTGATATCCGTTGCCATGATCGATCATAACCATGTACCCATAGCCGCCATTTGCCCAACCTGCAAAGACCACCACACCGTTATCTGCCGCATAGATCGGCGCGCCTTCACCGGCAGCGATATCGATCGCCAGGTGCCCTGACCAGTAGTCGTTACCCGACAGGATATGGTTCCCGGCGGGCCAGATAAATGCCCCCGTTCCATAAGCCCCTTCATAGCTGCCCGTACAGGCGCCCGCCCCATACAGCTCGCTGGATACCCCTGCTCGCCCGCGCGGGATCACTGGGATAACCCATTGGCGGAACTCGCGATGCCCGCCGGGCACCATCACCCAGGCACCAGCCGGTACGCTTGGCTCTGTCAGATCGATTCCATTCCCCGACCAACTGAGGATATCATCCATGTCAGCCTCGAAGCGGGCTGCCACGCTCTGGATACTATCGCCTTCTGCCCACTGGTAGTACACACCATCTACCGGTGGTATCTTGAGCTCCATATCCACCGAGATCATGTCTGGGTTGTCGTTGAGCAGGTCATAATTCGCCCATAACAGGGTCTCTGGGGTGATATTGAACTTACGAGCAATCTCAAAGACCGAGTCGCCTAGCGAGACCACATAACTGCGCACATCCGTGCGCTGACGGGTGGGGATTATCGTATGCAAGTCTGCCTGGCGAGAGACAGATGCCATCTCTCCAGAAACGCCAAATTCCGGCATCTTGACCGGGGTGGCGCTATCTGGCAGAGGTTTAGTGATTGGTAACACCGGCTGTTCTTCGCCCATTACTTCAGCAGACATAGCTGCCCGGGCGGACCAGGTATTCCAGCCCAAATAGATGGTCAGGGCAACCAGGCTAGCTGCAATCAGCCAGGCAAAGGCCGACCAGAAACGGCTCATCTTGGAAGACATAGGGGTAATCTATGTGCCTGACGGAGGTAAAAGCACCAGGAAATGCTGCTCCTATTCGTCAGTCAGTGTTTCCAGAAACTCCTGGTTGTTGGCAGTGCGCGCCAATCTTTGCAGGATGGCCTCTGTGGCAGTGGTTGGATCTAAGCCTGCGCCATGCGGAGGAGATGTAACCATCTGGTCGTACATGCGCCGCATCAACCACACTCGCGGAGTGACATCCGGGCCAAGAAGCAGCTCTTCCCGGCGGGTAGAAGATCTCTCGATATCAATCGCCGGGAAAACACGCCGTTCTTGCAATCGCCGCGAGAGGTGCAGCTCCATATTGCCGGTACCCTTGAACTCTTCGTAAACGACATCGTCCATTCTTGAACCGGTGTCAATCAGGCACGTGGCAATAATGGTTAGCGAGCCGCCCTCTTCGATATTACGGGCAGCACCAAAAAAGCGTTTTGGGGGGTAAAGGGCAGATGGGTCGATTCCACCTGAGAGCGTGCGTCCTGACGGGGTTACGACAAGATTATAGGCACGCGCCAGCCGGGTGATCGAATCCATGAGTATGACCACATGCCGTCCCACTTCTACCAGACGCTTGGCCCGCTCCAGCACCATTTCTGCTACGCGCACGTGTGAGGTAACCGGCTCATCAAAGGTCGAAGCGATCACCTCAGCATCCACCGAGCGGTCCATATCGGTCACTTCTTCAGGACGCTCACCGATCAGGGCTACCATCAGGTGGACATCAGGATATTTCGTCGAAACAGAGTTCGCCAACTGTTTCAGGATGGTGGTTTTACCTGCTTTTGGAGGCGACACGATCAAACCGCGCTGCCCGCGCCCAATTGGGGTAACCAGGTTGATCAGGCGAGTCACCAGGGTGTGGCGGTCGGTTTCCAGGTCAAAACGGGTATCCGGGAAGATCGGGGTCAGAGCTTCAAACACAGGCCGGCGTTTGGCTTCCTCGGGGTCAATGCCATTAACCGTCTCTACCTTGAGCAAGCCATAATGCCGCTCGGTTTCGCGCGGTGGGCGGACATGACCGATGATCAGGTCTCCATTGCGCAGGTTATAGCGCCGGATTTGAGATTGGGAGACATACACATCGTAAGGTCCTGGCTGGTAAAGCCCAGAGCGCAGGAAGCCAATCCCCTCACTCATGATCTCCAGGATGCCACCGCGCAGCTCCAGACCTGCCTGCTCTGCCTCAAATTGCTGGATACGCAGGATCAAATCCTCTTTCTTCAAGCGCGCTGCGCCAGGGACATTGAGGTCCTTGGCTCGCTGACGTAAGTCTGTCAGAGGAGTGTTCTCTAATTCGATTACTTTCATAGTATCTGACTCAGATGTCTCTTTGTTGGGATATATGCCAGATCAAGCCCTCATGACACGCATAACGCGTTCAGGCTGGCTGACAGGGGATCGATATCAGGTTGAAATTGTTAATTCCGCTGCATAAGTTGGGGAGAACAATCGTTCGATAATTATAACATTCAAATAAATGGCTCGCAAGCCATTACTAATCTGGTGGGTAAATTCCCCGGGGAGCTATCCAATTATACACCATAGATTTAATTTTCTGGCAAGGCTTTTCCAGGTATTCCCACCAACTGTAATTACAGCTTTGTTAGTTATAGGAGCTACGCACTTCAGGGGAAATTGGGGGAGTTTTTGGGGGGGGGGGGGGG